>CAYSQB010000006.1:0-15865 GCA_964433085.1 uncultured bacterium
CATTGATCAAGGTCGTACCTGACCACTTTGTCTGTGCACCAATTTCGTCCAACTCACTCAACAGCTGAAACACCTGTTTATCTATGGCTACTCTCTGAGTATCGCTTATCGCTCTATCAGAAGCCTGTACTGTTTTATCCTTGATGGTTTGTAGAATTTCCATCTGGTTTTGATAGCCGCCTTCTGCAATAGCCAGCAGACTCTGTGCATTCTGTACATTAGAAAGGGCGGCACTTAAACCATGCCCGCGTGCTTCCAAGGATCTGGCAATAGCATAACCCGCTGTATCATCCCGAGCTGTATTAATCCGTTTACCGGATGCAAGACGGGACTGGCGTTGTGCCATGTCCGTATTAAGACCATATAGGGATCTAAGAGAATCCATTGCTTGGGTATTTGCTCCAATTCTGAAAAGACTCATTTTATTCCTCCGTTATTTATTTTCTATTTTTAGCTTAAACAACACTTAAACAAAGGAAACTCAATATTTCCCCCGTTAATTAGCTTTTTCAAGCTCTTTGTTCTCAACACTCATTATCGGAAAAAATATGAAAATTGATAATAATAAGGGATTATTTATGATTTATAATGAATATCCATTAAAAGATTCAATAAACATCTATATCATTTAGGTTTATTGATTATAAAATATGATTAGATATGAATTTTTATGTTTATATATGATAAATAATGATTTATATAGAATAATCAATAAATTTAAATAATATTAATGGAAAATAAAAAAGCCCTCTCAATTTCTTGAGAAGGCTTTGTGAAATAAGCTGTTTTTTATTTTTAGTTTATAATTGGATTTCTTTCAATTTTTCCTGAAGCATATCATCAAACAATTTGTCGATATGGTTCTTTTTTGCTTTCCATTGTCCACCTATCTTAATAGCAGGAATCTTTCTCTGTTGGACCAACCGATATACGGTCTGCTCCTTCATATTCAGGTAATCTGCCATCTCTTTTATGCCCATGATTCCTGTACTACTACTCATATCTAACTCCTTTATTTCAATTATTTAACATGTAAGTCTGGGTCACAATTCTCAATCAATACCCCATAATACTGGGGAGACATATCATTGCTGTCTCCCCAATTTATGGTTGTTTACACTATTTATCTGAAAAGACCGAGAACTACCTGGGGGCCAGTATTGGCCTGAGCCAATGCACTAACCGATGTTCCCTGCAGTATCTGGAGCTTCAATAATTCCATCTGCTCCACCGCAAAATCGGCATCCTCATATTGACTTCGTACTGCATCTGTATTGGCAAAACTCACAGAAAGAAAGTCAGCCTTCTTTCCTAAGCGAATCATGGTATCACCGATCTTCTGGATATAACCAGCCAAGCTATCTATAGCATTAGTTACAGTTAAGATGGCATCATCAGCACCGTCAACATTGGTACCTGTACCAATAGTACCAGCTCCGGCTACTGTCGCTACCGTACCTAAACCATGTACAGCACTATTAGACTTATTCAGTGTGACCAGTAACTCTTCACCTTTATCTCCACCAACATGGAAAGAGAATGATCTATCTGCTGCACCATTGATCAAGGTTGTACCTGACCACTTTGTCTGTGCACCAATTTCGTCCAACTCAGTTAACAGCTGATACACCTGTCTGTCTATGGATACTCTCTGGGTATCGCTTATCGCTCTATCAGAAGCCTGTACTGTTTTATCCTTGATGGTTTGTAGAATTTCCATCTGGTTTTGATAGCCGCCTTCTGCAATAGCCAGCAGACTCTGTGCATTCTGTACATTAGAAAGGGCGGCACTTAAACCTTTAGCACGCGCTTCTAAGGATCTGGCAATAGCATAACCCGCTGTATCATCCCGAGCCGTATTAATCCGTTTACCTGATGCAAGACGGGACTGGCGTTCTCCCATTTCTTCGTTAAGTTGATAAAGGGATCTGAGAGAATCCATTGCTTGGATATTTGCTCCAATTCTGAAAAGACTCATTTTATTCCTCCGTTATTTATTTTTCTATTTTTAGCTTAAACAACATTTAAACAAAGGAAACTCAATATTTCCCCCGTTAGTCAGCTTTTTCAAGCTTTTTGTTCTCAACACTCATTATCGGAAAGAATATGAAAAAAGATAAAATTTCTGTATTATTTACATAAAATAATTATATACCTGAAAAATATAGTAAAATACTTTATTATTTATGATTATTTATGATAAATCATATATATTTATTATAAATTATATGGAATAATAAATTTTTAATAGATATAAATAAAATTCATTAATTATTAGTATTAATAATAGGTATTAATAATAATTAATAAAAAGCCCCCTCAATTCATTAATTGAGGGGGCTTAATAATGCTACCTTGACTTTTCAGTTTACAGTTGGAATTCTTTTAGCTTATCTTGGAGCATCTTATCAAACATCTTATCAAGATGTTGCTGTTTTACCTTCCACTGGCCACCAATCTTTAAAGCAGGAATCCTCTTCTGTTTCACTAATCGGTAAACCGTTTGTTGTCTCATCTTCAGGTAGTCCGCTACTTCTTTTATTCCCAAGATTCCTTCTTTCATTTTTTTCTCCTTAAATTGAATTTAATGTGCATTTTTAATGTCAGGGGAAGAGAGTTAATCCACCTTCCCCCTTAGCTATCACTTAAAATCAACCTATCGGAACAATGAAAGAACTATCTGTGGAGCAGAATTAGCCTGGCTCAATGCAGATATTCCTGTCTGTTGAACGATCTGATGTTTTAAAAATTCGACCTGCTCATGTGCCATATCAGCATCTTCGTATCTACTACGAGTGGCCTCAGTATTCGATGCAGTTATGGAAAGTGCGTCTGCTTTAAGACCAAGTCGTATGATTGTATCACCAATTCCCTGGACAATAGTTGCGAGCGCCTGTATGGCTGTGTCAACAGCACCAATTGCCAAGGCAGATTTTGTTTCGTCCTCAATGGAAAAAGTTCCACCAGTAGTTCCCATAGAAGATAGATCTGCTAAAGTGTTACCACCTACCGCAGCTGATGTTGATGTAGCCATAACAACTGCTAACTTATCATCTTTATCAGCACCAACATGGAATGAAAAGGTTGACCCAAAAATAGATTCGCCATTCCATTTTGCCTGAGATGAAATATCATCAACCTCCTGTAGTAATTGATTAACCTGATTACGTACTGCGGTCCTTTGATCAGTACTGAGACTGGAATCAGCTGCCTGTACCGTTTTAGACTTAATCGTCAGCAAGACATCCATTTGAGCTTGATACCCACCTTCAGCAATACTGAGAATACTTGCTGCATTTCTCACATTTTCTAAAGCTCCTCTCAGACCTTTTGCTCTTTGTTCCAGTGAACGGGAAATCGCATACCCAGCTGAATCATCTTTTGCTGTGTTGATCCTTTTACCAGACGCAAGCCTTGCTTGGTGTACGGCAATACTTTGACTGGATCTGTAAAGCGAATTCAGAGCAGTCAATGCCGGTGTATTTGCATGTATTTTGAAAAGACTCATTTATAACCTCCGTGCTTATTAATTGTAATGACATCCTTGTCATTGAGTCACTATCTATTTGTCCCAGATAAAATATTCTTGATTGAAAATTTCATCTCTTATTTATTTCAGTAGCCTGACGGCTCAGTAAGAATATCGGATATAAATCAATAAACTTTAATAAAATTCAATAATAATAATATATAAAAATAAAATAACAGTGCTATTGTCTAATAAATGATAAGATTTATAGAAGTATAGGTAATATTATATTTATTAATGAAAATATATTATAATTTATTAATATTTACTTAAATACAATCATATTTAATAGATAAAATTGTGGGTAATAACTATATAATTCGATTCATTTTTATAATAAAATATTCGGCTTTTTCCATATTACCAAGTTTTGCATATAATGTAGCTATTCGTCTTAATACAATTTTACTTGGTTCACCACTATCATATAATTTTAAATAGATGTTTAATGCTTTTTCCATTTGATTTGTTTTAATAAAGGACTGACCTAAAATATCATACATTTCTATCTCTGTACTGTTATTATTTTCCAGATATTTTTCAATAATTCCAATTAGTTTGTACCATTCACCTAAATCCTCTGTTAAATGAATAATTTTCCACAGAATAGTTTTTGTTAGTGCTTCCCCTGTCAATTGAGAATAATATTCAAATGCTTTGTCCTTCCTCCCTATTTTTGTATATGTATCCCCGAGCGTTTTAATAATTTTATGTTCACTAATTAACACATCATTTCCAATATTATTAGGTTGTGAGTTCATTTTTTTCGTATTTCGTAAAAGCAATGTTAAATACTCTACCGAGTCTTCAAAATTATTTTGCTGTTCGGAACACTTATATAACATATAAAAGGCCCCTGATTGCATAGGATTTAATTTTATTGATTGTTTGGAATATTTTTTTGCTTTCTCCCACTCTTCCAAATATGAATAGGTTTGAGACATAACATTCAAAGCATCAATGGTTAGAGAGTTTCCCAATGTATCAGATTTAATGGCAACTTTGAAATGTTTAATCGCATTTTCGTATTGTTTCAATCCAGAATAATTTTGTGCTAAAGTATAATGGGCATAACTGTTTTGTCTATCCTCTTCAACCATCTTCTCCAATAATGGAAGATTTCGCAGTAATTTATTTTTATATTCTTCTTCTGTGAGATTATACCCTTCATGCAATATGTGTATTCCTGTGATCTTTTCTCGTGCTCCAGCACTTGTCGCTGAATAATAAATCTGTTCATGAATCCGATTTTCAAATCGGATTCCAAGTCCATTAGGAAATAACCGGTGCGCATCTGAATATATCACCTTACTCTGATAATTATTCCTACTGCTTATCCGGACACTATAAAAATAATCCTTATTTTTATTTTGTGTTATTTTCTTTAATTCAGCTATTGAGCTTGGATCTAACGTTTCATCCGCATCCATCCATAAAATCCAATCTCCATTGGCGTATTTGATTGATTCATTTCGGGCTTCTGCAAAACTGTCACACCATTGAAATTGATGAACATCGGCCCCTAAATTTTTTGCAATTTGAATGGTTTTGTCTTTTGACCCGGTATCAACGATTACCATTTGGTCTACAATATCTTTAACACTGTTAAGACAAAGATTAAGAGTATTTTCTTCATCTCTGACGATCATACAAAGAGAAATGGTTGATTTCATGATATTAAACTTAGTAAAGCTGCAGCCTCATCCATCCTACCCAATTTTGCATGTATACCAGCCAGGGATTTGATGGTAAAAGTATTTCTATGTTCATGATCAAATAAATTCCGAAAAACTGAATAAGCTCCCTCGTAATCATTTTTCATTAGGTGTAGAAAACCAGAAATTTCATTCAATATTTTCCAGTGAGGTTCAGAATATCCAATACTAATAATATTTTGAATAAATTTTTCCCTTTCGAGATCATCCCATTCATAGAAGATTTGACTCATTTCACCGTATCTCTCACAGGAGATCCACAGATTAACCATCAATCTCAAAGATTTTTCTTTGTTTAAATTGAACATAATTATTTTTATAAAAAAACCGTTAATATGATTTTTTGTAAAAACAGTGTCAAGTGCATTTTCCGATTTGAAACTCCTGATATCATTTAATCTTCCACACAAATCTTCTAAATAATCGACTGCTTTTTCATATCGTTTCTGAGCAAATTCAATTTTTGCAAACTGATAGAAGGCTACCAATTGATTGGGAGCTATCTCAAGTGATTTTTTAACCTTCTCTTTCGCAAGATATAAATCATTTTTTGATAAATAGATATCCGCAAGTGTTGTATATGCACTTGCAATTAATTTTGTTTCATTGGAATTCATATTTAAAAACTTCTCTATATGATGTATCGCTTTTTCCTGAGTATTTGTATCACCAGAATAATGTTGTCCCAATAAGAAATGCGGAAAAAAATCATACGGATTATCTTTAATCATTCTCTGCAATAGTGGAAGATTTCTTTTACGTTTCTTTTCCTGATCATATTGGTCTTCATCGTAGCCAAAATGATCAATAACAATATTTGAATTAATAATCACAGCCTTCATTTCTTTCAAACTGTAAGAAACTTGTTCGTGAACGACATTCTTAAAATGGATACCGAAGTGATTGGAAAACAATCTATAGGCAGTACCATAACTCTCATTTTTTGATGATAGATTTCTAATGTTAATATTAACTCCCATGGGATGTTGAGATAATTTTATAATTGAACTCAGTTCTTCCTTTGAGCTGTGATCAAATTGTTCGTCAGCATCCATCCATAAAATCCACTTTCCCTTAGCAAATTTAATAGATTCATTCCGTGCGGCAGAAAAGTCGTCGCACCACTTAAAATGGTATATATCTGCACCGAACCTTTTTGCAATCTGAATCGTATTGTCTGTCGATCCTGTATCAAGTATAATCATCTCATCGACAATATCCTCAACGCTTTCAAGACAGGAAGATAGATTTTTCTCTTCATTCCGTACGATCATACATAAAGATAAAATAGGATTATTAATGTTTATATTTAGTTCGTTCACAAAAAAGATGATTCTTTGAATTTGTCGATGAAAAAATTAAAAATAAAAATTATAGATTATAGCAGTTTATTATTTATATTTTTCCTGTATCCATTAAATATATATTATTAACTCTGTCTAATTTGATTTTTCAAAAATTTTCAATTTAACTACAATAAGAAGGTGAACAAGAAAACCACAAATATTACCGTAACCGCACTAAAATATATGAATGAATTTTCTTGCATTGGTTCTGACTGTGAAATGACTTGTTGTGCAGGGTGGAATATTCATATTGATAAACCAAGTTACCGTAGAATAAAATCACATTTAATACGGACTCCAGGAGGAAAATCACAACTAAAACAAAATATTAAGAGATATAAAAAAGGTGAACAAGAAGGTTTTAATAGGTTCGGGCATATTAAACTCAAAGAGGATCAATCATGCTCGTTTTTAGCAAAAGATGGTTTGTGCAACCTCCAAAGAGATTTTGGAGAAAAAGCTCTTCCAGGAACCTGTTCTACATTTCCGAGACGAATTACTTTACATGAATCTAATTTTGAGCTCAGTGGAGATTTTGGTTGTCCCGAAATAGTCAGAAAGAGTCTTTTAACACAACATTCTATGAATAGAGTAGAATATAATGATAATCTTAAAAAGACACTATTACATGGACCTATCGAACAAGGTAACACGCTATATCATAAATATTATAAACAATTTCGCGAAATTATGATTGATACATTAGAATCAAAAATTCAACCAACCTTCAGACAGAAAATGTTTGCATTGGTATTTATCGCTAAAAAAATTCATCCGCACTTTAATAAACAAAATCAAAATACTAACCTGGAACCTATTGAAGAAGGGATTTCGATCATAAAGAATAAAGAGTTTTTAAATCTAATGACAGAAACATATGAGACGATTCCCTTGGAAAATAATGCCGCATTAATTCTGATTAATGAAATTATTCTCTCGAAAACACTAGGTGATAAAAAGCGTTTGCAATATAATTCGTTGGTTGAATCTTCTATTAAGTCATATTTAAATGATATAAAAGATTATTCAGTTTCTAAATCAGAAACCCACAATATTTTTGAAATTCCAGTGAAATTCAGTGAATCTTTTTTTGATGCTTTCAAAAGTAGAAAAAGTGAATTCGAGAAGTTATTCTCAAATAGGATGGATGTATATATGGAGAGATATTTGGTAAATTTACTCTTTCAAGATCCGTACATTCATTTTGAAGATTTGATGCTTTATTTTAGACACATCTTGCTGAAAGCAGCAATTATCAGGTTCTTGATTATAGGTCATCCTAGTATTATTCATCTAATCACTCAGTCCGACCAAGAAGAAAAAACAATGCAAGAGTTAGATGCTATTGCAGTGGAAATATTCAGTGTTTGCGAACGAATCTATCGAAACACACCCATGATATCAAAAGTTAGTCAATCGCTTGGTTTGCATGATTTTGATACCCTTGCACACCTGACTATGTTAATTCATTTATAAATTTCTTGATAAATCTTCGTATAAATCCAGTTGAAGCAATGGAGGAGACAATCCCTAAAACCTATTGAGGCATTATTGCCATTGTATATAATATAGAATCACAATAATCAATCATTCTGTAAGATTTTCAGATCTGAGTAAACCGCTTTGGTTAACTGGTTGTTATCATGACTCAAAGTTGCCAGACCAATGAATATCCTTTTATTCAATCCTGGAATCGTGACTGACCCTGACTTTGCCCATCGATCATTTACATATACCATCCCGGTGAGAGTGTTTCCTTTTCTATCCAATCTTAATTTAGCACCTGGTATAGAGAGAACCAGCCCTGTTATTGCAGACATGGTTTCATCATTAGTGCTCCTGTATCCGAATTCGGTGTTACCATATGGAAAAACATTGACCAGTGCATGTGATGAATGATCAGCAAGACTATTTCTGGCCATGAGTCCTGCCTTAGCATAGGAATGAGTGTTCAGAAGATCATTAACGAAAACGGTGCATGAAAAATCACCTTCTATCTCTGTGTACACGAACCTGAACTGATCACTTGTTGCCCAGATATCGTTTCCTCCTCCATAAATGGTCAATGTATCCTTATTGATCTTTTGCCCTCCTGAGAGTGACCCGCCAATGTCCATAGCTGACCATGTCACAGGGAGAGGATCATTGACATCTACAGATTTAATGGGTGGTGGCAAAGGTGGGAGATCTGCCAGAGAAAGCGTTTTCTCATTCGTTGTCATCCAGAAACGCAAATCTTCATCAACTGCAATCTCCATCGATGATAGTCTCCTGAACCAAGACTCAATTTCATTCAGGCTATCGTTCTCCATATCCAATACTAAAAGCGAATCCTTATTTGTCACCATTCCCCAATTCATTTCCTTAATACCACCCTGTTTGGTGAGAACCTTGTATGACCACATAGTCGCAGGCCATCCGTATTCTTCATACACATCATAATAACGCCTCATCATTTCACCGCCTCCTGCTTTTTTAGCCACCACATTGAATTCCCCAATAAGAAGAGGAATCTTGAGCCTTTCCATCTTTTTATGCCAATCTTGCAATCCACTACTTAGAAATTCTGCGTGAACCTGTGGAACAGGCGCACCCCATCCAAAAAATCCAGGGTAGAAATGGGCTGTGTAAATGTAATTAGTAAAATCAGGTTCAATGTCTTCAAAGTAAAAATCGATCCCACTGTAATGACCAGGAAAAATTATGATATGTTCATCTCCAAGACTGCGTATCTCCTTGAAAAGGAGAAATATTATATCACGTAGTTGTTCTTCTGTCCCTCCCCAGGGTTCATTCAATAGATCGTATGCAGCAATAGTTGGATTAGTCAAATAATGTTTTGAAATTTCTTTCCACAGCCAGGCTGTCTGGTTCTGATATTCTTTGTCCTTCCATAAACGGTTGTAACCACTTCTACCTGTGTGATCCATACCGCTTTGCCCTCCTGGAGCTCCGTGGAGGTCAAGGATAACAGACAGTTCATTTTTTTCTGCCCACTGTACTGCCCTGTCCAGCCAGACCCATGCATCTTTCCTGAGAGAATAGGGTTTGTCCTCATCCATTAAGATAGTATACTGAAACGGCAGACGTACAGTATTCATTCCAAATGATCGTACTGTTTTGAAATCTTTTTCAGTGATCCAGTTTTCTCTGTAGAGTTCCATCAGCTCATGCTTTTTATCATTCCCAAAGCGCTCCTCGAGAACAGATTCAAATGTGTATTGGTCGTGATGTTTATCGGTAACCTGATCCAGCATCCACATCTCTAGAACCAGCCAGTTTCCGAGATTACATCCTTTAAGTGCCGTAACATTCCCTCCCGGTGAAATGATCCTGCCATCCTGCACTGAGAACAACTGTTTAGGAAATTGCCTATGTACACGGTTATCCCTAACAGAACTACAATTCATTCCAGTCAAGAGAATAATGGATAGAATAGATAAATATTTAATAGTATTTGAAAATTTCAATGGGGACTATTTAAAAAATAATATCAAGATGGATGCGTGGTTTTATTTTTTTTGACTTAACAACCACTCATATATTTTATTATTATCATAGGTCTCTGTCCATGAATCATGGCCTACATTCTCATATATGGTTATCTTTACATTATCATTAATAGATTTCAGTACATTATATATCTTCGTCGAATTTTCAACGGGAACAACTCTATCTGCATCACCATGGAATAACCATACTGGCATATTCTTTAATCTACCTATCTTATCCAAGTCTCCGCCACCACATATAGGAATTATTCCAGAAAATAGATCTGGTCTTTCCATCGCAATCGCAAGGGTACCATATCCACCCATACTTAAGCCAGTTGCATAGATACGAGAGCCATCTACATTGTACTGGTTTTTTGTTTTTTCAATTAACGATATTAATGTTTTTACAAAAACTATATCTGACCACCAACGCTCAAATGGACATTGGGGAGCAATGGTGATAAATGGAAAATCTTTCCCCATATTAATCAGTTTAGGGATTCCATGTATCTCAACAAGATCAATATCTTCACCGCGTTCCCCCGCTCCATGGAGAAAAAGGACTAAAGGATATGCCTTTTTTGAATAACTATAGTCACTCGGAAGATACAATAAATAATTCAGTTCCACTTCTATCGTTACATCAGTTACAAATGTTTTAATATTTCTTTCATTATTACTTTTTGGAAACAATGTTGATAAAACTACTACCATAACAAAAATGAATTTGAAATTTTGCATTATAATTCTTTTATATTGCTTGAAAGTATGGTGAAAGGCAGCAAACATTGTATAATAATGTATTTTAAAAATTATAAAATTATTTAATAACTAAAATAACAGTTCCGACCTTGGACAGCTCAATCTTATTCGACGAACACCACCAGTTCTTTTAAAAACGTGTGTACTCAATCTTTCGCTGATTATTTTACCTTTGATCTCTTCCTTGGATCTGTCCTTCAATTCAATTTCAATTTGCCAATTTGTATCAACCAAATCGTATATAACAGGTACCTGACAATAAGTAAAAGCAAGCTGGTTCTTGTCCACGGTCATATGTATCTTTTGTTTATAAATATTAATAAAAATAAAATCTTTTTTTTCGGTCAGAAACTCAGAGCTCTTTAGCAACTTTGGATTGAATGACAACTCACCATTTTCTATAAAACAGCCCAATTCTCCCATTCTTGTAATAATTTCTTCTTTTACTTGGCCTGTCATTCCCGGTTGTTGTGCCCCTGCATTTTTCGGAGTGTGAGAGTAGGGATCAAAAGGAAACGCGCCATACTGCTCTGGGGTTTTTGTTGAACTCAATCCGGATCTTATTTTATAATATAACCGACCAATTTTTAAAAGAGTTTTTGTGTCTTCCTTTTGAGATACACTATTAAAAAAGATTTCCTGCACCGCCAGTAATAATTTCGATACCATGTGCCAATAAATCGAACCAATACCCTCATAAGCAAACATAGTTCCGGATCTCCCAGTAAAGAATTTGTGCTTAAAAACAATTTCAAATATATCCAGGATATTTTCTTTTTGTTCACCCAAATTGTTTCCGTGTAGGTCATCTTTCTCAATTTTTTCCAGTGCATCACAAAGGTCAAATGAATTTTTAAAATTAGAGTTAAAACGATAGCGACCTTTTACATCTTTATCAATAATATTTGTATTTTTCTCTGATACCATTTTTGAAAGCAGTTTATTCTGTTTAACTAAATCAATGGGGATGATATTTTTCTCCATAAAAGGTATAACATCATTTTCCGGATAGAGCATAAAACTTTCTTGGTCCGAACGAAACATTTCGCTTTTAAACAGAGTGTTTAATAATTCTATTGATTCATCTGAGCTTAAAACACCGGAGCTTAAAGCTGCCACCTGACCTTCCAGCATTGGATAGAGATTATTTACAAATACAGTCGAGTGTTTTTTTTCTGTTCGAATGATGTTATAGGCATGAAAAAAATTGTTGTTTTTATTTGAACGTATTGTTTCATCCAACCAGTTGGTTGTCAAATCAAGAAAACCAATAACTTTCTGTATTTCTACCTTTTGTTTTTCTGAAAATCCGTCTTTATAAGTTATTTCTCTGTAATATGAAAATGCTGATCCCAACTGAACAATAATTTTCATTCTGATTTCAGGATCTTTTGTATCAAGATAAGATTTTAGGCTGTCACTCTTTAAGATAGATACAAGACATTCGAACCAATCAGAAACTTCCTTTGAAATGTCTAATGTGTCCACTCCAATGTTTAACAGAACTTCCCTAAAAAATATTATATAACGTCTTAAATAGTACAGCGTAACCATTGAGATTCCGTTACCAACTAGAGCATTATTTGCATCATTCCATTCCGGCCTTTGCGTATTCATCCAGATTCCACCTCCTGGAATAAAATTAGATATCTTGGACAGAACAAGAACAAAAAGTTTTTCAAACATATTTACATGATATATTTCTTGATTCGTATCGAACACCAACTTTCCATCCGTACCAAGTTTCTGCACCTTTTGATCAATCTTTATATTTAGTTCAGAATCAAAATCAATAGTTTGTTTAGGATTATCCAAAATACTGTTAAAATCTTTAATTCTGTATGGAATATTGGCATAGCTGAATATTTCCATACCTAAATACTTAGGAATGACCGAATTGTCATAAGTGTGAAGATGTTCCATCAATTTTAAAAGATATACAATCTGATGATCATTCCAATAACCGATATAACTCCATGGATCATTTTGATCTATGATCTCCCACTCAATCCCTTTTTCAGTTATCCTGTACGGATTATATCCATCCGCGGAACAGGCATTAAGAAATTTGCAGATCATTGAAATAAATGTTTCGGGATAGCTGTTACCCAATGCCTCCCAGTTTTGAAAAATATCTCTCCAATTTCCTTCGTAACAAAATAACTGCACACCTGATTTATCTTTAACCTGTATGTTAAAATGATTCCATGGCCTGCTTGGATCTCCATGCCTTCTACCAAATGTTAAAGGCAAATATTCGTGACACAGACGAATGAATGAACAATTTTTTGTCTTTAGTCCTAATTTTAATAATTCAGAAATTTCAATTGTCTCTGAAAATGATAACAATTCATTCCTATATTTTTCTGCAATCTCTTTATTCCTGATATTCAGGAAATGCAAAATATTATTTTTTTCAACTTTGTAATTATCAACAAAAACTCCTCCTCTCATTATATTAAAGAGGACATTTGATGTATGATGGAGATCATCCATTACATTATTGCTAACCTGAAATCCGTCCGCACTGCCTATGTTTATTCTTAATTCTTCTGTTCCATATCGTATACTATTATTGATCTCATCTTCCAAATCATCTGTGTTCTGAATTCTTTTCTCCAAGAATGCAATATCAGTTTGAGTTTGATTCACATCAGCTAATATATCCCATGTCAATTCACCAGAGCGTGGTACAGTTTCAATCATATTTATAAAAAATGATCCTGATTTTCCAGTTACCTTATACTGCTCTTTAAACTGTCCATCTTCTCTGAAAATTTTTAGTGTATCATTTGAAAGGGAAATAATATGTGAAGTTCGGGCTAAGCACCAGACCGCATTAGTTCTCAAGGATTCTCCTGGCTCTGGGCGATCTAATAATAGGGCATTTAAAGAGAAAAGAGCACAGGTAGTATCAGGACAATACTCAGAAATTTTATAGGCATTTGCTAGATTGCTCATAGTCTGTTGTGTATGGAGCGCTATGCCTGATGGCATTACATTTTGTAAACCATCAACTAAATTAATCTCAATATCATGAGCATTATTGTTTATTAATGTTGCACGTCTAATAAACCCAAATTCCCTGCTATTAAACCACTGATAACGAAAAACAAGTCCAATACTTAAATTGATCTCCTCAAAGATCACAGAATTACCAATGGGGCCTTTATATAGATTTCGTTCAATATGATATTCAGATTTCCACAATGAAAATGGTTCCCAATCTTGAGGAATCTTCCCACTGATCTTTTTCAGCTTTATCACGGTAACAGGTCCGGTGAAATGTCCATTTACATGAAGTAAATCATCAGTCACATAGGGAAATAAAGCATTCTCAGAATTTTTTCGTCCAGCTGTTAAACAACCTGTGCTGGACACATACATCCAGTGATCATCACTACTTACAATGCTCATGAGGAATGGATCAAGCCTGTCAATATTCCTGATCATTACCATTTCCTCACCTGAAATACTTTTAAACATTCTTTTGTAAAGGAAATTTAGTTTGAATTTATAACAATTGTGAAAATAGAGTGGGGAGATATCTGGAGTGGAAAGGAATCATCAGAAGATCGCAGTACAAATTCAATTGCATCATCATTTTCATTCATTATGACAACTGTTATAGTTCCCGAGCTATCTAGTGCAGCAAGGGCAAGTAAGGAGCTTGAGTCCACATCACATTGGATGATATGGTCACCGCGTTTTATGAACCGTGAAAAATGTCCTAAGTAATAATAAGAGCTTTGGTATAGGATTTTATTATTCTTTGTATCAACAATAATAGGTGAGCTACAGTAATTACCTACATGATTGGGTCCACCCTGTTCGTTTAATAGCAGGTTCCAATCTATCCATGCCTCGGTCCATCGGTTCATATCGTTTATAACAGATCTAGCATATCTCTCTCCCAAATCCCAAGAACCAATGTGCGCACCGCCTTCTTGTGTCCCCTCAGTAAAAATTAAATGTTTATCAGGAAATTCATCGTGAACTTTCTGAACATTGTCAAAGTGATCACCGTTATACCAGTGGAATCCAGTTCCCCAAACGTATTTTGATGCTTCTGGGTCACTTAATACGGATTTCGCCCGCTCCAACATAATATCCCTGTTGTGATCCCATATAACGATTTTCTTATCCTGAAGTTGATTATTGGTAAAAGCTGGACCAAGGAAATCTCTTACAAATACCTTTTCCTCTTCACCTGAATAAAGACAGGAATCCCAGACCTGTTTTGCTGCAGGTTCATTCTGAACTGAAACACCCCAAATAGGTATTCCTTCATCTTCATAAGCTTTTATATACTTGCAGAAATAATGTGCCCAAGCATTCCTATATTCATCCTTCAATTCTCCACCATTATTCATTTCTCCATTGGTCTTCATCCAACCAGGAGGGCTCCAGGGTGATGCAAGAATATTAAGTGGAATATTTAACTCCTTTAGTGCATCTTTAATAAAGGGTATGAGCATCGTTTTATCATGTTCAATGGAAAAATTGTTCAATTGATAATCCCCGTTTGTTTCACAATAAGCATAATTACCCAAGGAAAAATCACAGCTGTTTATGTGAGTCCTGCAGAACGAATAGCCATGCCCATTTTCAGAATCAAAATATGCTTTAATGATCTCTTCCCTTTTCTCTTGCGAACATTGCTTATAAACGCTGGAAGATGCCTCTGTAAATGCACCGCCAAATCCAAGAACTTCCTGCTTGACCTTATTTCTATGAATTATTACTGATGGACTCTGTTCACTGATTGATTTTGGCTGCAATTCTTTATGATCCACGGGTGCAATTTTTTCACCTAAGAGTTTGGACGTCACAAATACTGAGAGCTCTCTTTTATCATCAGTATGTATCATTACCATTCCCATTTTGTTCTATGAACTTTTTGTACCAGTAGTAACTTTCTTTCGGAATTCTTTCCAATGTATTAAAGTCAACCCAGACAAGCCCAAAGCGTTGACTGAACCCCTGAGCCCACTCAAAGTTATCCATGAGTGACCATGC
>CAYSQB010000006.1:15965-17364 GCA_964433085.1 uncultured bacterium
CTGGACGAAGCAGGTATAGAGTGATTTAGATTTAAACTAATACCTATATGACTATCTTTTGAATTACTTCTTATGACAGGAATTGCCAACCCATGAGAAAGAAGAAGATGGTGGACTGTGGCAAAGCTTTTGGACCATGAGTCTTTAATTCCCGGAGGGAACTGTCCATTAATATAGCCAAGATAACTGACACACCATGGCTCGTTATGGGTTATCCAGTGTTTGACACGATCTCCGAGATAACGACTGATCATATCAACATACTGAACAAATGCATCGGTTATATCGCGTACTGTCCAACCACCTTTGTCTTCAAGCTCTTGGGGAAGGTCCCAGTGAAACAAAGTTATAAATGGTATGATATCCTTTTCAAGTAAGTTGTCAACCAGTCGATCATAAAAATCAAGTCCCTTCTTGTTCGGTGTTTTATCAAATCCGGTAGGGTTTATCCTGGGCCACGAAACCGATAGTCGATATGCCTGAACTCCTAGATCATCCAATATCTCAATGTCATTTTTCCACAGGTGATAGTGATCACAAGTTATATCTCCGTTTTCGTTATTTTTTATCCTACCGTGTTCATGACTGAAAGTATCCCAAACTGAAAGACCCTTACCATCTTCAAATGCAGCACCCTCTATTTGGTAGCTGGAGGTAGCAACTCCCCACATGAAATCGTCAGGAAATATTTTCTTCATTTTCACTTATGATCTGATATTTTTGATGAAAGCCATCCTGGTGAAGCGGCCGCAATTAACTGCTTTGTATATATATGCTGGGGTGATTGAATCAGTGCTTCAGAGTAGCCATGCTCAACCTGGGACCCCTTCTGTAGAACAATGATCCTATCGGCAAGATAACGAGCGGATGCAAGATCATGGGTGATGAATAAAATGGCCACATTCTTCTTTATTCGCAAATTGGCTAAGATCTTTAGGATATCCAAACGAATAGATACATCCAGCATGGAAGTAGGCTCATCTGCCACAATGATATCTGGTTGCAAGCTCAGGACTCTTGCAATAGCAACACGCTGACGCTCACCGCCAGACATCTCATGGGGAAATTTGTCTGCAAACAGAGCGCCAGGAGATAGTCCTACATTTTCCAAGATATCAATAATATATTTATACAGATCTGATTTGGAAACCAGCCGATGCCGAATAAGAGGACGAGCCAGATGATGGAATACCGTGTGCACAGAATTTAGTGAACCAAATGGGTCCTGAAAAATCATTTGTACTTTTTGTCGGTATTCCAATGAGGCGGTTGTCCGCTCTGATTTGAGTATATTTACACCATCAAGCCTTATGGCACCCGATGTGGGTGGTATCAATCTGGCAATTAATCGTGCAATTGTACTTTTACCACTTCCTGATTCACCAACCAGCCCTACAAT
>CAYSQB010000006.1:17464-34974 GCA_964433085.1 uncultured bacterium
TTCAGCATTACAGCCAAACGATCTGCAAACTCAAGTAGCAGGTTCAGGTCATGGGTAATAAACAAAATTGTAAAACCCAATTTTTTTCGGAGTTCCAGTACCTTGAAAAGGATATCACGTTCAACGATAACATCTAATGCCGTTGTAGGTTCATCCATAATAATAACTGGCGGCATCAGCGCAAGAGCAATAGCCAAGACGACCCTCTGCCGCATCCCACCAGATAATTCATGTGGAAAGCTATCTAGACGATTATAACTAATATCAACCAAATCAAATAATTCCCGAATTCTCTTATCGGCCTGGTCTTTTGAGAGTCCTCTGTGTGTATACAGAACATCTGAAATCTGGTTACGTATGGATAGCACCGGATTCAACGCATTCAGTGCGCTCTGCATGACAATGGAGATTTCCTTCCATCTAAATTGCAATACCTCCCTATGAGACATAGACAGAATATCCTTCCCACTAAGTAATATTTCTCCGCCGGTTATGATTGCAGGAGGAGTAAGTGTACGGAGAATCGCCTGCACTACAGTACTCTTACCGCTGCCAGATTCTCCCACCAGTCCAAATATTTCTCCCCTTTGGATATCGAATGAGACATCTCTCACAGCGTGGACAGGTGCTCCTGATGTAATATAATTCACATTCAGATTTCGTATCGATAAAGGAATATTAGTCATTATTCCTTACCACAGGTGTTATACCATTATTTAATCTACTTTTTGGCAAATGCTTTCGCCAGTTTCGTTCGGAGATGAGTCTTGGGTTTGTTACTTCATCAATTCCAAAATTGATCAATGTAAGTCCAAAACTTACCAGTGCAATACTCAATCCAGTGGGTACAAATGTCCACCAAGAACCCGTAAGAAGAGCAAGATCATTGCTGGCCCAATATAAATTTGTTCCCCAAGTAATTGCGCTCACATCACCCAATCCCAGAAATTCTAATCCAACCTGAGCACCAATTGCATAAATAGAAGCTCCAATAAAAGATGAAGCCAAAAGAGAAAGCATACGTGGCATGATCTCTGTCAAAATGATGCGAATATTTCGTTCACCACTCACAATGGCAGCAGATACAAAATCTCTTCCCCTATATGACATCATTTGAGAACGAATAACTCTCGCATTCCATGCCCAACCAGTGAGAACAAGAACTCCTATTAGTGTGAGAGGACCGGGTGGCAACCAACTGGCCAAGATAACCATCAATGGCAACCCTGGCATCACCAAGAATATATTGATCAACATGGATAATATATCATCCACTCTTCCACCATAATAGCCAGAGATTCCACCAATTAATGCGCCAATCAAAATAACAAAAATTCCTGTACAGAATCCAATTAACAACGTTTGTCTTGCACCGGAAATCGTCTGCGCAAGTACATCCTGCCCCTGCCCTGTTGTTCCGAACCAGTGTTTGAAAGACGGAGGCGAAATGGGAGTTCCGAGAAAAGCAGTTGGGTCATAAGTAAAATAAGGACCGATGAGCGCTATCGCAACAAACAGAATGACCAGCAGACTTCCTGTTAGTGCTTTCCGGTTTCCCAGGATTCCCTTTACCCACCTGACGAGTACACTGTCTTTGAATCGTGTTGCCATTCTATTATCTCCTGGTTCTCGGATCAAGAAATAGAATAGCAATATCCACAAGCCAGTTAGCCCCAAGAACAGCCAAAGTGATTGTCATGAACAACCCCTGCATCAATGGGAAATCCTGCGCACGCACAGCCTCCAACAGCAAATATCCCTGACCGGGATATGAGAAAATAATTTCCGTTAGCAAGGCTCCACTCAAGATAAAACCAAGAGCCATACCGAACCCTGTAAAATTAGGCAATATGGCATTATGAGCAGCGTATTTAACCATGATTTTACGTGATGAAAGTCCTTTGGCATATGCGAATGAGATATAATCTGCACCGAGAGTGGTTATCATTGTATTTCGCATGGATAACATCCATCCACCAACACTCACAAGGATCAATGTTAACGCAGGTAAAAAGGCATGATATAGTGCGTCCATAATAAATGCTAGATTGAAGCCAGGAGTGACCATATCCCCGTATGCATGTCTTAATGGAAACCAGCCCAGGCCAAACCCGAAAACAAAGAGAAATACCATGGCAAGCCAAAAATAGGGAAACGCACCAAAGAAAGCCAAAGCAGGTGGAAGAAATGAATCCAGTTTTCCACCTCTTTTCCAGGCTATGATTGTTCCCAATAGTGTTCCTATCGCAAAAGAAATTACAAGAGATACACCAGCAAGAAAAATGGTCCAAAGTAAAGCCGTAGAGATAATCAAACTCACAGGCTGTGGAAAGTATGCGATTGATATACCTAACTCACCCTGCAGTAAATGTTGCAAGTAAGTTAAATATTGTTCTATTAGCGGTCCATCGGTCAATCCGAAGATCTCTCGCAATGCATCCATGGCCTCCGGTTTAAGCTTACCGCGAAATCGAGCAAAAATAATTGATGCAGGATCTCCTGGCATCAAACGTGGGATAAAGAAATTGAGTGTCAGTGCAGCCCAAGCTGCAATAGTATAAAACCCCAATCGTCGGAGCAGATATTTTATTGAATTCGTCATCTGGGTATTACATTAACCATTACAAGCAAATTTTCCGGCGGATAATTTGGCGAAAGCTGACCATAAGGATTGTTTTCGTTCGGGAAATTAGTAAATCGTTTTGAGTTATACTGACCCCATGATGGCTCTGCAAACAGGGGAATCGCAGGTGCATACTCTACAAAAAGTTCTTCAAGACGAGCGACAATGGATCGAATCTTGGATTCATTGGATGTTCGTTCGAAAGCACGGCACAACGAATCTGCTTCCGGAATGCTGAAACGATGCCAATTGGCTTCAGCTATTTCCCCAACAGGTTTTAGATATTCAGAGGATAGGAGCCCTCTATATAGAGGAATTGGTGTCGGTCCCTTTTCTGTCCAAGCTATGGTCATGTCAAATTCTCCTTTTTGCACTCGACTAAACCATGCAGCAAAATCATTGGTTTTTACTCGTGCTTTAATGCCAACCGTCTCAAGATTTTTTGAAATCACCTGGGCAGCACGAATCCAATCGCTCCACCCTGAAACAATACTGATTTCAAAGGACATTGCATTACCATCAGCTAGTCTTCGAAACCCATCCTCATCCCTTGAATAACCTGCCTCATCCAGTATCCTATTGGCACGCTCTATATCATGTGCTACCCAATCACCTTTTTCAGTGGCCGATTTTGTTCGCCAGGAAGCCAAACCATCAGCAAGCGCTGTAGGATGAGCTGGAATCGTATAATCATACATAGCTACCTTAATGATTAAATCTCTATTAATCGCTAGGCTAACTGCTTTTCGAACGTTAACCTCGTTAAAGGGAGCCTTTGCTGTATTGGTATAGAAAAAAATTGTACCACCGGTACGTGGAAACCAATAATGATGATGCTCAGGATCTTTGCTGACATATACACGATCTATAGCTGGTATAAAGTTACCTCCCCAATCAATCTCCCCATTGATCAGTGCAATGGTGGCCTGTTCATTAGTTGGAAAAGCGGGAAATCTCAATCTTTTTACGGCTGGTTTATCTTTCTGCCAGTAAAAGGGATTGGCCCCCAATTCCCAGACTTGATGATCAAATCGGACAATCTCAGTGAAGGGCCCTGTTCCAACTGGATCTGGGTTGGTAAACTTTACTGGATCTTCAATATTTTCCCAAATAGTTTTTGGTATGATGGGCTGACCCGATAGAGCATCAAGACCGGGAACATAAATGCGTGAAAATACAAAACGAACTATATAATCGTTCAATACATCAACAGACTTGATATATTTCCATATCCCTCGAGTATCCAGCCCACTATATTCTTTTTTTAATTGAAATGTAAATGCTACATCTTGCGCTGAAAACGGCGTACCATTTGACCATAAAACATTTTTCCGGATATTGATATCCAGAACAAGATTCCCATTCCTCCATTCATAGCCCGTAGCAAGCCATGGTATGTACTCTCCCTTGATTGAGTTAAATATGAAGAGTGGTTCATAAATACCGGCAACTGTGGGCCATCGAGAAGTCCCACCGGGGATCAATGGATTGAAATTCCGAACCCAGGAGGACACCTGTTCCTGTGAAATGGTTAGTGCTACGGGACCACTTTCTTTTTTCTGTGAAGAACAACTGACCAAAAAAAATGTTATTGCCAACATCCAAAAAATGAAAAGGGTATTTTTATATGATCTAATTATCATTTAAGAAAAAAATCTATGTTTTCCTTTTATATACACGGACATAATCAATTTCCATTTTTGAGGGGAAAATACTATCATCAATACCTTCCATTCCGCCCCAGTTACCCCCAATAGCAATATTCATCAGGATATGAAATGGTTGGTCGAACGGCCATTTTTTCCAACTATCATTATTGTTTTTATAGTGTAATATAGGTCTACTATCTACACTAATAAAAATATCGTCTTTTGTCCATTCTAATGTGTATATATGAAATGAACGGCAGGCATCTTCAACTGTAATTGCTGACTGTTGGTCTGATTGATAGACATTACCTGAAAGAAATTTATTATGAACCGAAGAAATAATCTGTCCTTCATTAAAGCCTACATGTTCCACGATGTCAATCTCACCACTTTTTGGCCAGTTACCGTAAACCCAATCAGTTGGCAGTGCCCAAAGAGCAGACCATGTTCCTCTTCCATAAGGCAGTTTTGCCTTTATTTCAAACCGTCCGTATTTCCAGCTACCATTTGTTTTAATACGGGATGAAGTATAATTGGAGCCATGGAAGTATTCTTGATGTGCCTCTATAATAAGTTTTCCATTCTCTATTCTTATATTTTTATTGCGATCCGTATAATATTGTTCCTCATTGTTTCCCCAGCCCGTACCAGTAGACCAGTTTATGATAGAATCAATTCGGGTAACCATATGATTCATTTTACCATCATCAAGTAAAATTCCATTGTAATACTGCCCAGAAAGTCCCTGTCTTAATTCTGGAGTGAACAGTCTATCATTTGGAACTAGGCATTTTTGAAAATGGTCACACTCCCATCCAAAAATTAACGTTTCCCCACCGGTATTTTCAAAATAATCAATCTTTAGGGTATATTTTTTGTTTGCAATTAGTTTTATTTTTCCGGACCACTCGGTTGGAGCTTGGGAAATCCATTTATCAATGATTAACTTTTCATCAACCCAAATCCGTACTCCATCATCTGCTACAATATAAAAAGTATATTCTGTTGTAAACTCTGGAAGAATAAATCCATTCCACTGAACTGAAAATTTATCAGAATTGAGTCGATGTGGTACAAATTCTGTAGATGAAATTCCATAAGAATTGTAAGTAGAAGCTCCTGTCCCAATATCATGTTCCCACTCTTTATAGTTAATAGTGTCAGCCTCAAATTCGTCTTGCCAGACCAGATTCCAACTGGACAACAGGGGACTCTCATTTATAGGCTGTGAAAAAATATTAATCGTAAATATCCCCAAAAAGGATAAATAATGGTATCTAAACATTATCTCTTTTAATAGAGGCAATTAAGTATTTATCTTTTCTCCGGTGCTACTCTCTCTAGAAATTAGAGATACCGGAACCAATGAAATATGTTCCTCATCAGTATCATTATGTTCGATTTGTTTCAATATTTGTTTTAAGGCATACTTCCCCAATTTGAAGAAATCAGTAGAAACAGATGTAAGGTGTGGATCATATAATTTTGAAAAAGGAAGGTCGTCATACCCTGAAATGGCAAAGTCAGTTGGGATATGTTTTCCATCACGAATAGCTTCACGCATGAACCCCAAGGCCATGACATCATTTGAACCAAAAATAGCAATATTTTCTATTTCTCTTGCATTGATATCATGATAAGCTTTAACACCAGAATCAAAGGAAAAGTCACCCTGATATTCCCATAAACATTCCATAGAATCTGTATCATTTATATAGTTCATGAACCCATTTTTTCTCAATTTTGATTCCAACCTTATACTTTCCCCAACAATAATACCTGTTTTTTTGAAACCCATTTCATGAAAATGTTTTGCAACCAGATAACCGCCCCTATAAGAATCAAAGGTCACTGTCTCCAAGATCGGATCGGTTATGGGCGCGAGAGAAATTAATGGATAGGAATTTACAACTGATCTCAATTTTATATAATCATCTGAAGTAAGATAAGGGATAAAAATACATGCACCATCAAAATCCTCCAGAGTTCTGCTTAGATAGCTTACAGGATCTTTCTGTGTTTCGTCCATATTTACAAATCTGATATTGAATTTAGAGTCATTACTGGCTTCAATAAATCCACGGAACAGAGATGCATCAAACTCACCTAACCACATAGGTGTGATAATTGCAATGTCTAAACTGTGTTTGACCTTATGTCGAAGAAATTTTACCCCAGGATAGCCCAATCTATAGGCACTGTCAATTATTCTTCGTTCTGTTTCAGGATTAAATGGCCCCTTACTTGCCAATACCCTTGAAACTGTTGCCAAGGATACTCCAACATCATCCGCAATATCTTTTAATGTAATCTTCACTTTAGAGGTATAGTTTAAAATCTTTGAATTAAATTGATTAAAATTTATTTAATTAATTGTAATTATTTTACATTTTATTTTTATTTTCTAATAGTGTTTTATTTGTTTTTATAATCGTATCATGTTATTAAGCTGATAAATAGCGTGCAGTCAAAACATTTTTTGATATACATTTGAAATTTAATGTAACCATAATTTTTCTCTTTTTTACTGGGATGATATTTTCCCAAACCACCGGAAAAATATCCGGGTCAATAGTGAATGCTGAGAACGGAGGTGCACTGCCAGGTGCAAATATTGAAGTTGTAGGAACCGGTTCAGGTACATCCGCAGATGCAGAGGGACGTTATTTTATTATCAACCTTCCTCCGGGAGTTTATAATATAAAAGCAAGTATGATCGGGTACAACAATATTACCGTTAAAAATGTAAAAGTTTCTGTAAATAGGACATCCCTTATAGATATTAAAATGACTCAAGGTGTTTTGGAGGGACAATCAGTTACTGTTGTTGCGGACCAGGTTGATGTAAAAAAAGATCAGACCTCCACTGTCAAGAATATCTCTTCAGACGATATTGCGATCTTACCTGTTGAAAGTATTGGGCAAATCATTAACATGCAAGCTGGAATCGTTGCCGGAAGATTCAGAGGTGGGCGAGATACAGAGGTAACCTATCTTATCGATGGTATAAGTGTGGATGAAACTTTTAGCCGAAATTCAACATTGGTTGATATTGAGCCGAGCAGCATTGCCGACCTGGAAGTGATAACTGGAACATTCAATGCAGAGTATGGTAAGGCCATGAGTGGTGTGGTCAACCAGATCACCAAGGATGGTACAAATGAATTTCAGGCATCCTTTTCATCAAACTATGGTAATTACTTAACACAGAATTCAGATATATTCCCGGGCATAGAGATCCCATCATTAAACCAGAACCTGGATTATAAGGTCCAGCTAAGTGGACCTATAATAAAGGATAAATTATCTTTTTTTATTAACTATAGACAGCAAGATAATAACAATCATTTAAATGGTTATCACTTATTTAATCCTTCTGACTCAAGCGATTTTTCAATGGACAGCTCCTATCAGTGGATCCTTGAGCATACAGGTTCACATGTGCCAGAAACATATTGTTCCAACCAAAACGGAGTCGCCCTGTGGGACCCGCTCTATCTGCCTGATTCTCTGGTCATGATCCAGGACCAAGATACCTGCGAGACTTGGGGAGCTGAATTTCCATACCAAATCGGCACATGTACAGTTGTATACCGAGCCTGCACTGATAATCTTGGTAATACATTCCCATCTGATGATGAATCCCAGTGTGATGGTATTTTTGGTTATAACTCTAACGAAATAGAAAACATACAAAAAATTACCTGTGAACAATATTTGCCATACTTTTATACAGAAATAGATCCACTCCCCGGATTTCTTCAGGTCAGCTTTGAAAGTTCAGAGAATTATAAGCTGAGAAGTACAAACGAGAGTTTTGTCCCTATGAACACCAGCACCAACAATTCATTCATGGGAAAGTTGAGCTTTCATCCGTCCAGTAAACTCAGAATGAACTTGATGTATACACAAAACAACAATGAATGGAGAGGTTACAGCCATTTCCGTAAATATAATCCGTTTGGCAGGGCAAGCGGACGCACACGGTCAGGTTTTTATTCTTTTCAATTAAACTATATGATAAACAACTCAATGTTTTTCGATATAAAATTGTCAAACATAAAAAAAGTTTACAGTTCCTACCTTTTTGAAGATCCAACTGACATACGATATATAAGTGATTCATATTCCAATTCAGAATCAGGATTTTCGCTTGGAGGTCAGGATAAGAGACATCTCACTAGGACAACCATTGATAATAACCTGAAATTTGATTACACTTGGCAAATCAATCAGCGGCACAGTATTAAAACCGGCATTGATTTCCTCAATCATGAAATTGAAAATATGGACTATACAATTCGGGACAGCACTGAATCAGATAATGTATATACCCCTTATATCTTCACAAAAGATAAAGAGGAATGCGATAACGAAGATATGGACTGCAGAAGTCCTTATGCGGAAGAATATATAGCCAAACCCGTTGAGTTCTCAGGATATTTCCAAGACAAGATGGAATTTGATGATATGGTTATCAACCTTGGACTACGATATGATTATTTTGACCCCAAGCGAGATTACCCTTCTGATTATCAAAATCCAGCAGATGATATAAATCATCCAGATACTGTTTATTTCATAATGGCAAGTCCGCAATTTCAGTGGAGCCCTCGGTTTGGTATGGCATATCAGGTTGGTAATGAAGCTATTCTCCACTTTAGTTATGGTCATTTTTTCCAAATGCCACCCCTCTATGCCATGTTAAGCAACTACGGCCGATTAATAGCGACCCAGAGCTTCCAGTCTTCTATTATGGGTAATCCTCAACTTAATGCTGAAAAAACGATTACCTATGAAGTCGGTCTCTGGCAAAAATTAAATAGGTCGATGAGTCTAGAGGTGAACGTGTTTTATAGAGACATTTATGAACTCTTAAGCACAAAAGTTATCACCACATATAACACAATCAAATATGGTATGTATACCAATAAGGACTATGGAAATGTGAGAGGAATGGAGTTAAAATATGAGCTCAGGAGTGGACCCTTATCCATTTTCACAAACTATACACTGCAATACACAAAGGGAAACGCTGACAACCCTGCTCAATCCTATAGCCGGGAAGGAAACAACCAGGATCCTGTAAGCAAACTCATCCCAATGAGCTGGGACCAGAGACACACTTTTAATACAACTGTTGGATACAATACAAGCTCTTACGGGGTCTCACTAACTGGTTATTATAACTCAGGAACTCCCTACACTTTCTCCCCATCTTCTGTAAATCCTCTAGCTGCAATCAATCTTTTACCTAATAATGATTATAAACCACCAAACTATACCGTTGACATGAACGGGTATTACAATATAAATATATTTAATCAATTTTCAGGTAGACTAACTTTTCTGATCTACAATATTTTTGACCGCCTTAATGAATATGGTGTCAACTCACAAACCGGAAGAGCCTACACTGCCCTTATTACAGATTCTGACAGAAGGAACTTCAGAAGCAACTTTACCACCATTGAAGATTCTTATCAGGACCCCAGCGCATTTTCAGCGCCAAGAACCATTAAAATTGGATTAGAATTAAATTTATAATCCTCAGATGACAAAAAATATATTCTCCTTTATCATATTTTCTGTTTTTAGTGTCGCAACAGCTCAAATTGTTTATGAAGGCCCTGATGATCCTGCAAGCGACCCATCTAATATCCGTGATGCGCGCATGGATGGCAACCGCATATTGCTCTATTTTAAAAATACAACTCAATTATCCAACTGGGAACCTGGTGGATTGAGTGATGTATCTATCTGGCCCAACGACCCAACTGGTACCAGGATGGTTGACGGCATAGGTTTGCTGATTGGTGCCAAAGTATATATTTACAATGACCAAGATTCCACTACCCTGGATACACTTATCATAGATGACCCCTTAGCGATCACAAATTCTTTATTTTCCGATCCGGAAACTTTGCACGAAGCATACTTCCTGCAAACCGAATATCGGGAAGAGGTTGATCATAATGATGCAGGGACAGTTAATTGGACCTTACAGCCGGTTGAAGGTTATTTTAACCCATCACAAAATTATCCTGCTATGAGTGATGATCCAAACAGCTGGCCCCTGGAGGGATGGCCCTATACAGGATCATATAAACAATGGGCAGGCGAATGGGACGGACGATTTGGTAGGGGAGTAAAATATGCAGATCTCGAAGCGTATTTTGTTGCTAATGATGCTCAGGACCAGGAGTATTTACAAAATAAATGGATCTACTTAGGAAATACTATGCCGGAATCCTGTTTGAGTCCATATACAAATATAGACAGTTGTAATGTGTACTGTGATTCATCCTGTATCCCAACAGAAGCCTTTGAGTATTATCCTCGGACAGATAACTTTATTCAGGAGTCAGCATCGGTACAGCCAGGGCTGCCCTGGGGTGGTCTTGGAATCAGGGTCGTTGCAAGAGCATTTCAGTGGAACAATCCACTGGTAAGGGACGCGCTATTTTGGGAATACAATATCTTTAATGTGTCGGACCATGATATCACTGAGGTTGCCTTTGGGTACTGGGTGGACAACGCTATCGGGGGAGAAAATGCTGATGATGAATATGGATACTTTGAAACAGATCTCGATCTATCCTATTCATGGGATGAGGACGGTGTAGGTTTTGCCGGGAGCACACCTGGCATTATGGGATTTGCATTCTTGGAAAGTCCTGGAATTGCCTACGATGATATTGATAATGATAACGATGGGCTCTTAAATGAAGAAAGAACAAATGAGGCCGGACAATTGATTGGACCTTACGATGGAATATACGATATTACAAGATTTCTAGAGTTTTATGACTATAAAGAAAGTGAACTAAAAGAACATTATGAAGGTGATGAAGACCAGGATTGGAAACCTCCTGTTTTTGATGAACAGGGTAACTGCATTCAGGTGAATGATGATGTTGGACTAGATGGTGTCGGTCCAAATGATGTGAACTATAATGGCCCTGATACGGATGGGACAGAGTGTGATGGAAGGCCAAGCACAGATGGTCTGAAAAACAGTGAACCAAACTTTGCTACCACAGATGTCTCTGAATCCGATATGCTTGGGCTAACAACTTTTCAACTATTTCGAATAGACTCCCACACACCAAGTAGTACAACCAAGTGGTTTAAAAATGATGATGTTATGTGGAACATGATGCAGGATACCCTTTTGATGCAGTACAATGCATCCTCCTCAAATTTGGTAGAACTATTTGCATCTGGTAAGTTTCAATTGTCTAAAAATCAGTTTGAGCATATTTCCATGGCAGAGCTTCATTCATTTGATAATCTCACAGGTCAGCCAGGGGGACAGTCACAAGAAGCAACTGCGTTATTTGAACTAAAAAAGACCGTTCAATTGATCTACGAAAGTGATTATCGATTCGCCCAGCCCCCCCTTGCGCCAACTCTTACTGCGGAAGCAGGTGATAATAAAGTAATACTTACATGGAATAATATTTCTGAATTCAGTCGGGACCCCTTTCTTCCCGATTCGATTCAATATGATTTTGAAGGGTACAAAATTTATCGATCAACAGATAAATATCTAAAAGATGCTCAGAATATTACAGACGGGTTTGGGAATCCAATGTTCTATGAGCCCCTGTTTCAGTGTGATAAGATTGATGGGATCACGGGATTTTCTGACTGGGCACCTGTTTTTGGTACATCATATTATTTAGGTGATGATTCGGGAATAGAGCATAAGTACATCGATACAGATGTACAAAATGGAGTAACCTATTACTATGCCGTTGTTGCCTATGACTATGGGGTAGCTCCAAACTCTCAGATTGAATCAGGGATTCCTCCATCAGAGAATAATGCTATAATTGAACTGGATGAGAATGAATATGTGATTGGGATTGGGCAGAATGTAGCTGTGGTTACTCCGGCAGCACCCTCTGCAGGATATATTGATCGCAGCATTGATGTTGAAAAAAATATAATAGGTACTGGAAACATATTTGTTGAAATAACAGCACCTAACGCTATAATTGATGACCAAGAGTATTTCATTACATTCACTAATGAAACAGATGATGAAAATTATATAACTGCAAATGGATTGACCGTACATAAAGTATTAGATCCTCCAATAGATCTGGGTTGTACATCTGAAAACTGCTCCAATTTTTCTAGTGAAAACTGGTGCACTAACTCTGGATGTGGTTGGTCAGAAATTCAATTTTCAGAGGGTGTGTTTGAAGATATATTAGGCAGTGGTGTTTTATTTCATTTTCTTAGTGAAACCTCAGATAGTCTAACGATTTATGGAGAGTGGAATTTTCCAGGGCTTGTAAACCTTACATTCCTCAATTACAATTCTTGTTCCAAAGCTATTTTTCTTTATGGTGGTGGTGGCCTTGTTGAAGTTGGCACATGGAACTCCGATAGAATAGAATATTTTGATAACACAAACTGCAGTGGAACAGCAAATTTTATAAATGACGTTCAATTTGTTTTAACAGTAAGTGAGGATAGTACATTTATCTTTGATGGGGATCCACTCTCTTCCGGGCAAACATTCTTTGCAGACTACTTAGTACAGTCCACTTGTACAAATAATAGTGCCTGTGAAGAGCTTGATAATGAACAGGATTGTGGCGCTATACCCATGTGTTCCTGGGAAAAACAATATACCAGTCTTGTATATGACGAAAAACCTATAGAGGGATGGGTAAATGATTTTCCCGGAAAAAATCTGATTCATGAAACCATTAATCAAGCCAATGGGTTAACCTACGAATACTGGACCCTAAATCCTGATGAGGAGATCACAACAGATATTTTTGAAGGTGTGAACATCAGAATAAACGGAAATGTTGACACTGCGAGAGTGGTCGATAAAGGAGGTGAATGGATCAATGAGGGCGAAACGAACCGTGCCAATATAGAGCTGTTATTTAACAAACAATTGTCCAAGATTGAGCCATGGGATTATTCCATTAACTGGACAGGAGATACAACCACAACTATAACACACCTTACAATCGATACATCTGTTACAATCGTCGATGAACAAATGAATCCAACTGAAGTGATTGGCGGTAATTTTGACTTTTTGGTTATGAACTTGTTTTCTGGGGATACCCTTGATATGGCGGTAAAAGATATGAATGGAAATGGTCTTTATGATAATGTGGGCGACAAAATTCTTGTTGGTAAGATACAAATCGGAACAACAGATAATGGGCAAGATACTCTTGAGTGGATCCATACAAACTTCTCTATCATTTTCATGGAAGATCCATCGGATGATGTGGAGAACTATCCCTTGCCCGGGGATGAACTGCTAATATCCTTTGAAAGACCGTTTTGGAGTACGGATACAGTTCAGTTCACAACTCACGCCCCTGACACAGTTAGCCCATCGGCTCACAATAGTGTCATGGAAAATATAAAGGTAGTCCCCAATCCATATGTAGGGACAAATAAAATGGAAGAGGCGATTTTTAATACAAAATATAACCAAAGAAGAAAACTGATATTTACCCATTTACCCATGCGGTGCACCATACATATCTTTACTGTCAGTGGAACATTGGTCGATCGCATACAGGTGAACAATTCTATTGATAATGGTCAGACAGAGTGGGACCTTCTAACCAATGAAGGGCTTGAGATCGCTGCAGGAATGTACATTTATCATGTTAGGTCAGATATACCAGGCCTCGAGGGGCAGGAAAAGATAGGAAAGTTTGCTGTTATTAAATAAACAATGTCCATAAAAAGAACCATTATATATATATATATCACGATACTGATTACTGTAAGTACAGTATTTCCAGTAAATAGAAATGGTACAACAGCTGCCAATTTTCTTGAAATAGATTTAGGGAGTGCTGGATCATCCATGGGCGGTGCTTATGTGAGTCTCGCAAATGATCTAAGCGCTGTATACTGGAACCCTGCAGGTTTATCTGCAATTAAAAAAAGAGAATCATTGTTCCTGTATCAACCATGGATTATAGGTATTGATAACATTTTCGCAGGAATAGGATTTGAGTTGCCGCGAATTGGGACATTGGCGTTCACCATCAATTATCTTGATTATGGAGATGAAGAAGTGACCACGGTCGATCAGCCTGATGGTACCGGTGAACTATACACCGCAAACGAGTATGCTTTAAGTATTTCATATGGCAGGAGGATCGTAAATTGGTTTTCATTTGGTGCCTCTGCAAAATATATTTCTTCAAATATATGGCACAATAGCGCTAACGCTTTTGCTTTAGATTTAGGTGTTATAGTGGATACAGATTTTTTTTCTGTCACAGGAGATCGCTATAACGGACTCAAGATTGGAATGAGTATCTCAAATTACGGTACACATATGAAATATGATGGTATGGATCTTCTCAATCCTATTGATATTACAGATGATTATGGTAATTTTGAAAATGTACCTGGGCAATTTAAAACTGATGGATGGGAGCTCCCTTTACTGTTTAGAATCGGTGTATCAATACAGCCTCTTTATTCGACATCTCAGATCCTTACCCTGTCTATTGATGCACTACACCCAAACAATAATAGTGAATCTATCAATTTAGGTGGTCAGTATGAGTACCGCATCCCTGGTGGAACAAGTTTGTTTTTAAGGGCAGGTTTAAAAGGTACAAACAAAATCAATTTTGAAGAGATAGATTTTGGTTCGAGCGAAGGTGAAACAAGAATCGAGAAAATAAATAATGCAGAATACGGTTTCACATACGGTGGTGGCTTAAAAATAAATTTGGGTAGAAATCAAACCATAAAAATTGATTATGGATATAAGGCAATGGGCATGCTGGGGAATATGCACCAATATTCATTGGGATATATCTTTTAGTATAACATTAATTTTTTTCTGAATAAAATCGGTCATTGAAATGACGCGATATTCAACAAGTATATTAATTATTGCACTTCTTTCTTTTTACACCTGCAGCAAAGAAGTTGAAGACACCACCCGGTTGTCAATAAAAATACCTGAAAACAATATCATTGCCAAGGTTGGTGACAAGATTATCACGGTGAATGAATTTATCAAGAGAGCGGAATATACCGTCCGTCCCGCTTATTGCAGAGGTGACAATAATATTCATAAAAAAATAATTCTTAATTCACTTATAGGAGAGAAACTTCTTTCCCTAGAGGCAATGGATATTTCACTGTCACCTCACTTGGTTAAATACCTGAGAGGAAGAAAAGAACAGGCGATGAGAGAACTATTGTTCTATGAAAAGGGCCACAAAGAAATTCAAATCTCTCCTGAAACCCTTGATAATTATTCATCCACAGCAGCCAGAAAATATAAGGTCCTGTTCTCTAGACTGCCCGACCAAATAATCGCAGATGAAATACACCATTTCATGGATCAAGGAATAAGTTATGAAGAGATCTTTGATGCAGCCTTTGGCCTAGACTCTATTCCTGAACGTAGTATTGATTTTTTTTCTGAGAGAGATCCTCACATTGTTGATAAAATATTTTCTGTAAATTTAGAAAAGGATGAAATATTACCACCTTTTAAAACAATTGACGGATCCTATCTTTGGATAAAAATTAAAGGCTGGACCAAAATGCCTGCGATCACAGCAACAGCCAAAAATATTATCCTTCAGGATATCGATGAAAAATTAAATAGGTTGGAGGCAATCCGTAAATATAATGAGTATACTGCCGAACTCATGGCAGGGAAAAAAATGGACCTGATTGAACCAGCATTTTTAAGATTTTCGGATGTAGCTTCAAACTACTACCTCGGGCATATAAATGATAATAAATTGATAGAGGCTATTTGGAACATTCATGAAGAAATTGATGAAAAACCGGATTTTTCTTCAAGGGAGTCCTATGATAGAGAAACACCTCTCATGTATTTCGACGAGAGAATTTGGTCAGTTGGAGAAATTCAGGAATTAATTGAATCTCACCCTCTGGTTTTCAGGAAAAAAAAGATCAAGAAGAATGAATTTCCTGAACAATTAAAATACGCCCTTGCCGACCTCATAAGAGATTATTACTTAACTGCAGAGGCATATAAAATGGGGTATGATAAACAACATTCAGTATTGCTGGAGAAATATCTCTGGGAAGATCATTTATATGCCTCACTAAAGAAGGATCAGGTTCTGAAAGAAAAAGAATCGAGTACCGAAAATGATGAAGACAATTTAAACGTGATGAATGACTATATCGGGGTACTGCAGGAAAAATATTCAGACCAGATCATAATTAATTTTCGACAGTTCAATAAAATAAATTTGTCCCATATAGATATGGTCGCACTTAAACCATCTGCTCCCTATGGTCATCTTGTTCCTTCTTTTCCAATTTTGACACAGGATCACAGTATCGATTACGGAAAGGATATCCACTATCTTCAGAGCAATGATAATAATCAATAAAATTTTTCTTCAGCTGTCAATCATACTTACAGCCCTATTGTTTTTTTGCTGCAGTGAAAACAGTAACGGAGCAAAGGTTACCGGATGTACTGATGTTGAAGCTTGCAATTATGACCTTAATGCAGTTACAGAAAATGGTAGCTGTATCTATCCAGGTGATGAGGGAACTGAATTTGAAAATTTCTGTACTTGTGGAGGAGATACTCTTGACTGTACCGGTCTGGTATGCAGTGATATAAGTAATGTCGAAAATGATGACTGTGGAGTCTGCAGAAATTTGTATGATGATAATTGGAATAGTTCCTGCTCCGGGTGCATGGATGAGGATGCATTTAATTATGACCCAGACGCTACGATTGATGCCAACTGTGTGTATGATTCTTTTGCTGATACAGCCCAGTGGGAGCTTGTGTGGAATGATGAGTTCAATCTTGACTATATCAATCAATCAAAGTGGAATCATGAAGAGTGGGGACCGGGAATGGTTAACGATGAGCTGCAGGCATATACGAACAGATCTATCAATTCCTATATTGAAGACAGTTGCCTTGTTATAAGAGCTCTACACGAAAACTATGGCGGGGCAAACTACACATCAGCACGGATGAATTCAGCCGGTAAGGGAGACTTTTTATATGGCAAAATAGATATCAAGGCAAAACTCCCCTCTGGAGCTGGAACCTGGCCAGCGATCTGGATGCTACCGACAGACTGGATGTATGGTGGATGGCCTGCAAGCGGAGAGATCGATATTATGGAACATGTGGGCTGTAATCTAAACTGGGTAAAGGGCTCTATACACACAGAAGGTTGTAATTGGAATAATGACTGCCCCAA
>CAYSQB010000006.1:35074-45122 GCA_964433085.1 uncultured bacterium
CCCCCGTTATAAGGGCCACTCTCTGTATCAAGGGCCAGGTTCCAGAGCAATACATTTTTTGACCAATATCTGATAACATCAATAAAATAATATTTAGCTATGTGTGAGATAACTTGGTCCCAATTGGTCCATCCAGTAAAATTAGTTCTCTCTGTAAAATATATATCCTTGGCGGAATCTAAATAATAAACCAATTCCTGCATACTGGCCTCACCGTTTCCATAACCATGGAATCCAGTTCCCGCTATATACGATAGTGCAACAGGATCATCATAGATTACTTTTGCATAATCAAATGCACCCGTTTGAGGACTCCCATCATCTGATGTTCCATCCCAATTATGGTCAAAAATAACAATTTCTGTGTCTATTCCATTTTCAGAAAATTTTGGTCCTAAAACTTTAATAAAATCTCTTTGTTGATCTCCAGGCATATATAGACCAGGATAATCCCATGGGCAGTATAAAGGTTCATTCTGAATTGTTATTGCATGGATCTGAATCCCTTCGATAGCATATTCTTCTATAAATTTCACAAAATAATCAGCATAGACAGAGTACATTTCTGTCTTTAACCGACTATTCCAATGACTTCCACAAACAAACTGACCGCTTGTTTTCATCCAGCCAGGGGGACTCCAGGGAGAACCCATAATCTTTATATCAGGATTAATGGCGAGAATATCTTGAAGAACGGGAATGATGTGCTCTCTGTCCCTCTCAATTGAAAACTCAGAAAGATCCGTATCATTCGGTGTTTCTGCATATGAGTAGTGCTCACCCTGAACAAAATCTGATGAACCCATTGCCAGTCTGATGTAGCTAATACCGATTCCACTATCAGATGAAAATAAATCTTCTATAATTTCCTCTCTTCTGGTAGAATTATCAATGAGCCAGGCAGACGAGTTTGTGAGTGCAGCTCCAAAGCCATCGATCTCCTGATAAATTTCATTAGTAAAAATATTGACGTCTAATGCTGTGGGAGGAGAACATGGTGTCCCAAAATATCTATCATTTAGTTGTTCTAGTCTATGATCTAATCCTAAGTCAGTGTGCCAAGTTTCCACGTTAATTTCTGACAGATTTTGATTTTCAACAAAAACGCTATATTCAACCTCTGTGGAATTTAAGCTGTTATCATAAGCGACTACTTTGATAGTGTATATTTCACAATTAGAATATTCGCTGGTATCCCACTCGTATTCATAGGGCACACTGGTGTCTGTAAACACTAGAGTATCGTCGATAATAAATTCTATTTTACTTACTCCAGTATTGTCATTTGCTTCCACAGTGATTGTGACGATGCCCTCAACTGGTAGAATAGTGCTATCTGTAAAACCAACCAAGGATAGCTCTGGGGCAACTTGATCGGGCAATGTTTTATCCTCTTCACATCCGAAAAAAGACAGATAAACAAAAGCACTAAGAATGGTTGTTGATGTTATTTTCAATTATATATGATATAATGTTTTGTTGGGAAGAGATATCAATGTAAAATTTTTACATTATATGAAAATATATTATACATTTCTCTTTGAATATTATAAAAATTTTATTATAATCCTCATAGAAATTAAATAAGATATTGAATAAGAAATACTTTATATATAAGTTGCAAATACTGTTTCAGAAATAAGATTAGGAGAAATCATCATGAAAAAATCTATCCTTCCACTAACAATATTATCTTTTAGTTACCTTTTTGGGATCAATGTCACCTTTCAGGTGAACATGCAATACACTGATCCCAGTCAGGGAGTCTATATCCGTGGAGGAAATATCGGATCATCCTTACCTGACACACCTTCCATGGGTTTCCAAATGACAGATGATAATGGCAATGATGTCTATGCTGTAACCCTTGATCTAGATGCTAATACTCACTATACCTATAAGTTTGCTACTGGTGAGTCATGGAGCTGGGAAGGAAACTGGGAGAATGTGCCTGGTGCGTGTGGTGAGGGTGAGTATACAGACCGTTTTTTGGATACAGGCGAAGAGGACATGACTCTTGGTCCGGTGTGCTTTGGGAGTTGTGAGGACTGTGTTGATGAGACTATCAATGTCACTTTTAATCTTGATATGAGTGGTGTTGAGACCTCTCCAGATGGAGTTTTTGTGGGTGGCGGCGGAACCTTTGGTGTTCCTGGCGACAACCCCATGAGCGATGACGATGGAGATGATGTCTGGACAGCTACGTTTGAGCTTCCAGCGGGTCTAAGTACAGATTACACATTTTTGAATGGTAACTGTGGAGACTGGAGCTGTAAAGAGAATATTGCTGGGCAGGACTGTGCAGTTCCACCATATAATGATCGTCACATTGATCTAGGAATGGAGGATGTAACAGTAAACGCTTGTTTTGCCGTTTGCGGCGATGGTACATGTGATGAGCTTGAGCCCGTCACTACATATGACGTAACCTTTCAGCTCACGGACATCCCCTGTGAAGCTAATCCATGGGTCACAGGTTCAATGGATGGTTGGTCAGGATGGGGAGCTGAACTGACAGATGATGATGGAGATGGAACTTTTATCGGTGTATTTACTGGTTTAACTGAAGGAGTGTGGGAATACAAATACACCTGTGGCGGATGGGATATTGTTGAGGATGTTCCGGACGAGTGTGCCTATAATATAGAGTGGAGCAACCGTGGATTTGAAGTTACAGACTCTGATCTCGTTTTAGACCCTCATCCATGGAGCGGATGTTCGCAACCAGCAGGTCCTGTACAGGTGACATTTCAGGTAGATATGTCTCACAATCCTGAGATCCTTGATGGGCATACCGTCGCACTCCAAGGAGAGTTTGCTGGCTGGTGGCCCGGAATTGTAATGACGGATGATGATGGGGACAGTGTTTATACAGCCACCGTAGCATTAGATGCCGGTAGCTATGAGTACAAATTTGCCGGATATGAATGGTCCACGACTGAGTTCCCGGATTGGAGCTATACAGAAGACAATGCGCCTTCCTGCCTTCTCCTGAACGAATGTACCGGTGAGAATGGTGAGTGCCAATTTATTAACAGGAGCGTTGCAGTAGGTTCGTCCGATGCTACCCTGAACCCTGTATGTTGGGCAAGCTGCCAGACATGCTCCTTTGACCCGTCAACAGCTTTACTAAATGGTGACTTCGATGGCGATGATTCTGCTTGGACTCCCTGGATCGTGGGCGAACCAGTTGAGATAGATCTCTCCTACACAGATGATGGTCCAGCTGGCGGTAGCGGTGAAGCACTCAGAGTAGTAGCCTCTGACTATGGAAATGGCGGTGTGTATCAGGCAGTAAATCTGGAAGAGGACAATGTATATGAACTTTCAGGACTGTTCAAGGGAGTTGGGTGCGATCAAAATTGGTTGGAAATTTCCATTCTCGCTGATGAACCTCAGCAGGGTGTGGATGTCGGTAGCGCTGATGTCATCGTAAAACAGCATTTCTGGGACTGCGGATCTTCTGCTCCGTGGGACTGGGATACAGATTTTGCTAACGCGTGCGGTGGAAATCCATCTATGATTGGAGCTCCTCCCGGTGTTTTCCAGGCCACCTCAACCGGAGTCTATTATCTTTTGATTAAATCGGGTGGTGTTGCATCGGATGTAATGTTCGATAACCTAATTTTGGGTCCATCTGATTATATCCCCACCGAAGGTGTAAGTGTTACGTTTAACCTGGATATGAGCAGTGTTCCTACCTCAGAACAGGGGGCCTATATTGCTGGTGGAGGTACATTCGGAAATCCCGGTGATAATCCTATGAGCGATGAGGATGGGGATGACATATGGACCATCACTGTACAGCTGGATACAAACTTTTCTACGGATTATACCTTTACCAATGGTTTCTGCTCCGATTGGGGCTGTAAGGAGGATCTAACAGGACAGGACTGTGCCGTTCCACCCTATAATGACAGGCATCTTGAGACAGGGGAACAGAGCATGGTTATCAATGCATGTTTTGGCTTCTGTGTAGATGGCTTTTGTGGAGATGTTGAGACAGACTGCAGTGATGGAATCGATAATGATGGGGATGGGGATATAGATTGTGATGATTCCAACTGCGCAAATGATGTTGCATGTCTGGATGATTTTTCCGGCATCACTAACCCTGGTTTTGAAGAAGATACTAATGAAGACGGCGTTCCAGATGGATGGCTTTGTGAAAACGGATCTGCCTCAAGCCCCGCAACTATTGGGAGCGGAGATGCACATACCGGTGAACGGTACCTGGTGCTCAATGTTGGAGGAACTGGTTGGGCCGTTGCCTATCAGCAGAATATTCCTGTTAACGTAGGTGAAACCTGGACATTCAGCTCATGGATTAAGGACGTTACTCCTGGTGGTGCTGGTGGAGACTTTGCAGCACTGAAGTTAGAGTTTTACGATGAGTTCAATGCTTCACTCATACCTGGTGGTGTTGAAACCATTCAACAGGGAGTGACCGATGATTGGAACTTATTTTCAGCTACATATCCCCTACCCGAAAATACCGTTAGAATGACTGTGGTGCTTGTTGCAACCCGTTGGGACAATGGCGGCGATGCCAACTATGGCTTTGATGATGTAGAATTTACTTGTGAGGGATGTGAAACTGGCGGTGTAACTATAGACCACAGTGAAGGCTGGAACATGGTAGGATTGCCCCTGGAGGTTGAGAGTAGTGCCTATGGTGACCTCTTTCCTTCATCAGTGGCAGGTACCCTCTATGGTTTTACCGGAACATACACCCCTGAGTCAGAACTGACACCGGGAGCAGGCTATTGGCTGGTATTTTCTGATACAGGCTCAGATGAATTAATGGGAGATGCTATCAACTCTTTGACCCTTGAACTGAGCCAAGGCTGGAATATGATTTCCGGCGTTACTCTGCCGGTCAATATCAGTGCAGTTGATGATCCGGAAAGTATTATTGTACCTGGCACTCTATATGGTTTTAGCGGGACCTATCAGAATTCATCAACTCTTGTACCGGGACAGGGATACTGGCTCAACGCAACTGATGGTGGTGAGGTCCATGTTTCCGCAGGAGGTGCCGCAAGAACAAGTTTCTCTTCATTCACAGACCTGACAAAACAGGCAAATACACTCAGTTTCAATGGCAATAACATCTATTTTGGTGTATCCATACCAGATGAAGAAATGCTTAGCTATCAGTTACCGCCCAAACCTCCGACAGGAATGTTTGATGTTCGTTTTGTTGGAGACAGAAAAATGGTAGAAACATCCGGTGCTATAGAAATAATGAATAACACTCAAGACCTTTCTATCTCATACTCTGTAAGTATTGGTGCGGGTGATGACATGAGATGGATTTTGGTCTCCAGTGAAGGGAATGAATACGAGTTGAAAGGCTCTGGAAACATTGTAGTGGATGGAAATGTGAATCACTTTACACTGAACAAGGTGTCCTCTATTCCTACGGAATTTGCTCTGTCCCAAAATTTTCCAAATCCCTTTAACCCTACAACTTCCATAAGTTATTCACTCCCGGAAAACAGTGATCTGTCCATAAACATTTACAGCCTTACCGGTCAAAAGATCATTGAGCTTGTTGAAGGCCATGTAAAGGCTGGAATGTATACTGTCACGTGGAACGGGATGAATCATGTTGGTGTTCCTGTCTCCAGTGGGGTATACATCTATATGCTGCAGTCAGATTCCTTTACAGCCGTGAAAAAGATGATACTTATTAAGTAAGAATTTTTGATCGTGGGAGGCAGTGCTTAAGTCATATAAATATCTACTCCCTTTTAAGTTTATGCATTGCCTCCTCTCTTTTCGAAAGAAAAGAATTATAATGAAAAAAAACAATGAATCATCTATCTAATTAAATCATTAGATATCATGTGGCATTTATTGTTTTTTTTATTCTATAATCTTATGTGATATTTTTATTATAATATAGATTCAATGATATCTAGTCATAAAGTATAGCTGAAATGAATATCAATTTTATTAAAAGAATCATATTTTTTATGTTACTGTATCCGGTTATTGTATCCGGTGTGAATGTCACTTTCCAGGTGGATATGGCAAATGAAACTGTGGACCTGGATTGCCCTCCCACTATCAGCGGTAGTTTTTTTAGTAACTGGTCCTGGTTTCAGCCCCTTTCTCAGGTTGATGGATATATCTGGGCAACCACTCTCAATCTGAATCCAGATGAATATCACGAATTCAAATTCGGCAACTGCGAATGGAATCTGGAATCATTAGCGGAAGGAAGTCCCTGTACAAACACAAGTTATGGGTACACCAACAGGTATATCACCGTTCCCAATGAAAATACTACACTGGAACCTGTTTTGTACGGTTCCTGTGAAAACTCTGAGGGTGATGGATATGAAGAAGGATGGGTTTTGGTATGGTCGGATGAGTTCGATGGACCGGAAATTGATGAAAGTAAGTGGGACTATGATATAGGTACCGGTGACTGGGGCTGGGGTAATGGAGAAGCTCAATATTATACCAATAATTCTAGTAATTCTTTTATAGAAAATGGACACCTGGTTATACAGGCACTTCTTCAGAATTATGGCGGAGCAAATTATACTTCCGCACGTATGGTTACAAGATATCAAGGTGATTGGACATATGGCAGGATCGAAGTTAGAGCAAAACTACCAGGAGGTGTGGGGACATGGCCCGCAATTTGGATGCTCCCCACAGATTGGGTATATGGAGGATGGCCTTACAGTGGTGAGATCGATATTATGGAGCATGTGGGTTTTGATCCCAATGTGGTACACGGGACCGCACACACAGAGGTCTACAACTGGTGGAACGGAATACCGCCTCCGGAGGGAACAATGTATATAGATGGAGCAACCTCTAGTTTCCATAACTATGCTCTGGAGTGGGATAAAGATTATCTCAAGTGGTATGTGGATGATGTGCTTTATTTTACTTATGCCAATGATCAGACGGGAAACCATGCAACTTGGCCCTTTGATCAGCGCTTTCACCTGCTATTAAATATTGCCATAGGTGGTACCTGGGGCGGTCAGCAAGGCATCGATGACGATATTTTCCCCGTACATTTAGAGGTTGATTATGTAAGAGTATATCAACAGAGAACTAACGTTACCTTTCAGGTTGATATGTCAAATGAAACAGTCAATGATGGGGTATTCCTTAATGGCAGTTTTGTAGACTGGGATTCAGGTTCGTTTATAGAAATGACCGATGAAGATGAGGATAATATTTATTCGGCAACTGTCAGCGTTCCTCAGGGGTACCATCTCTATCAGTACTTCAACGGTGAGGGATGGGAAAATAGGGAGATCGTTCCCCTAGAGTGTGACGTGAATGATCACCCTGATTATGCGGACAGGGGGCTTGATGTTGCGGAAAATGATATTACATTGGATCCGGTCTGCTTTGGTTCTTGCGGACCGTGTACCAATTCTGACTATTTAATGGCATATGGTTCTTCCATCTTGGACCCAGACCAAGGAAATTTTATTTTAAAAGGTATGGGCCTGGGCGGATGGCTGGTACCGGAGGGTTATATGTTGAAAATACCGGGGTTTGGGTCTCCTACTGAGATAAGGAATATGATCATAGATTTGGTGGGCAATGAGAATTCTGATAATTTTTATGAGTCCTATAGAGATAATTTTGTTACTGAGGAAGATATCTCACAGCTGGCAGAATGGGGATTCAACTCCGTGCGCCTGCCCTTTCATTATAAACTAATTTCAGAAAGTCAGGGCACCTATAGTGAAGATGGGTTTCAGATTATTGACCAACTTTTAGATTGGTGCAGTGACAATGAAATGTATCTTATCTTGGACATGCATTGTGCTCCAGGAGGGCAAAATCCGAATAACATCAGTGACAGTAATGGGGAGGCTCTGCTATGGGTAAATGATATATATAAAGAATGGACCGCGGATATCTGGGGGGCCATAGCCCAACGATATTCAACAGAAAGATGGATTGGCGGATATGACCTTCTGAATGAGCCCGCCTACAGCGATAACAGCGTCATCAGGCAAGTATACGAAGACATATCGAATGCAGTTAGGATACACGATACAAATCATATTATTTTTATCGAGGGGAACTGGTATGGAAGTGATTTTTATCAGTTGGTCCCCCCTTTTGACAATAATATGGTGTATAGCTTTCACTGGTACTGGAGTGAATCTGATCAGGATCAGATCGCATCATATCTCAATATGAGAAACCAGTACAATGTTCCTCTCTGGATGGGAGAATCTGGAGAGAACTCAAATCATTGGTACAACAGCACTGTTCAATCTTTAGAAAACAATAACATTGGGTGGTGCTGGTGGACATACAAAAAGATGAGATCCATCACATCACCACTCGAAACAATAATTCCCCAAGATTACCAGTTGATCCTTGATTTTTGGGAGGGCAATGGTCCGGAACCTAATATCTCAACCTCCGTGAACGGTCTAATGGATATGGCTGACAGTTTTTTATTGGACAACTGTATCTTTCATCCAGGTGTAATTCAATCATTGATGGATGGTGAGTTTGGAGACATAAACAAACCTTTCTCTGATCATATCTTACCGGGAACGATCATGGCAGTGGATTATGACATCGGTGGTAATGAAACTGCATATGTTGATGAGGAATATGAGACCACATCCCTCGATAACTGGGTTTCATGGAACCAAGGATGGTTTTACCGGAATGACGGTGTTGATATTGAGGAGTGCGACGATCCTGAAGTCGTTTACAACGTGGGATGGATCACAGATGATGAGTGGCTAAAATATACCATATCTGCATTGTATTCTGATGACTATGAGGTTAGTATGTATGTTGCCGGGCAAGGCCAGGGAACTCTCCAAATAAAATTAGATTCAGAACCTATATTAACGGTGAACATATCCCCAACAGGAGGTTGGCAAAACTGGGAACCACTTAACTTTAATATGTACATACCTGCAGGGGAGCACGAACTCAGTCTCCACTGTTTGGACGAAGGATTCAATCTGAGTAAACTGGTGTTTTCAAATATGACTCCCGGAATGACATTGGAACATACAGCCGGATGGAACATGGTAGGCCTACCATTAATTGCTGAAAGTACAAATGCCCAGGATCTGTTTCCTGAGTCCGTTAATGGTTCACTCTATGGTTTTAATGGAACATACTTTAATGAAAATGGTCTAGTTCCAGGGACAGGATATTGGTTGAATTTTTATGCTAACGGAAGTTCGGTCATTCAAGGGGAATCTATTGCTGAACTAACCATAGCGCTTTCACAGGGGTGGAATCTAATTTCAGGAATTTCAAATGAGATCCTCGTTAGCGAGATAATTGATTCTGATAATATCATCGTAGAAGGTACCATTTACGGATTCCAGGGAGCATACATTAATGCTGAGATAATAGAGCCCGGAAAAGCATATTGGATCTATTCAATAGAAAATGGAACTATTGAACTAAACTCTACTCTTAGTTCAGTTCAGAGAAAGAAAATTTTTTCTTATATGTCCAAATTAAATAAAATGACCATAAATGGAATTCCTCTCTATTTTGGAAAGGATATTCCCTATAAGAATAAACTCAGTTACCGTCTGCCTCCACTCCCCCCCTCTGGAGCATTTGACGTACGTTTTAAGGGTGACACCAAGATAACAACAGAGAACAAAGCTGAAATAGAGGTAATGAGTCCTTATAAAAGCCTTAATATTAGTTATGATGTGATTTTGAATTCTGGAGCTCATCACAAATGGGTGCTAACTTCCACAAATGGTGAAGAGTATATTTTAGAGGGTACCGGCGGTGAAATCACAGTCCCATCATCAGAAAGATTTACCTTAGAGCACAAGGCAACAATACCTACAACCTTTACCCTTCACCAGAATTATCCAAATCCATTCAATCCAATTACCACTTTAAGGTACGACTTACCTATAGATAACTTTGTAATACTTACCATTCACGACATGTTAGGTAGAATGATAGTTCAGTTAGTTAGTACCACTCAAGAAGCCGGATTTAAGTCCGTTGAGTGGGATGCTATGGACCATATGGGCAGACCTGTAAGTGCTGG
>CAYSQB010000007.1:0-41662 GCA_964433085.1 uncultured bacterium
TGATATCTTTAGGGCACCCCGCCTCGCATTAAGCGGAAAAAAGATAATGATCATGCTAAAGGGCACCTTGATAGGTTATGCAGCATATTGGATATTCACAGCTATATCATTCATTCTATGCGGATATACCTTAGGCAATATGTGGGCAGATTATGGACTTTATCCATGTCTCTTTACAGTTGTGGAGAATATCCCCTGGTATGCCTGTACGGTCTATGATATCGGAGTTTTACTTTTGATTATTTCCATCTCATTATCCTGTACACAAGTCTCAAGGGTTACCTATAAACAACTAAAAGGAGATGAATTTTTCTCATCCACTGATGCCTGTAACTATGTTAAAAAACATTGGCAGGCTATAATTATGGCACCGGTGTCCATAGCACTAATTATTACATTTTTTCTATTTTTCTCAGGTATATTTGCCCTATTTGGTAAAATCCCCTATATCGGAGAATTCCTTTTTTCTATTCCTTATCTCTTTTATTTCCTAGGTGCCTTGTTCACGATTTATACGGGTATTGTGTTCCTTATTTCTCTTATATATTCACCGGCAATCGTTGGAGTTGGAGAGGAAGATACAATGGGCACTGTTTTTCAATCGTACTCCATTACATGGTCTCAACCTTGGAGGGTAATTCTTTACCATATATCACTTCTTCCAGTTCTAGTCATTGGAGTACATGTTTTTAAATGGTTTATGACAACTAGCTTCTCAATGATTAATGTTGTATTTGGATGTGATTGGTTCATGGGTGATAAATTGAACCGGATTGTCAGTAATGCATATGAAAATATATATCCCGAATTCATAAATCAAATTTGTCTATCCTTTAATGCCATCTGTACAACCGCATGTAATTCCTGTTGCTCCTGTCTATCATTTATTCCTTTTAATAATGGCAGTGATTTGAGTGGGACAGAAATGGTTTCTTCTGTTATTCTCAGTTGTTTTCTTTTTATAATTGTATTAGCAGTCGCGTCTTATGGACTATCCATTTTGAGCGTATCAGAAACTCTTATGTATATAATCTTTAAGAAAAAATCTGATGACGATAATCTTTTAGATCATAAAGATGAAGATGAGTTAGAGGATGAGGATGAAACAGGTTTTGACACAAACGATGGTTCAAATAATGATGAACAACCAGGCACTATTGATGAGAGAGGTTCCGCTGTCAATACATCAAATGATGATGACAAAAAATCTAATTCCTCTGAAGAAGTTCCTTCTGAGTGAGAATTGATAAGTCCATGTATTTTAAATAAATTTAACATTGATTAAATTAGCTTTGGTTCCCTTAGGCGCATATGCAGTTATTTCGAAACGAATTACAGATTGGGTTTGATAAAAAAGATTTCTTCATCTCTGTAGAATCCCTTGACATTCCTAATTTAACATTTGCTGAACCGAACATTAGCTGTGTGTTAACCTGTAAATCTGAAAATCAGGGGTTCAAATTAAATGGGAATTTGTCATGTAATCTGTTGATACATTGTGATAGATGTCTAACAGAATTTCAAAATCATCAAGATATTTTCTTTAGCTTAATATTAACATCTCAAAATGATCTCCATAGTGAAGAAAACAATGAAATTATTTTTTTTGTGGAAGATATGGAGCACATTGATATTTCACCCTTCATCAAAGATACAATTCAACTCTCTATGCCAATAAAGATCCTATGTGAAAAATCATGTGAGGGGTTGTGCTCTCACTGTGGAACCAATCTGAACCTTCAATCTTGTGATTGTAAATCCAGAAAAGTACGTACACCCTTTAAAGAACTGGATCATTTAATTTCAAACTAAAAAAAAGGAAACTATTATGGCTCTACCAAAAAGAAGGCAGTCAAAGGCACGTGGAAGAAAAAGACGATCTCATTATAAATCATCGCCTGTCAATTATGCCAACTGTCCTCAATGTGGATCAACAAAACTTCCACATCGTGCTTGTCCAAACTGTGGTTATTATCGAGGCAGACCAGTTATCTCTACAAACGACTGATAAGAAAAGGTGAATATCGCTCTCGATATCATGGGTGGTGATAAAGCACCTTCAGCGGGTATCTTAGGTGCTTTAGATGCCCATGGGACCCTTCCTGAAAGCATCCACTTTATCTTGGTCGGGGATGAGTCAATTATTCTGAATAACATGAGCAATAATTTACCCGATAATTTTTCTATTTGCCATGCCCCTGAAAAAGTGACAATGGATGACAAAGCATCTAGGATCTTAAAAACAAAACCAGATTCATCCATTGTAAAAGGATTAAAATTGGTAAAACAGAAAAAAGCCGATGCTTTTATCAGCGCAGGGAGTACGGGAGCGGTCATGGCAACTGCTCTTTTATTATTGGGAAGGATTAATGGTGTAAAACGACCGGCTTTGGGAGCATACATTCCAACAAATTTAGGTGGGAAAATATTATGTGACGTAGGTGCAAATCCTGAAGTAAGACCAATTCACCTTTTACAATTTGCAGTTATGGCAGCATACCACTTGGAACATATTGAAGGATTTAAAAATCCAAAGGTGGGTTTGGTAAACATTGGTGAAGAACCAAACAAAGGAAATGAACTCTATCAAAAAACCTATAAACTCCTTAATGATAGTCTTCCAAACTTCATTGGAAATGTAGAAGGCAGGCATCTCCTGACCAGCGATGCCCGAGTACTCGTTTGTGACGGATTTGTTGGAAACACCGTTTTAAAATTTGCGGAAAGCTGGATTAATATTTTCAGTGAAGAGATCAATGAGCGTATTAAAGAAAAGTTAACTTTAAGGCTAGGCGCTACATTGATGAAACCGGTATTTAATTCTATGAAAAAACAGTATGACTATGAAGAACATGGTGGGACACCTTTGTTAGGTGTGAATGGTGTCTGTATCATAGCCCATGGCAGTGCAGGTGCTAAATCAATTAAAAATTCCATATTTGTTGCAAAAAAATGTGTTGAAAATAATTTTATTGACAACATTTTAGGTTCAATTGGAAAATTTTTAGCAGAAAATAATTGAAAGCGTTAATTACCCAAACAGCAAAATATTTACCGGAAAAGGTATTAACTAATTTTGACCTTGAAAAAATGGTTGATACAACAGATGAATGGATTCAATCAAGGACTGGTATTAAAGAACGTCGACTGGTTAAAAAAGGTGAAGCCACTTCGGATATGGCAGCAAATATTGCTAACCAGTTATTAAAAAATTCTGGAAAATCCCCTAAAGATATAGATGTTATTATTATCGCTACGTGCACACCTGATATGCTGGTGGTGTCTACTGCTGCCCTTGTTCAGGAAAAAATTGGGGCGAAAAATGCTTGGGGCTTTGATCTATCTGGTGCCTGTACCGGATTTATTTATGCACTGGAAACAGGTTCAAAATTAGTGGAATCAAATCAGTATAAAAATGTTATGGTTATTGGGGTGGATACCATGAGCTCCATCATCAATTATACCGATAGAAATACCTGTGTTATTTTTGGCGATGGTGGTGGTGGAGTCCTCCTCGAACCAACCAATGAAGAAATCGGGGTATTGGATTCACTTTTATATCTTGATGGAAGTGGCAGTAATTACCTAAATGTTCCAGCAGGTGGAAGCCTGAACCCAGCTTCTGAAGACACCGTATCCAAGAACCAGCATTTTGTTTCACAGGATGGTAAAAAAGTATTCAAATTTGCTGTAAAGAAAATGGCTGATGTCAGCTCAGAAATACTGAAAAAAAATGGTTACACAGGAGAAGATCTAAAACTGTTTATTCCACACCAAGCAAACAAACGAATCATAGATGCCTCCCGAGAACGTTGTAACTTATCTGAAGAGCAGGTGATGATCAATATCCAAAACTATGGTAATACCACCGCAGGGACCATTCCTATAGCATTGGATGAGGCTGTCTATGAAGAACGTATAGAAAATGGTGACCTTGTCCTTTTGGCAGCATTTGGGGGTGGGTTTACCTGGGGCAGTATGTTAATAAGATGGGGCGTTTAGTATGAAGACTGCCTTTATCTTCCCCGGTCAGGGTTCCCAACAGGTTGGAATGGGACGTGATATATATGAAAACACTGAAATTGGAAAATCTTATTTCAAAAAAGCTGACGCAATCATGGAGTGTGATTTATCCTCGATCATTTTCAATGGGCCTGAAGGTAAATTAAAGGAAACAAGGTTCACTCAGCCAGCTTTGTTTACTGTCAGCGTTATATTGGGGAGTTTGTTAATCGATAAAGGGATTAAACCCGATTTTGTAGCAGGACACAGTTTAGGAGAGTTTTCCGCATTGGCCATTGCCAATTCATTTGATTTTGAAACTGGATTAAAATTGGTACAATGCAGGGCAAATGCCATGTACGAGGCAGGTAGGGTCCTTCCTGGAACCATGGGTGCAGTGATTGGGTTATCTCCTGAAAAAGTACAATCCATCTGTGATGACATCACAAAAAACGGTTCCGTTGTATCTCCCGCAAATTTTAATGCACCAGGACAAGTTGTTATTTCCGGGGACATTGATGCTGTTCAGTTATGTATGTATAATGCAAAAGAATACGGTGCAAAAATGACAGTTGAACTGAACGTAAGCGGAGCCTTCCATTCTTCTCTGATGAAACCGGCTAGAGATAATCTTGCAGAAACCCTAAATTCCATCGAAATTAAGGATGCAGATTTTCCCATATTTTCAAATGTTACAGCACAACCAACTACAGATAAATCAGAAATTAAATCAAATTTGTTACGCCAATTGGAACATCCAGTATTGTGGTCAGAAGCAATCTTGAATATGATTTTTCATGGCACAACCAGATTTCTTGAAATAGGACCAAGAAAAGTGTTGGCTGGATTAAACCGAAGAATTAGCAAATCAGCTTTAACACAAAATATTGGTTCCTTAAATGAGTTAAATCTATGTTTGGAGTAAAAGACAAAACTGCCTTGATAACAGGTGCCTCCAGAGGAATCGGAAAAAGCATTGCGGAATTGTTTTGCAATATGGGGATTCATGTGGCTGGGATAAGCCGAAATATCACACCTATAAATGAGATCCAATCTTCTTCTTCAACTTTAGGTAGTATCAAGGGATATTCTTGTGATATTTCAGATGGTAAAAATGTAAAAGAAATGGTCTCCAAAGTACAGGAAGATTTAAAGCACATTGATATTTTGATCAATAACGCGGGAATTACAAAGGATACACTATTGGCTCGAATGACAGAAGAACAATGGGATGATGTATTGGAAGTAAATTTAAAGGGAGCTTTTAATTGCACTCGCCATATTATCAGACCCATGCTGAAACAAAAATTTGGTAGAATTATTAATATAGGATCCGTTGTTGGACTTATGGGAAATACAGGGCAGGCTAACTATGTTGCATCAAAAGCAGGTTTAATGGGATTGACTAAATCTTCCGCTCACGAACTTGCAAAACGGAATATTACTGTAAATTGTATTGCTCCTGGATTTATAACAACTGATATGACTGAATATTTATCTGATGACATAAAATCTCAGATGAAAAAAACTATCCCAATGGGACGATTTGGGACACCGAAAGATGTAGCCGCCTTAGCTTTGTTTTTAGCATCAGATGAGTCCGGCTATATAACTGGACAAACAATTACCGTCGATGGCGGTATGGTAATGAATTAGAAAAGGAGTTGAAATGTCAACATTTGATAAAGTAAAAGATGTTATTTTGGATAAACTAGGTGTAGAAGAATCTCAAATTACGATGGAAGCATCTTTTGTAGATGATCTCGGTGCTGATTCACTGGATACGGTGGAACTCATCATGGAATTAGAAGAAGAGTTCGGAATCGAAATCCCAGATGAAGATGCTGAAAAAATCACCACAGTTACTGCTGCGGTAAACTATATTGATGGGAATTAATTGAATTAAATATCTTTCGTTATGAAAGTTGTCGTCACCGGATTAGGTGCGCTTGCACCTAACGGTCTATCGGTACCCTCCTATTGGGAAGGTTTGTGTTCTGGAAAATCAGGTATAGATACCATTACCAGTTTTGACATTACGGATTTCCCCATCAAAATTGCAGGAGAATTGACAGGATTCAAACCGGAAAAATATGTGGACCGACGTGAGATCAGGAAACTCGATAGATTCTCTATCCTTGCTCTGGGTGCTACCACAGAAGCCATTCATAGATCGGGATTGAATTTGGACACTATTTGCAAAGAAAGAGTTGCCGTTATTCTAGGCACAGGTGTTGGCGGAATCCATACTTTAGAAGAACAACATACTGCATTATCTAAGCGGGGCCCGCGCCGGGTTTCCCCATATTTTGTTCCAAAAATGATAGCAAATATTGCTGCCGGTCATATATCAATAAAATATGGATTTCAAGGACCAAATCAAACCATAATCTCTGCCTGTGCTTCTGCTAATGATGCATTAGGATATTCATTGAGGTTACTAAGAGCCGGAGATGCCGATATTGTCATTTCAGGTGGGACAGAGGCCAGCGTGTCACCATTACCCATGGCAGGATTTGCCAATATGAAAGCTCTGACACAAGAAAATAGTATTCCATCTGAAGCTAGTCGTCCCTTTGATCTAGATCGAAAAGGATTCGTTATGGGTGAAGGTGCCGGTATCCTTGTTTTGGAAACCGAAGATCACGCTAAAAAAAGAAATGCCAAAATATTAGCGGAGCTTTCTGGTTATGGATCAACAGATGATGCCTATCATGTGACTCAGCCAATCGAAGGTGGAACAGGTGCAGTTAATGCAATGAAATTAGCTGTAGAAGATGCTAGATTTAATTTAACAGAAATTAATTACATCAATGCTCATGGAACGTCAACCTATTACAATGATAAAAATGAGACGGCTGCAATACATACCCTTTTTGGTTCCCATGCTAAATCATTAAAAGTGAGCTCTACCAAATCTATGACAGGTCACTTATTGGGAGCAAGTGGGGCTATAGAGGCAATTGCATGTATCAAAGCCATTGAAACCAACAGGATCCCTCCCACAATCAATTATACAACACCTGATCCTGAGTGTAATCTGGATTATGTACCTAATCATTCGGAGTCCCTATCCATCACTGGAATATTATCCAATTCATTTGGTTTTGGTGGACACAATGCTGTCATTGCTTTTAGACCATGGAAAAAATACTAATGCCCTTAAAACGGCTGTTTACTACCTTTTTTCAATATTTTAAAAAACATCCACTAGAAAAAACACTTAAGTATCACTTTAATAAAAAGGATTATTTAATCCAAGCTTTAACCCACAGGTCCAAGGTTTCAAATCCTAGAAATAATTATGAACGACTGGAGTTCTTAGGTGATGCAGTCATAGATATTATCATTAGCCATTTTCTTATGAAAAAATTTCCTATGGATGATGAAGGACTATTAACAAAAAAACGATCAGGATTAGTACAAAAACATTTTTTGGGTTTAATGGGAAACCATTTAAATCTTATATCATATATATCTATCGATCCAACTGTTAATTTAACAAATCAAAAAGTACTAATTCGTCAGTCTGCAAATTTATTTGAAGCACTCATAGGAGCAGTATATTTGGATGGTGGACTTAATCCCTGTCGTAGAATAGTAAAAGAAACCATTTGGAAACACAAAAAAGAAGCATGGAAAACAAAAAATTATAAAGGAGAACTTATTGAATACTGTCATTCAAATTCATTAAAAACCCCTGTGTTTTTAGTTTCAAATGTTACCGGTCCGGAGCACCAAAAAATGTTTGAAGTACATGTAACAATAAATGAAAAGACATTTCCTCCTGGTTTTGGTTCAAATAAAAAAGCCGCTGAACAAAGAGCGGCTGAAAATACACTAGATCTACTAAATAGTTAGCCGGCTAATCATATTCTTTTAGCTGATCTCGAATAACTGCAGCTTCTTCATATTTTTCCATTTCTACTGCTTTTTTTAATTTATCCTCTAACTCTTCTTTTTGTTCTTCAATCTCAAATTTTTCTACCCCAATTGTATTTTTTTCCTCTTCCAACTGAGACGAATCATCCATGACGGTCTCATCAACAAAAATGGGGGCTTCAGTCCTTAATGCAATGGCGATAGCATCACTGGGACGGGAGTCCAGATTTAATACTCCTATTTTAGCTCCCTGTATTTCAATCCTAGCATAAAATACCCCATCGATTAAATCAGTTATTTTTACCGAATTAATTTTCCCTTTTGATTCGGTGATAATCACCTTTATCAAGTCATGTGTCATAGGTCTAGGTGGCTCTGAATACTCTAACGCCAAGGCAATGGAATGGGCTTCACATGCGCCTACCATGACAGGCAAAGATCTTTCTCCTGAAATTTCATCTAACAATACTGCATAACTCCGGCTGGTATGGTGAAATGTAATTTTTGATACTTTAACTGGAACCATGACAAAAGTTAGACAGGAAGAGAGGAGTGTACAATGATTTTCATCATATCATTCAATCCAAAACTTCCTGATTTTATCATTCTAAAGCATTTTTAAGGAAGTTGATTTTGTCAACCGGTGTGGGATTTGTCTGATGGAGAAATGCACACCAATAACTGAGCCAGTCTCCGTAGTGAATAGAATAAAATATTCGATTAATAAAAGACTTTCCTTCTAAACGAATTGTGTATTGTTCTACGGGAATTTTATCCAAAATACTTTGGGTAATCTCAACTCTCTTCGAGTTTCTAATATGACCGCTGCTCTCAACTAACCAAAGGACAACCAAACGTGTAAATATATCAGAGTTGTTTTCCCATCCCACAATTTCATTATGATTCATTTCTGGAATTTCATTAACAAAAGTAAGCATTTTACTATTTTCACATAACTGCCCTTTCAATCGAATTGCTAGTTTATCGGTTGCTCCAGTTTCACCATAAATAACAACACATTTTTTGTAAATTTTCTGTGCCAATGAGTATACCGGATTCTGTGAATTCATTATTGAATATGTATTTCGTTTTTCTAAAAGTTCGTTCCTCGTTTCATCTAAAATGAAATCCAAATTCAACTCGATCTCCAATATATTTTTGATTAGAAACATCATGGGTATCATAGAATATCCAACTGCTGCTCGCGGTTGTAATCCATCTACAATGGTAATTTCATCACAATCATATTCTTTTAACCAGGAGGATAATACTCCACCGGTAGTTATCCCTATAATTGTAGCATTTTTTGATTTTGCTTCGTTAAATGCGGATAAAGTTTCTTCCGTATTACCGGAATAGGAAGAACAGATCACCAAAGAATTTTCATCCACCCAGTTGGGTAAAGTGTAATTTCTAGACACAAAAAATGGAATCGATAGATAGTTTTTTAGAGCGAGAGACAATAAGTCCCCCCCTACAGCCGATCCTCCCATGCCTGCCAAAATAATATTGTTTACCTTACTATAGTTTTTCTTCAGTACAATATTTTTCCCAATTTTAACTGCTTCCTCAATTTGAACCGGAAAATCAAAAATTGATTTAAACATATTTTGCGGATCTATTTTTTCTCTATTCATCTTTTATCTAATGATTTCTATTAAGAATGAGTTCTGTAAATTGAGTTAACTGCGATTTGCAGGGTTCTGAAAATTTATTAAGGATTTCATTTGCCTGGTTAATATATGATTGGATCATTCTTTGGGCCTCTACAATAATACCATTTGATATAAAATATTCCTTTTGCGTTCTAATTAAACTATCAATTTCCTTAATGTTGGAGTTTAATATATCCCACTCCTTTGCATCTTTTTTTCTCGCTAAAATAGATAAAATTGTTTGTTTTCCCTTGGTTATATCACTACCAAGACTTTTGCCCATGGATTCTTCATTTGCCATGATTTCCAGCATATCATCCTGTATTTGAAATACTGTCCCCAAAATCATGCCGAATTTTTTTAAATCTTTAATAATTTTATGATTTTGGTTACCAAGAATACCTCCTAATTCGGTACATAATCCGATTAAATTCCCAGTTTTTTTCTCAACCATTATAAAGTAGTCATCAATGGAAATGTATTTATCATTTTCATATTGTTTATCATATGCCTGCCCCTCACATACCATCAATGCCGCTTCATTAAATGTTTTTATAACCTTTAAAGAATGGGTTTTTACTTTTGCTGCAAAACTTAAAGACATTACATAGAGTCCATCTCCGGAAAGAATGGCAGTGGATACATCCCATTTTTTATGAATCGTATGTTTTCCATGGCGAAAATCATCTTGATCCATAATATCATCGTGAACCAATGTAAAATTATGAAGTAATTCAACAGCTATACTGGCATATTTGAGATCATCTTCTGAAGCCCCCATTGCTTTACCTGTAATATATAACAAAATGGGTCTAAGGCGTTTTCCCTTACCCGAAAACACATAAGACATGGGTTTGTAAAGGTAAGATGGCTGGTCAGGAAGTTGAAGCGACATAAGTGCATCATTAAATTCTTCCCTTAAATGGGCTATATATTTAGGAGTTAGATTAGTGTCCAATTGAGAGATGTAGTGTACCAAAAGAGTTCAGTTTTTCCATCACGCTATTTTTAATCTCTATCATTCGGTTCTCTGTCTTCGCCTCAAAACGACAAACTATTACCGGTTGAGTATTTGATGCCCTTACAAGCCCCCACCCATCTCCAAATTTAATCCGAACACCGTCAATGGTGCTGCACTCAAAATTTGCAGTGAAATAATTTTTTGCTTTTTCTGCAATTATAAATTTTTCTTCATCAGAAATACAATCCAATCTCATTTCAGGTGTTGAATAATATATGGGTATTATATCTCTCAAATCTGCCAAAGTTTTCTGGGTCCTAGATAATGTTTGGAGAGTACGAGCAGCAACATAAATCGCATCATCATAGCCATAATAATCATCGGCAAAGAAAATATGGCCGCTCATTTCCCCACCAAATTTACATTTCAATTCAGTCATTTTTTGTTTGATGAGAGAATGACCCGTTTTCCACATGATCGGTTTTCCACCCTGTTTTATTATCATATCTTCAAGAGCCTGAGAACATTTCACATCGAATAGAATTTCATCTCCTTCTTCTATCAATTCCGGTAAAAAGATTGTCATCAATTGATCCGCCCAGATTATTTCCCCGGTATTATCCACAACACCTATTCGATCTGCATCTCCATCAAAAGCGATTCCAATATCATATTTCCCAGTTTTCATCTTTGATATTAATTCTCTAAGATTTTCTTTAACTGTTGGATCTGGATGATGATTTGGGAAAGTGCCGTCCACATCGCAATATAGTTCCGTTAAATCAATCCCCAAGCGTTTGAACAGTTTAGGTGCGATCAAACATCCAGCAGCATTGGCTGAATCCATTACAACCTTCAAAGGTTTTTCAATAGTTATTTTATTCAAAACCATGTCAACATATTCGTTCTGAATGTTATACGGAGCTTCATCTCCCTCACCTTTATCAAAACTATTTTTTTCAATAATCCTTCTTATTTCCTGAATAGCATCTCCAAAAACCGGTTTATTAAACATAGATAGTTTGAACCCATTAAATTCCGGTGGATTATGACTGCCTGTGATCTGGACAGCACCACCAACACCCAGTTTGAACATGCTGTAATAATTGACAGGGGTGGGAAGTAATCCAAGTTTAATTACATCAATTCCAGTGGATAAGACTCCATTCTTGAATTGTTCCATCAAGTCAGGAGTGGATAATCGAACATCCCCGCTGAGTGCGATTTCTCTGCCTCCATTTCTGCGAAGATATGTGCCAAATCCTTTTCCCAATAACGTAACTATTTCAGGCGGAAAATCTTCTGCTACTTTTCCTCGAATATCATATTCTCGAAATATATATGGATTAATTTTCATAGTTTTTAGGTCCCAATCACAAAAAAATGAAATGATACCTGATTGTAATTTAAGGGAGATATAATTTGAGTCTTAGCTTTCTTTGAGTACTTTTCCTAAAAATCCTTCAGCTTTTTTCAACTTCAATTCAGCTTGGTCCGATGAACAATTTTTCTTTATCATGATAATTGCTCTTTTTACAGACTTGTCTGATTCAATTAATTTCTGATGTGCATATTCATAATCAGTATTGGTTAATTGAGTTATGATTCGAGTCCCTCTATCCATTAATTTTTCATTTACCGCCATAAGATCAACCATGAGATTACCATATACTTTTCCCAATTTTATCATGGTTGTTGTAGAAATCATGTTCAGAACCATTTTGGTGGCTGTACCAGCTTTCATTCGTGTGGAACCAGTAATGATTTCTGATCCTGTTTCTATCTTAATTATTGAATCTGCAGGCACACGGTAAAACGGTTCAGGGTTACAAGTTATGTAACAGGTTTTTGCACCAATCTCTTGAGCATATTTCAAAGCTGCCTTGACATAATTTGCTGCTCCACTTGTGCTGACCCCAATGACAACATCTCCCTCTGTGATCCCTGCAATCTGTAAATCTTGGATACCATTCTCCGGTATATCTTCCGCTCCCTCAACTGATTTTCTCAATGCTTTTTCTCCTCCGGCAATAACACCGGTAAACCATTCAGAGGGCGCTGAAAATGTTGGTGGAATTTCCGATGCATCCAAGACTCCCAGTCTTCCGCTGGTTCCTGCACCTACGTAAATAATCCGATTACCATTTTTAATCGCAAATATGCAAAATGAAATAGTTTTACTAATCTGTGGAATAGCTTTTTTAACGGCATGAGCTACTGTTTCATCCTCAGAGTTAATGATATGAAGAATCTCTTCTGGTGATTTTAAATCTATTAATTTAGAAGATAGATTCTGTTTTTCCGTAGTTAAATTGGACCGGGATTCCATTATTTAATTCAATGATGTGGGCGTTGATATTCTGAAAAATACCTTCTTGCTTCCCTCATAACTTTTGGAGCTAATAACACTGTGGAAAACAATGTGGGAATCACCATCATTGCAAACATTCCATCAACAAAATTGATGGCAATATCAATGGAAACGATTGACGCAACAACTATCATCCCTACATAGAACCAGTTATATGTGGGTTTCCATTTAGTTCCGAATATATATCCAGCACATTTCCGACCATAATAGGAATAGCCAAACATGGTAGTAAGGCTAAAATTCAGAACAGCAATAACCAATATTAATTTACCAATTGAACCAAGTTCTCTTTCAAAAGCAAGGGCAGTGAGAGTTACACCATTTGCTTCTGTTTCATAAAGTCCAGAGATTAGAATAACCAACGCTGTGATTGTACATACAACAATTGTATCAATGAAAGGCCCCATCATGGCAACCAACCCTTCTCTCACAGGTTCTTTTGTTTTTGCTGCGCCATGTGCCATAGCTTCGGTTCCTGTTCCTGCTTCATTTGAAAAAACACCACGTTTGATCCCAATAATAATCAATGTACCCAAAGCACCGCCTAACACCGCATCACCGGTAAATGCATCTTGTAATATTAAGGAAAGGAGATATGGAATCTCAGAAAAATGTGAAGATAAAATAAATATGGCAGCTAATAAATAAATCCCAACCATAAAAGGAACCAACTTGGATGCCACTTTTGCAATTCGGCGAATCCCGCCAAAAACCACAATTCCCACAAGAAATGCGACACTTATACCTGTGATACCATCGCCTACCATTTGAGACTCCTGAAACAAGCCCATGGGATGGTAAATAAAATCCCGTATGATTTGAGCCAGTTGATTGGCCTGAAAAAACGTCAGGCATCCAAACATCCCAGCGATACTGAAAAATAAGGCCAGAGGTTTGTATCTTTTTCCAAGTCCGGTTTCGATAAAATACATAGGACCACCCTGGATTTCTCCCAAATCATCCTTTCCACGATACATCACTGACAGAGTACAGGTAAAGAATTTTGTTCCCATACCAATAATTGCACTTACCCACAACCAAAATACAACTCCCGGACCTCCTGCCTGGATAGCAACTGCTACCCCTGCGATATTTCCCATTCCAACTGTACTTGCCAATGCACTGGATAATGCCTCAAAGTGTGTAATTTGTCCGGGATCATCCTCAGAGTCATATTTCCCCCGCAAAATATCTATAGCATGCCTGAGATATCTGAATGGAACAAATCGGCTATATAACGTAAAAAACAAACCACTCACAATCAGAGTAATGACAAGAGGCATGCTCCACATTACTTCCGAAAAGGTTTCCATAATTTTATCTAGGCGTTCAATCATTATTTTCTGTGGTTAAATTAACTTCCAATTGTGTTTCAAATTAGGTACAAATTACGGAAATTCACACTTTAGTTTACATCAACAATGAGAAAACTTGACCTCTATCTCGTCCGGCAATTTGTTGTCCTATTGGCTCTCATACTGATTGGATTCCAAGTAATCTTTATTATTGTAGATATTTTTGAAAACCTGGACAAATTTATTGATAATAAGGTTCCAATTAAGATCGTCTTCCTTTTTTATATATATACTTTACCTTGGTTTATAAATATCGGGCTACCCATGGCCGTCCTCATTGCCACTGTTTTCAGTATGGGCCTTTTAGTTAAACGAAACGAATGGACTGCCATGAAAGCCTCGGGAATCAGTCTTTATCGAGTGGTCCTCCCTTTCTTGTTGGTGAGCTTCTGTGTTAGTGTTGGCTCTTTTTACCTAGATAACTCATTGGTGAGCTGGGGTAATGAAAAAAAGGCAGAAATCAAAAAACAGTACATGAGTAGGAAATCTGCTAAGTCAAAAAACAAACAGCAATTACTTAAAGACCTATTTTTTCAGAAAGAAAAAAAGCTTCACCTGTCCATATCTAGATACAAGGTACGAGATCAATCAGCGGAAAAAATCACCTTAATCTCTCTCAAGGACGGTTTGCTTCATCAGAGGATAGACGGGAAAAAAATGGTTTGGATAGATTCTCTCTCCATATGGAAACTGAAAAACTATTCCATTCGTAATTTTAATGAGTATGGTATGGAAGATAGTGTAATTATTTCATCTGAAGATACGCTGTTAAACGTAGCGTTTAAACCAGAAGAGTTGGTTCAACAATATAAATCTCCCGAAGAATTAAATATTTATGAGTTAAACTCCAGGATTATAAAATTGAGAGAAAATGGTGTAAATACTACCCGGTGGGAAGTGGCAAAACAATTCAAGTTATCTTTCGCTTTTACCAGTATCATTGTTATGCTTTTCGGTATCTCCCTGTCAGTTATGAATCCTACCGGAGGACTATCATTAGGAACAGGTATGAGTATTTTTGTTATCTTTTCCTATTATGCTTTCATCAAATTTGGACAATCCATGGGAATCAAGGCTGTTTTGAGCCCCATTGTCTCCGCATGGATGGGAAATATACTCTTTATCATTGGAGGAATCGTTCTTTTATTTTCGGTTAGAAAATAGGAATCAAAATCTGAAATGAGTCAATCTTCTGATTATGAAATAATCATTATTGGTGCTGGAGCCGTGGGACTTGCTGTAGCTCGGGCTTTAGCCAATTCCGGAAAAGGTTCTGTATTGATCGTTGAAAAAGAAGAAACTTTTGGACGGGGAATCTCCTCTCGCAACAGCGAGGTGATCCATTCCGGTATTTACTATCCCCCAAACTCCTTGAAAGCAAAATACTGTATATCAGGAAGAGAAAAACTGTATGCATATTGTAAAGAAAAAAATATTTGGTATATGCAATGCGGGAAATTAGTCCTGGCTCAGGAAAATCAGATGAATGAGTTGAATCGGTTGTATGAAAACGGATTAATAAATGGAGTCCCAGGTCTAAAAATGATGGATCAAAATGAACTTTCAAAATTGGAGCCTAACATCATGAGTGAATCAGCACTTCTTGTTGGATGTACTGGGATTCTCTCATCTCATGATTATATGGTATCGTTTTATAATGAATCAACCCAAATGGACCATGACTACCTTTTTAAAACTAAGCTGAGGGAATGTAATCATTCCAATGACAGGTACATCCTCCATCTTCTGAATCCACAAGGAGATATAGAGACAGTTACTTCAGATTGGGTGATCAATGCAGGAGGTCTCCAAAGTGATATTATTGCAGGCATGTTGAACCACAACCAAAATATTTTCCCAAAAATAACCTATTCAAAAGGATGCTATTTTTCCCTTTCCACAAAATGGAGAAACGCATTTAGCCATCTCATCTATCCCATGCCTGACAATACTCGAGGTTCATTGGGCATTCATATCAGTTTTGATCAAAATATGATAACTAAACTGGGACCAAGCGCAGAATGGATGGAAAACAGAATTGAAGATTATACAGTAAATAATGACCTTAACATGATTTTTTTTGAGGAAACCAAAACATATATAAAAGGTTTAGAACTTTCAGATCTTACACCTGATTTCTCCGGAATTAGACCAAAAATTGGTACACCTGAAAATCCTTATGCCGATTTTTATATCCAGCACGAAAAAGACAGGGGTTACCCCGGATGGATAAACCTCATTGGAATTGAAAGCCCTGGGCTCACAGCTTCAATCGCCATTGGAGAGGATGTTTCGAGGTGGATTGGAAATGGGTTATAAAAGTGTGATTTCCCTACCCCTTTGTAAAAATATTTTACAAATTAAAAGCTGACCTTGTTCAATACCGATAATGATCCGGCTTATAGGGTCCTTCTTTTGAGACACCAATATAGTCTGCCTGCTCATCAGTCAATTCCGTAAGTTCAGCGCCTAAATGATCTAAATGGAGGCGGGCGACTTCTTCATCCAATTTTTTTGGTAATACGTATACACCAATATCCGGGGCATCTTTTGCCAGGGCAATTTGTGCCAAAACCTGGTTGGTAAAAGAATTAGACATAACAAAACTGGGATGTCCTGTGGCACAGCCCAGATTAACCAGTCGTCCTTCTGCTAATAAAAATATTTGATGACCGTCAGGAAATGTATATCGATCAACCTGAGGCTTGATCTCTTCCCTACCTACTTCTGAGTCGTCATTTAAAGGTGTTACCTGAATTTCATTGTCAAAATGTCCAATATTACAGACGATGGCTTGGTCCTTCATTTCGTACATATTGTCCTTTGTAATGACATCTTTATTTCCAGTTGTAGTAACAAAAATATGCCCTTCTGAAAGGACTTTTTCAACTGTAGTCACCTCAAATCCTTCCATAGATGCCTGCAAGGCACAAATGGGATCAATTTCCGTGATGATCACTCTGGCACCATATCCTCTCATGGACTGAGCGCATCCCCGTCCCACATCCCCGTATCCGCAAATTACCACTGTTTTTCCAGCTACCATTACATCCATCGCTCGCTTAATGCCATCAGCCAAAGATTCACGGCATCCGTAAATATTATCAAATTTTGATTTTGTCACTGAGTCATTGACATTGTAAGCAGGAAATAGTAGCTCTCCTGACTTTTCCATTTGCATCAAACGGTGAACACCGGTTGTGGTCTCCTCAGATACTCCAATAATATTTTTTGCAACTCCATGCCAATGGAGCGGATTTTTTTCCAAAACTTCACGGAGTAATTCTTCAATGATTCGTTCTTCTTCAATAGTAGTGGTGATATCAGGGATTTCTCCAGTATTTTCAAAGTATTCCTCTAATATGTAGCCCTTATGAATCAACATCGTAGCATCTCCACCATCATCCACAATCAAATCAGGACCAGAACCATCCGGAAAAGTGAGAGCCTGCAGTGTGCACCACCAGTATTCCTCCAGAGATTCTCCCTTCCATGCATAAACCGGAACCCCCGTTTTTGCAATTGCTGCAGCGGCATGATCTTGTGTTGAAAATATATTACAACTTGCCCAGCGGACATCTGCACCCAATTCCACAAGGGTTTCTATTAGCACTGCGGTCTCAACAGTCATATGGAGTGAACCTGTAATTTTCTTTCCGGACAATGATTTTTCCAACCCATATTTCTTGCGGGTTGACATTAAACCAGGCATTTCCTTTTCGGAGATACCAATGGCTTTCCTCCCAGCACCAGCAAGATTAATATCCTTTATCTTATTGGGTAAAGATTCTATTATTTGTTGTATTGCTATATCAGCCATTTTTCTCTCCTAAATTTTAGACCGAAGTGTATCAATCATATCGGTTTTTTCCCATGTAAATTCATCCAGCTCTCGACCAAAATGTCCATATGCTGCAGTATTCTCATAAATTGGTTTTTTCAGGTTGAGGTGTTTAACAATTTCTGCGGGACGCATATCGAAATTATTGTTTACCAATTTTTCAATCTCCACCTCCGGTATTTTATGAGTACCAAATGTATTGACCATTAATGAAACCGGTTTCGCAACACCTATTGCATATGCAACTTGTACTTCACATCTATCCGCCAACCCTGCAGCAATAATATTCTTTGCAACATATCTAGACATATAACAGGCGGATCTGTCTACTTTTGATGGATCTTTCCCAGAAAATGCTCCACCACCATGCCTGCCCATTCCACCATACGTATCAACAATAATCTTTCTTCCAGTCAGACCTGCATCACCGTGTGGACCTCCTATCTCAAATTTTCCGGTAGGATTAACATGTATTTTGATCTCGTCATTCCAAAGTTCACCACAGACCGGCTTGATTACATTTTCTGTAATTTTTTGGGTTATTTCTTCATGTGTAATATCAGGAGAATGTTGTGTAGAAATCACGATTGTTTCTAATTGTTTCGGTTTGTGATCTTCATATCTAACTGACACTTGTGATTTCCCATCTGGTCGGACCCAAGACAATACTCCATTTTTTCTTACGTCAGTCAGTTTTTTTGTCAACTTATGAGCTAAAAGTATCGGTAAGGGCATTAATTCCTTAGTTTCATTTGTTGCATATCCAAACATCAAACCTTGATCACCAGCACCTTGTTCCTTATAATCATCAGCGGTTACACCTTGTGAAATATCTGGACTTTGTTTATCCAGTTTTATCATAACTTCACATGAATCTGAATCAAATTTTAATGCAGGATCATTATACCCAATCTCAGCAATTGTCTCTCTTATTACAGACTCTAAATCAAATTTTGTTTTTGATGTGACTTCTCCTGCAACTCCCACAAACCCGGTCGTTGTCATGGTCTCCACTGCAACCCTTGAATCTGGATCACCTTTTAGAAATTCATCTAAAATTGAATCAGAAACTTTATCACATACTTTATCAGGATGCCCTTCAGTGACTGATTCCGATGTAAATAAATATGTAGACAATTTAATCTCCTTGTTTATAAAATTATTTTTTAAATATTTCTAGTAAATTACGGAACGGAAAGTACAAAAATTTTATGTATAGTAAATATTTTTACTGATTAGATTAAATATATTTCTAGAAAATAAATGATCAACCAGTGATTATTAAAACTTGTTTAATTTTGAATAATTTATTATTTAAAAAATTGTTGTATCATATTACCATCAATGTAATCATTATCAACAATATTAACTAAGTAGTAGGTCTCATATATCTCTCGTAATATCTTAAATGATGCAGATTCTTGTTTGTATATTGAAGCCCAATCGTTCATCCACAGACCAAAAGCTTCATCTTTCCAAATTAAAAACGATCGGGTATCTACAATGGTAGGCTGCATAATTTCCTTTCCAGGGAAAACGCCCCAAGTTACAGCCATTACACTATTTTCTGACAAGTTTGTAATTAAGTTACCATCAATGTTGATTGCTTGATAGGAGATACTATCTGTTGATTTTATACTTTTTAGTAATACATTTAAGTTATCCTCAGAGGTAAAAAATTCCAAATAGGATTTTTGATAAACCCTTCCACCTGCACCGCCCCAGCCAGCTACTGGATCTTCGGATGGCAGTCCATTTATTTTAGGTTGAGAGTTTATAGTAAAATATCCCATTTCATTGATATTAAGCAAATCGTCAGAAATTTGTCTACTCTCTTGTGCAAGTGGTATCTCACACCAGGGAAGACTATTTATTTCCCCGTTGCAGTATGATATAAATATGTCTTTTATATCATTGATAGATTTTGGCTCCCCCCAGATCTTTTTTCTTCGCGCCTTTACTTTATCACTCTTCGAACCAGCTCTTATTGCATGATATTGGTTGAGCTCGCCAAATGTTGGGCTTGTTATATCACCCCAACGACCATTAGGAAAGTCATCCCAGTTCTCTGTACGCGTTAAATAACTTACAGGTCTGTTACTCCAATATATTGGTCGCACATCTTCGTTTGTTTTTCTATCATCTAATGTTGATTGCCGCCATGGTAATTCCTTAATGACACCTTTAGATGAAACAAGATCAAGTGATCTTAAAATTTCAGATACTGAATGCTCTAAATTTAGTGTATAGAAGTGCAGGCCAGGCACACCTTCTTCAATTAATTTTTTACCCATTTCTGATGATTGGTCAATACCATAATTAATCACACTGGAGTCATCATCTTTTATCGATTCTAATTGTTTAGAGACTGATTTAGGAATACTAACTTTACAAAACTGGGTGAACTTTAAAAATCTGGCATAGTTATTGACCGGCATTATACCTGGTATAATTGGTATTTTTATTCCTGATTTTACACATTTATCTCTAAAAAGAAGGAATTTATCTACATCATAAAATAATTGTGTTACCACAATATTTGCTCCTGCATCCACTTTTTCTTTAAGAAATTTTATATCTATATCGATATCACTTTGCTCATGGTGTCCATCAGGATAACCCGCAACACCCAAAAAGAATTCGTCTCCAAATTCTTTTCTAATATAACGTACAAGGTCAATTCCATAGCGAAAACCATCTGAATGTTGTTTCCAATTATGGGATCCTTCTGGTGGATCACCTCTTAGTGCTAGTATATTGGATAGATCATTTCCTTTTGCATCTTTAAGAATTTTATTGATAGATGATACTGCCATATTCGTACAGGTAAGGTGCATCATAACTTCCAAACCAAAATATTTCTGTATAGTTTTACACATATCTAGAGTTTTTTCAGCTGTGGAGCCACCAGCGCCCCACGTGACATCAATGAAAGCAGGATGAAGGGACGCCATTCTGTCAATTCTACTATATAGGTTATCCCTACCAAAATCCGTTTTTGGTGGAAAAAACTCAAAACTATAAAACGTTTTACCTTGAGCTTCAAATTTTGCTATTTTTTCTGATATCTTCATCTAGTCAATCTTGTAATATTTACATCAAAATTCTCCGGATGATGTGATCGTTTCACTTGATCAGGAACACTCATTCTAAATATCCTTTCTTTATAAATTTATTCATTTCCTAATGTACTGAAATAACAGGATTCTGGATGGGAAAAATACCATCCGCAAACAGATGAAGCAGGTAACATCGCGCGGGATTCTGTAAGTTTAATCCCGGTATATTTCTCCACATCTAAAATATCCCAGATCTTATCTTTTTCACAATGATCCGGACAAGACGGATATCCGGGAGCAGGACGAATTCCCGAATATTTTTCATTGATTAGGTCTTCTTTATTAAATGATTCATTTTCTGCATATCCCCAAATTTCTTTCCGAACTCGTTCATGAAGATGTTCTGTAAATGCTTCAGCTAATCTGTCTGCTAAAACCTTAACTAAAATAGAATTATAGACATCATTTTGACTCTCAAAATTTTCTACCAATTTTCCTAGACCAATTCCTGTTGTTACTGCGAAAAGTCCAATCCAATCATTTTCCGGAGCAATAAAATCTGCTAAACTGTAATTTGGCCTATTCCATCCCTTATCAACTAACTGACGTGGAAAATTAAAATCAACATCTCCTACCTTTACGGTTTCATCACTTGCAGTTGCAAGGAACAATCTTAAAACACCTTTAGCCTGTAAAGAATTTTCTGAAATAATTTTTGATAATAATTCTTCACCATCATTAAATAATTTTTTTGCCTCATCTCCATATTTTGGATGGTTCAAAATTCCAGGATATTTCCCCTTAAATTCAAATGCATGAAAAAAGGGTGACCAATCAATATATTCTCTAATCTTCTGTAAAGAATAGTCTTCAAAAACCTCCAATCCAACACTGCTTGGCTGGGAGGGATTGTATGAATTCCAATCTGTTTTAAATTTTCTATGTCTAGCTTGTTCTAACGAAAGCTGCTTTTTCTTTCTTGAAGATTCAGAATAAATTTTTCTGATTGATTTATACTCATTTTTTACATTATTAATAAGTCCGTCACGTTCTTTTTTCTTCATGAGTTGAGAGACTACCCCAACACTTTTTGATGCATCTATAACATGAATTGAAGGGCCAGAATACATTTCATCTATTTTAATTGCAGTATGTTTTTTACTGGTAGTTGCACCTCCAATTAAAAGAGGAATCTCCATTTTCAATCTCTCCATTTCTGAAGCCATATAAACCATTTCATCCAAACTAGGAGTGATAAGTCCTGACAATCCAATTATATCAACTTTTTTTTCCTTTGCGGTGGAACATATTTTATCTGCTGAAACCATCACACCCAAATCAATAATTTCATAATTATTACATCCTAAAACAACTCCGACAATATTTTTTCCAATATCGTGTACATCCCCCTTTACAGTTGCAAGAAGAATTCTTCCGTTGGATAATTCACTGAGCCCCATATCTAATTTTTCTTTTTCGATAAATGGAAGGAGATGGGCGACTGCTTTTTTCATCACCCGGGCGGATTTTACAACCTGAGGCAAAAACATTTTTCCCGAGCCAAACAACTCACCCACTACATTCATTCCATCCATCAGCGGACCTTCAATAACCTGAATTGGCCTTTGATAATTCTGTCTCGCTTCCTCCACATCATCCTCAATAAACTCAACAATTCCCTCTACAAGTGCAAAAGATAACCGTTTTTCAACCGAGGTTTTCCGCCATGCTAAATCCTTGGTTGTCTTTTTTAGTTTTCCTCTAACTGTATTTGCTAATTCAACCAGTTTTTCTGTGGCATCATCACGGCGATTAAACAATACATCTTCAATAACTTCTCTCAATTCCGGTTTTATGTCATCATACACTGCTAACTGTCCTGCATTTATGATTCCCATGTCCATCCCTGCTTGAACGGCATAGTATAGAAAACAGGAATGCATGGCTTCTCTCAGGGCATTGTTTCCACGAAAAGAAAAGGACAGATTGCTCACACCACCGCTGATATGAACTCCCGGTAAAGTATTTTTAATTGTGCGTGCTGCTTCAATATAGGCGACTGCATATTTATTATGTTCTCTGATTCCCGTCCCTACAGCAAATATATTGGGATCAAAAATAATATCTTCAGAATGAAATCCAATTTTATTGATTAAAATTTCATAAGCTCTTGTGCAAATATCAACTTTTCTCTCACATGTATCTGCTTGTCCTTTTTCATCAAAGGCCATTATAATTACAGCTCCACCATATTTCAGAATTTGTTTTGCCTGGAAGATAAACACATCCTCCCCTTCTTTTAAAGAAATGGAGTTAACTATTCCTTTTCCTTGAATGTTTTTGAGACCCGTTTCTAACACTGACCATTTTGAGGAATCTATCATAACAGGAATTTTGGCAATATCAGGTTCCGTTGCTATTAATCTTAAAAAGGTTTCCATGGCAGCTTCTGAATCCAATAATCCTTCATCCATATTCACATCAATAATTTGAGCGCCATTTTCGATCTGCTGGCGAGCAACTGATAGGGCTTCCTCGTAGTTCTCTTCCAAAATCAATCTTTTAAATTTTGCCGATCCGGTCACATTGGTCCGCTCCCCGATATTCACAAAATTACTCTCAGGTCTTATGGTTACCGGTTCAAGACCGCTTAGTCTTGTGAGAGATTCTATCTCATTAATTTTTCTGGGAACTACATTTTGGACGGCCTGAGCTATGGAGCGGATATGCTCTGGAGTTGTGCCACAACAACCACCAACCAGATTCACAAGCCCATCATGAGAAAATTCCTTCAGTAGATCTGCCATTTGTTTCGGTGTATCATCATATCCTCCCATCTCATTCGGGAGCCCTGCATTAGGATATACAAACACAGGGATATCCGCAATTAAAGATAATTCTGACAACCAGGGACGAATTTCCTTTGCACCCAGAGCACAGTTAAGTCCAATTGCAGCAGGATTTGCGTGTCGAACAGAATTCCAGAATGCCTCTACAGTCTGCCCAGACAAAGTTCTTCCGCTGGCATCAGTAATTGTTCCAGAAATGAAAATTGGAATATCACATTTTCGATTCTCTAATAAATCTAATAAAGCAAATAAAGCTGCTTTACAGTTAAGCGTATCAAATACGGTTTCTACTAAAAACAGGTCTACACCACCATCCAAAAGTCCCCGTGCCTGTTCACTGTATGCAGAAGCCAGATCATCAAAAGTAATATTTCGGTATCCTGGATTATTTACATCGGGGCTCATGGATGCAGTTCGATTGGTGGGGCCAATTGCTCCAGCTACATATCTAGGTTCATCAGTAAATCTTTTGGCTGCTGTTTTTGCAATTTCTACAGCTTTAAGATTTATTTCATAGGTATAGTCCTCCAACCCGTAATCCAATTGAGATATCCTATTGGCATTGAATGTATTTGTTCCAACAATAACAGATCCTGCATCAAAATATGCGCGGTGAATTTCCTCAATAATTTCAGGCTGTGTAAGGCAAAGAATGTCATTGTTCCCTTTTAATTCATTTGGATGGTCCTGGAACTGTTTCCCTCTAAAATCTGTTTCGGAAAGAGTATATGACTGAACCATGGTACCCATGGCCCCATCCAAAACAATTATTTTCGTTTTTAATAATTCCTTAAGCATTAATTGTTATCTATCTATTTATCCAAAAAACAAAATTTAAAAAATAAAAAACTCCGGGCACTGCCTCGGAGTTTATCCGCCTTTTTAGCACCCTTATTTAAAGTCGTGGCAATATGGCTCAAATCACGACTGGTCAATTTTAAGAAGAAATTAGAGTACCTTCAAAATAAATTCTTTCCCACAAAATCTATGGGTGAATAAATAGGAATAATGAGAATTTTGGTTAATTAATTTCTCTTTGCTTCTTCTTTATCTTAGAGATTCGTTGAATCATTTTTTTTACAGCTCTATCTATTGATTTGGTAATATTATCTGTTGTTTCTTTTACATTCAATTTTCGTTTAGGAATAGAGAGGTTTAGTTCAGTAGTGAACTGATTATTTTCATGGATCAATATCACCTGACACTGAACAGAACGGGGATAATATTTAGTGATTCGAGAAACTTCTTTCTCTGCATAATCTCGTAAATTTTTCGGTGCATGAAAATGTCTTGCAGTAAATTCAATATTCATTTTCTCTCCTATTTATTTTGGTATTGACTAATGGGACCTCCTGATTTAATTTGATCATTTCCACTATCATACAGTTTGAAGTTTTCATGAAATTTTTTCACTAAATATTTTGCGGAAGAATGATAGTCTTGCTCTTGTGACCAAGCCTGAGCGGGAATAAGAAACGAAGAGTCCATTGTGCTAAATTCAAAAGGTACTTCAAATCCAAAATATGGATCTTTTTTCATATTCATTTTTTCAATAGTACCATCCAAAATTCCATGAATAATTTTTCTGGTAAGCGGCAAACTAATACGATCTGCACCTGATGAAGCACTGGCACCCACCCAACCTGTATTTACCAGATAGACCCTAACCTGTTGGGTTTTCATTTTTTCCTGAAGTAATTTAGCATAAATTGTCGGATGAAGGGTTAAAAATGGGCCTCCAAAGCAAGGAGAAAATACTGCCGTTGGCTCTTTTATTCCTCTTTCCGTACCTGCAACTTTTGCAGTGTACCCTGATATAAAATGATACATAGCCTGTTCGGAAGTTAATTTCGAGACAGGAGGTAATACACCATACGCATCACAGGTAAGAAATATAATTTTTTTTGGATGGTCAGCACAGCTGTGTTTCCCCTCAGCAGCAAGGGAATTTCCGATAAAATGAATTGGATAAGACACCCGAGTGTTTTCTGTCTTTGAATCATCATCATAATCAACTATACCATTTTTCTTATCAAAAACTACATTTTCCAGTAATGCTCCATTTCGGATTGCATTATAAATTCCAGGTTCTTCCTCTGGATTCAACCGAATTACTTTTGCATAACACCCGCCTTCGAAATTAAATACACCATTATCAGACCAACCATGTTCATCATCTCCAATAAGGGGACGTTTTTCATCGGTAGATAGTGTCGTTTTCCCCGTTCCGCTTAAACCAAAGAATAATGCTGTATTTTCACCTCTCGTATCTACATTAGCCGAGCAATGCATGGACAGAACACCTTTCATTGGAAGCAAATAATGGAGAACAGAAAAAATCCCCTTTTTCATCTCTCCACCGTACTCTGTTCCTCCAATTATAGCGAGTCTACGTCCAAGATGGAAAATAATAAATGTTTCTGAATTCATTCCATGATTCTTAAATCTATGATTTTTCACATCAGAAGCATTTATAATGGTAAAATCGGATTTAAAGGGTTGTTTATTATCTCCATTGGAACGGATAAACATGTTAAAGCAAAACAGAGCCTGCCAAGCTTTCTTTGCAATCATTCTTACTGAAATTTGGTGCTGAAAATCTGCACCAGCAAATCCTTCAAACACATATGTATCAGATTTTTCTGAATTATAGTAATGGGTCACTTCTTTCAATAACTCATCAAAAATATCTTCGGATATTTTTCTGTTTATTGGTCCCCACCATAAATGAAGAGATGAAGACTTTTCATCAACAAAATATTTGTCTTTCGGCGATCTCCCTGTATATTTGCCTGTATCTACCATCAACGCTCCGCTATCTGCTAATCTCCCTTCCCCATTTTTAAGAATGTGCTCTTGAAGGTTATCTGAAGATATATTAGAGAAGATTTTTCCAGGAGGATTAAAGTCCTCTATTCCATACAAGGGTGACTGTTCTGAATTCATGAGCTTTCTTTTTTTGCTCCGTGAGGATGTGCCTGTTTATAAATCTCTTTCATTTTTTCTGGTTGTATATGGGTATAAATTTGTGTGCTGGACAAACTATCATGACCCAATAACTCCTTTACTGAACGGATGTCAGCCCCTCTTTCTAGCATATGAGTAGCAAAAGCATGCCGAAGTATGTGCGGTCCAGAACTACCAGAGCCAGCAAACGAAGCTAGATATTTTTGGACTCTTCTTTGCACCGTACGATGCGAAACTCTCTTATCTCTATTTGAAACAAATAAAGGGTCCGATACCAATTGAAAATTACCTTCAATTTTTCTCATCTTTAAATAAATTTCAATAGAATCTTTGGCCTTTTCTCCAAAAGGAATCAACCTCTCTTTTTTTCCTTTTCCAATTACTTTTACTATTTGGCTCGAAAAATCTAAATGATTGACGTTAAGGTTTACTAATTCCGATAATCTCATTCCCGTACTGTAAAATAATTCCAGCATTGCTAAATCTCTGGAGCCAAGCAGGGTCTCTTTCAGAGGAATGGAAAGAATGTCTGAAAGTTTACTTAAGTCCAAATAATCGGGAAGAGTAGTGGGCAATTTTGGGCTTTCCACAAAAATTGCAGGATTTGATTCTATCTCTTTTATCTCCACACAATAATCATAAAATGATTTTAATGCTGTCAGACGACGAGACACGGTTTTCGGATGGAGTTCCCGTTCAAATTCATCAGCCAAAAATTCCCTAATGTGTTCTTTTTTTGCTTCCAAAATTGAGTTGGCATTGGATTTAATAAAATTCAAAAACCGGTTCAAATCCTTTTTATATGCGTATACGGTATGTTCGGAGTATCCCCGTTCTTTACTCAAATAAACTAAATATGTCCGGATTATATTTCCCGACACTTTATAGGTTATTTTCTTTTAATGATCCGAGAATTAAATTTAATTCGTTTGGAAGAGGAGCATGAATCTCAATATCCGATTTTGTTTCAGGATGTTGTATACATATTGTCTCTGAATGGAGAGCATGACGGTTTAATCTTTCCAACTCTATTTTTAGTATTTTTCCTACTTCAGGTATAAATCCTTTTATCTTAGTTATTCCTCCGCCATATTTTTTATCTCCTAAGATAGGATGGTTTTGATAGGCGGAGTGTACCCTTATTTGGTGGGTCCTACCTGTTTTCGGCATATAGTTTACCAAACTGTAGTATCGTCCTTCCTCTAAAACTTTATAATGTGTTACAGAGGTTTTTCCTTTATCTGAATGGACTTCAAACAACGTAGGATCCGATTTTTTCCTAAATAACTTAGTCTCAATTTTTCCCTCTTTTTCATGCCATAATCCCCACGTAATTCCCACATATTTTTTTTGAACTGTTTTTGTTTCAAACTGTTTGGATATATAAGCGTGTGCTGTATCTGTTTTTGCAATAATCATCACTCCAGAAGTATCTTTATCCAGCCTGTGGACAATCCCCGGTCTTAATTCTCCATTCAGAGTAGAGAGCATTTGAAAATGATAAATGAGTCCATTGACTAAAGTTCCTGACTTATTTCCAACACCGGGATGAACAACCAAACCTGCCGGTTTATTGATCCCAATAATTTCTTCATCTTCATAGATGATATCCAGAGGGATAGATTCAGGAATGAGATGATCCCGTTCATTTTGAGTTTCTTCAATGTACAAGGATATCCTTTCACCACCGGTTAATTTATAACTCGATCGCTGGTTCTCACCATTTACTTGTACAAAACCGTCCCGAATCATAGACTGAATTTTTGTACGTGAAAATCCCGGAATTTCTGTTGATAGATAATAGTCCAGTCTAACATTCTTTTTCTGGACTTTCAATTGAAGATTTTTTTTTAGGGAGATAGTATCGTATCAGATTGTTTTGGTGTGAACCAAATTGTGTGAATAACAAGAATTGTCATTCCAACACTCACCGCAGCATCTGCAATATTGAATATATACCAGTGATAATCTCCAATCATGAAATCGAGAAAATCTACAACTTCTCCATAAAGAATACGATCAATTAAGTTTCCAATAGCTCCACCAATAATTAATGCTAGAGCAAGCCTGATATAAATTGAGCTGTATCGTTCTTTCCATAACATCCATAGTAATACACATGTAAGAATAAACGAAGCGGTCGTGAAAAAATAAATCCCACCGGGAAAATTTAATCCGAATGCCATTCCTGAATTTTTTATAAATGTAAAATGGAAAAAATTTTCTATAACAGGGATAGAATCAAACAGAGTAAAGGAATTTTTGATGAGTGTTTTGGTAAGTTGGTCCAAACCAATAATGACGGCACTCACCATCAAAATTTTCATTTTATATTTAGATGATCTTTTGTTTTACAAACAACGCATTTGGTTGCATTGGGAACTTCAATCATTCTTTCTTCTGGTATTAATTCCTCACACAATCCACAGACACCAAAACTACCCAAATCAATTCTTTCTAAGGCGTCTTCTAAGTTTTTTACATAGTCATTTTCACGGGAGATAAATAAAAAATTTTTTTCCATTTGATGAGCATCTGTACCCGCATCTGCCATATGAACGCTGTAAATTGAGTCAGGTGACAAAGATTTTGTTGGGCTCTGATTTACTACTCCTTCCTTCATATCATGGACTTCATGATTAACATCATTTATCAGGGATAAAATTTGTTTTTTAAATGAGTTTAATTTTGCTTTCGAATATTGTTTCTTTTTTGCCATTTTTTCCTCAATTATTTGTTACTCTGCTTAAAGCGATAGGTATTTTCTCATCCTCAATATTTAAATGAGATTTAAATTCTTTGTTCTCTGAATATTTTATTAATGAAACGGAAAGGGTCTCTGCACAAAAATAATCCTTGAACTTTTCAATTGCAGGTGTCAGTTCTGGTGACCAATCCGTACAAACCTGAATGCGATCTTCAACAGCAAACCCTGCATCTTTCCTAAGAATTTGCACTTGACGTATGAGATCACGCACGACACCTTCTTGGATTAACATTTCATCCAATCGAGTAGATATACCAACAGAAATCTCATTGTCTGATGTAGAAGAATATCCTTGTGTCGGAAGATATTCGATTAAAAAATCCTCATGTGCTAATGTGAAAGTCTCACCGTCCAATCTAACTTTGATCTCCTTTTTAGTTTTTAGCTCATTTAATATGTCAACTGAATCTTTTGAACTGATAAATTTACGTAATTCAGGTAATCTCTTTCCTAATTTTTGGCCAATAATTTTTAAATTTGGTTTTACATCCCACTCAATAATCTCTTCCTCAGATTTAGCTTTACGAATAGATTTTACATTGAGTTCATCCAAAATCACATTGTGGTTATCTAATATGAAGTTACCTGTTTCCTTTTTGGGGATATGAAATACCAGTGATGCTAATGGCTGACGTATCTTTAAATTAGCTTTATTTCGGGCATTTCGACCTAATTCAACCACCTTTTTCAGGACATCCATTTTTTCCATTAAGTCATGATCTATTAGAGAAGAATCCGATGGTGGATAATTACATAAATGCACACTCTCTGGCGCAGAAGGATTAGAAGTTTTTACTAGATTTTGATAAATCGCTTCCGTAACAAACGGAAGAATAGGAGCACAAATTTTTATAAAAGTTTCCAAGACTTCATAAAGAGTTTGATAAGCTATTTGTTTATCAAGGTCATCCTCAGTTTTCCAAAATCTTCTGCGGTTCCTGCGCACATACCAATTTGATAAATCTTCGAGAAAACGTTCAATTTTCCGCATACCTCTATCTAGTTTAAACAAATTTAAATGTGTATCTATTTCTTCAATCAATACATTAATCTTAGATAAAATCCATCTATCCATGAGTGTTAAATCTTCAGATTTAATTGTTAAACTACCTGGTTCAAATCCATCTACGGCTGCATAAGTAGAAAAAAAGGAATAGACATTCCATAATGTGATCAACTTCCTTCGAACATCTTTAGCCGGTCCATATCCAAACAAAAGATGCTGTTCAACATTTTGAGATGCATACATCCACCGCATCACATCCACCCCCATTTTTTCAGCAGCATCCTCAAACCAGATGGCATTCCCCCATGATTTGTGCATGTCCCTACCTGTCTCATCTTTTACAAGAGAATGCCCCAATAAAGTTTTAAATGGTGCTTTCCCTTCAAGGGCAGTTGACATAGCCAATAAGGAATAAAACCAGTTCCTAAACTGACCAGGAAAACATTCAGTCACAAAATCACCAGGAAACCATTTCTCCCAATATTCTCGATCAGAATTATACTTTAAGGTTGAATAGGGTACGATCCCTGCATCCAGCCATGGATTGCCCACATCAAGAATTCTTGTTCCAATTAATCCTGTTTCTGGATGACGAATTTTTACTTTATCGATCCAAGGACGGTGAGGAGAGTTTCCTTCAAATTCTTCCCATCCCTCTACGGCAAGTGTCTTCAACTCCTCTTTGGACCCCACTACAAAATAGGAACCATCCTCAAATATCCAGATTGGAAGTGCCAATCCCCAAAACCGTTTTTTAGAAATCATCCAATCACCCATATTGTCTAACCATTCGTGCTCTCTCTCATGCCCCCAACTTGGAATCCATTCTATTTCATCCACAACCTTTTTGATTTCATCCCGCCAATCCATATTGATATACCATTCATCCACTAATCGAAATACTAGCTCATCTCCCGAACGCCAGCAATGTGGATAAACATGAGGATAATCTTCCACATGGAACAGAAATCCATTTTCCTTTAAATTTTCTATAATCTCTGAGGTTGTCTGGGGATCTGTAGCTGTTTTTCCGGTGAGCCATCCGAATTTTTGTATGAATCTTGATTCCTCATCCAAAGGCGCGATATTCACTAATCCCAATTTTTCACCAACACGATGATCAATATCACCACATCCTGGTGCCATATGGACGATTCCCGTACCTTCACCAGCTACCACAATATCGTTGCCGATACTATCTTTACCCGGATCAACAACTTTGTGTTGAACAACAGCCGATTGCTGATTTACTTCTAAAGCTTTGTTAGTAATGGGATATCCTCCCAAAATCGATTGAGAAGGTAAATCGTCAAAAGGGCTTTTGTATGGCCAACCAACCATTTCTGAACCTTTCACTATTCCCAGTTTTTCGAAACCGCCTCTTTCTTTAAATAACTGAGAAATTCTTTTCAATTTAGGAATTCCCTCGATCCACTGATTTTTTTCCCTGAATTGTTTTTCGAGACGCTGATATTCCAAATTCTGCTCTGCAAAATAATAGATGGAACCATCTGCGGCTTTTACTTTTAGATAATCTAGATTTCCATTTACTCCAGAAACTACATTTGAGGAGAGTGTCCAAGGAGTTGTCGTCCATACTAATAGATATTCGTTATCCCTATCAATAAGAGGAAATCGGACAAAAACAGATTTATGGGCAACTAATTTTCTGCCTTCAATAATTTCCATTTGAGAATACGATGTCCCAGAACGACCGGACCAAGGGACAACATCTGTTCCCTTATAGACTTTTCCTCTTTGAAATAATTTTTTTAGGAACGCCCAAATAGTATAGTTGTTCTCATCAGACATTGTGAAATAGGAATTATCCCAATCCATCCAATACCCTAATCGTTTGGATTGCTCTGTCTGAATTTTTGAATATTTATGCACCCTGTCCTTACACATTTGGACAAATTTTTCTATACCAAATTCTTCAACCTCCCTTTTCGTGGAAAATCCTAATTCCTTTTCTACTTCAATTTCCACCCACAGCCCCTGACAGTCAAATCCGTTTTGATAACGGAGTTCATGTCCTTTCATTGCCTTATAGCGCTGGTATACGTCCTTTAATGTTCTTCCCCATGCATGGTGCACTCCCATAGGGTTGTTGGCTGTGATGGGACCATCTATAAAACTCCATTTCGGTTTGCCCTTGTTTTTCTCAATTTGTTTCTGAAAAATTCGATTGGATTCCCAAAAATCAAAGATTTTGTGTTCTAATTTGACAAAGTCTACTTTGGGATCAACTTTTTTTATGGGCATGAATTATTATTAAATTATCTAAAAAAACGAAAGGAATTTAATTTAATTCACTTCAGCTAAAATATGATATTTCACACAAAAAAAAAGAACATTACCACATATATTTCAGAATAGTATTCTTTGTTCATAAAATAAATTTCTTGAATTCACTGAAATTGTAATTCGCTTATAAGATCAAACCGGATTTATCAAAAGTACCTACTTTTTATTCCCTCAAATCAAGGGCATAAAAACGGGATATATCTTCCCTCTTAATTAGTAAAAGGACAACACCATCTTCCTTTGATTCCTCCACCAATTTATTAAATTCTTTTTTAGAGTTTATATTCTCGGAACCCACTCTTTGTATTAAATCTCCTTCTCGGATTCCCAGTTCAGCGGCTTCACTTTTGGGATCTACTTTTGTGATAACAACACCTTCCTCTCCACCAAAACCGTATTGATCTGCAAGTGAGGATGAAGAATTCTGGACCGAAAATCCAACAGAGTTGTAAGATTTAGATGAACCAGATGCAAATATTTGTGAGTCTGTATTTAGTTCCTCGAGCGTGACTCGAATAATTTTTTCTTGTCCTTCCCGAACGACAGTAACACGACTTTTTGTTCCAGGTTTGGTTGAAGACACAACATTCTTTAAATGTGACGGGTTTCTGATATCCTTTTCATTAAACCGAATAATTACATCTCCCTTTAATATTCCTGCTTTCTGGGCAGGACTCTTTTCCACAATGCTTCCCACCAGTGCACCATCTCTTTTATTTAGATCAAGCTTTTTGGCAATTTTATCATCTACTTCCTGAATATATACTCCCAACCAGGAACGAACAACATATCCTTTTGTGATTAAATCATCCATGACACGTTTTGCCATATTTGATGGGATGGCAAATCCAACTCCCCGGTTGGATCGTTCAAACCCTCCAGTTGCAATGGCAGTATTTATTCCGATTAGATCTCCAGTCAAATTTAAAAGAGCTCCACCGCTGTTTCCAGGATTGATAGCGGCATCTGTTTGGATGAAATTTTCATAGTGATCATTGGAAATGACATTACTTCGTCCTAAAGCACTAACAATGCCAGCTGTTACCGTGTGACTGAGATTTGTCGAAAATGGACTTCCCACAGCTAGTACCCATTCCCCCACACGAATTTTATCTGAATCTCCCAATTTCAATTCTGAAAGGTCCGTAGCCTCAATCTGCAAAACTGCCAAGTCTGATTTTGGATCCTTCCCAATAATTTCGGCTGAAAAGATCCTTTTATCCATTAACTTAATTTCAACCTCATCTGCCCCATCAATAACATGATTATTTGTTAAGATGTATCCGTTATCCTCATCAACAATCACTCCAGATCCAATGGCATAACTTTTATATTGACGTTCAGGCTGGTTCCTGGGGAAAAAATATTCTTCAAAAGGTGTCCTTTCATTAAAAGATTTTGCATCATAGACTTTTTCTGTCATGATTGTTACGACGGAAGGATTTGCCTTTTCCGCAACATCTGCAAATGTCTTACTAAATTGTCGTACTGCAGAATTTTGGGAAAAAGATATTGATGTTGTCAGTACTAATAAAAATAAAATATGTTTACGCATGATGATTCCTTTTTAAATATTTCTGTTGAATGCGCAAAACTATAAAAAGTTTCAAGTGAGTTAAATGGAACGCTGAAAACTAAAAATAAATTTTTCAAAATCAGTTTTTGATATATTGCTTTCTTTCATCCAAAAAGGGAAGTCTACTCTAAAAAACCAATTCTTTCCCAATATCTTTTTACTCACTCTGAACCCAAATCCGACATCCATCAAAACATCTTCATCAAATAAATTATCTTCCACATGAAATTTTGACCCGTTTACCATTCCAATATCTGTAAATAGAGAGAGTTCAAAATTTGTTTTAAACCAGTTTTTTGATAGAAATCCTTCTACTGATGTTGAAATCATTTGTTCGACTCCCACAAAAGTTCTATCATAAAATCCTCTCAGGTTTCCATCTCCCGGCAAGTGATAGTGAGTCCTCGCATGCGTATTACCGTAAAAACTGGATTTATCCCGTAAATAAGATTTTTTATATGTATCTCCTGAACCTGCACCAGAAACCGTGAATAGCTCCTGGATCGGTAATTGTGAATCCCCGCCCCAGATCTTTCCTAATAGTACCCGTCCACGAACACCAAAATTGCCAATTGGCACACTCACTTTTGTAACAAGACTCAACCGACTGAAACTCCAGTCAGACCACCCAAAGGGTGAGATATCGAGCACAAGCTTAGAATTAAATGGACCTCCACCTAAAGAGATCACAGAAGAGAAAACTGCAGTTCTGCCCTTTACAAATAAATCTGTTCTAGAAGCTTCTGATGACGGTGAATGTTCTACATTTACAACCGTAAATCCAGAGTTTATGGATTTAAAATTGATGAAAGGATTTGTCCTGTTCAATTTTTTTTCAACGTGCAATCCAAAACTGTTTACGCCACCAAAATCAAAAAGATGAAAACGAATTTTATTAATATTTACAGCCAGAGGATTGGTTCTCCAGCCAGACACGGACCAAAATATTTTACCAGTTTTTGAACCAATTGTCAAAAGTCCATCCACATTTTCCCAAGGACCGTAACTGCGGTTAACCGCTATACCGGGAATCGCACCATCTTCCTCATGATATTGCAATACCGGGTGCCACTGCACCACATATCTGTTGCGAGGGGTATATTGCATTCCCGGACGGATAAAGAGTATTTCATTTGGCATTGTACCTGTATAGTTATTTCTAAAGTCCAGGTCCATGGTTTGAGCATCCGGATCTAGGACTGCACTCACCGGTTCGAAGGGTACAGAGTATCTAAAAGTATCCTCTGAACGCCATTTGTGGTTTTTCCACCAAACTCGGTGGGAATCTCCGTTTTTCAAGGTTGTTTCAATCAACTGTGGCATGTCACGGTTTCCATGACGTCTTAAATTCAGTTTAATATCCCAACTCCCATCATCATTCCTCTCTTTTTCCCAACTATGGATTCCGTAGTCAAGGGTACGTGTATCGTGAAGCCAGGGATGAAAAAACCAATCCAAATTATTCCCGGTTACCTCATCAGCCACCGTTCTGAATTTCTGCTCATTTGTATGTTTCAATTTCCATCGGTCATAATAGGCACGCATCACTTTTGAAAACAAAGAATCACCTAAAACATGTTTAAACTCAACTAACATGAGCGCCGGTTTTGTATAAGCATTTCGACGATATGCATTACCCTGTTTAAACATAAAGGATGATCGACTTATAGGTTCATCTTGTCCACTGGTCATAAATCGTATAGCAGACCACTGATTTTGTCCAAGGCTACTGGTAAATTTCCAATACTTTTTCTGGAATGAATCATATCTTTCTGTATTTTCAAGATCAAACCCATGAAGACCATACTTATCCATCATATACAACCCAGTTTGAAATGTCGTAAATCCCTCATCCAGCCATGCTTCAGTCACTTCATTATTACCTAAAATACCATAAAACCAAATATGTCCGATCTCATGGAGAATCAGGCTCTCTGACTCACTGCCATTCATGACCAGCATTGGGTATTCCATCCCGCCACCTTTTAAACGATCCGTCGTTGTAACCTGGGGATAGGGGTATTCCCCAAATTTTTTTGTAAGCCATTCCAGTGCCCACTCGGATCTATCTACTACTTTTTTCGTCCATTTCTTACCATTTTTTTGATTGAATAAAACATGGACATCAATCCCGTTCCACTCACCACTCTCATAAAGAAAATCTGGTGATGAGATCCAGGCAAAATCATGCACATTCTCAGCATGGAATGTAACATTTCGTCTGACGGTTGAATCCGGTTTTTCATCCCTGTTTTTAAATTCATCCAGCCACTCATGAAAATCTCTAGAGGTATCTACCCGCACTATTTCCCATCCAGGATCACCATCTGCAACAGTTCCAGTTGCTCCCACAATGTAGTTCTGAGGGATATCAATAGATACATCAAATGTACCAAACTCACCATAGAATTCACCTTCGGCGTGAAAAGGGATATTGTGCCATCCCTTATCATCATAGACTACCAACTTGGGGTACCATTGAGCCGCGTTGAATTGATTTACTACCCTGCCCGCCCGCTCTATCTGTTCACCCACTCGGTGAATCCAGTCAATTTTAATTGTAAGAGAATCATCTGGAAATAAAGGTTCGATCAAGTCAGAAGAAAGGATTGTATCATCAATTTTATAATCCCTGTTGATTTGGCTCCCATTTTGGTAGATCTCAAACGAATAAATCTCAATTTTACTGAAATAATCCTTTGGATTATTTATAAATTTTGCTGCACGTCCCAATCTTCCAAGGCGTGCCATAAATTCCCGGTGCTTAACAGAACCTTCCTGAAATGCATTTGGATAGAGATGGAGATAAATTTGATGAAGTGTATCCGGAGACTGATTTATATATTTTATATCGGAAAACCCCTCATAGGTACTGGAATCCGTGTCCACAAATATATCCATTTCATAATGGACAAACTGTTGCCAGTAATCTGAACTAATGAGTGGTGTAATTTTGCCAAAACAAAATATCAAAAGGAATAAAAAACGATTAGTCATGTTATTAGGCTGTTACAATAATATATATGAGTGAAGATGTCAAAGAAAACGTTTCAAATCACTATAGAATATTCGTTCTGACCTGGGACCGATGTAAGTTTTTACAATATATCCATCACGGTCAATGATAAAACTGGTTGGAACACCAGTAATTGGGGACCCTGTCGCCTGTCCATACTCATTTGTTACCATCTCTGTTTCACTTCCCATGATATCCGTTAGAACTTTATAATTCATACCCTGATCTTCCGCAAATTTTGAAATGATTTCTGGTGGACCTGAGGTTAACGTAATCCCAACCACTTCAAGCCCTTTATCTTGATATTTTTCCTGCAATCTATTCAAATCAGGAATTTCCATTATACAAGGTCCACACCATGTCGCCCAAAAATTCAAAAGGACCACACTCCCTCGAAGATCACTCAAGGTTATTTGGTCTCCTTCTAAAGAAACGAGGGTAAAATCCGGGGCTCTTACTGCGTTTGGTGGACGATTTTTTTGGAGAGAGTTTGAGTATTTTTCATTTGAAGATTTTTTATCACAGGAAAATAAAGTAATAAACCCTAAAATTATAAATACATGGAATAAAATCTTTAATTTCATAGTGCTTTATCTAAAAAGGATAAAAACTCATCTACATTACGTGTCATACCTGGAAATTCAGCGATCACTTTATCTTCAGGTGTCAGTAAGACATAATATGGGAGCGCAGCTGTCCCAAATCGTTCAATTTCATAATTTTGTTTCTCACGGTAGTTTTCTCCTCCATCAGTAAATAGCTGTACTAAAACAAATTGTTCTAATCGTTTTTTCACTCCTTGTTGAGTAAATATATTGGATTCCATCCAACGACAGTTTGTGCATGTGTATCCAGTAAAATCAATAAAAATAGGCTTTCCAGAATCCTGGGCCTCGCTCAATCCCGTTTCCAAAGATTGGTGCCATAGAAAATCTTCCTGAAGATGCATTCCCTTTCCACTAACATCTGATTGAAAATTCACCCTTGGTGGTAAATATGAAATAATGAGCCCGTGAATCGGTTGGCCAAATAATCCGGTCCCTAGGTAAAGACCAAATGTAAGAAAGAACGTTGACAACATCAATCTAGGTATTGATACAGTTTCTAATCGGGAATCATGAGGGAGTCGAATTATACCCAATACATAAAGACCGGTTAAAAGTGTGATAATTGTCCAGATTGCAAGAACTGACGTGTGTGTAAAAAATCCCCAGTTCCATACCATATCAGTATTACTGAAAAATTTGAATGCTGCAGCCATCTCCAGAAACCCCATGACCACTTTCACAGAGTTCAACCAACCACCGGATTTAGGCATTTTTGCTAAATACTGTGGAAATAATGCTAAAAAGAAAAATGGAGTTGCAAAAGCTGTACTAAAAACTATCATACCAATCAGTGACCAAAACCATTGTCCCTGGGAAGCTGCTACAAGTAATAATCCCACAAACTGAACGGTGCAGGTAAAAGAGGTCAGTGTAAAGGTAAATGCCATAAATAAGGTTCCTACATATCCTTCTCTGTCTTCCTGCTTCACAGAAAATTGCCTAAAGGATTCTGGCAACTGAATCTCATACATTCCAAAGAGAGATAGAGCAAAATATATGAACAATCCGCCAATGAATAAGTTCACCCAGGGATTGGCTGCTAACTGATTTGCACCTGAGGCTCCCAAGGTTGCTGCTAGAAGCAAACCTAACACACTGAATGTACCTACAATCCCTAATGTATAGGTAAATGCCTGCTTGAAGGTGTTGGCCCCATCTTTTTCTCCTTGTTGAGTGAAAAAAGATACGGTTATGGGAATCATCGGAAACACACAGGGTGTTAACAAGGCTAAAAAACCCATGGATAGGGATAATAAAACAAAAGAGAGGATCCCTTTCTCGATAGCAATATCCAGCTGAGAGGTTCCCCCTACATTTGCTCCAGAGCTTTCCGAAAATGAGATTCTATCACTCCTAGCACTTCCAGATTCAATAAAAACCGGGACCATCAATTCCACTGTTTTAGGTGGTAAACACAATCGGTCATTGCAGGTCTGATATCGAACCGACACCATCAATTCAGCGTTCCCAATGCTAAGATCATCCTTTAACAAAACCGGAAAAATAAAATCTAATGTTTTTTCATGATAGGGAATATCTATCTCAAATCCTTCATCAAATTTCACAATAGGTGTAGGTTCTATCACCTTCCCTGTTTTACTTACTTTCTTATCATTGATTTCAATGGAAGTGGGGACGGGACCTTTCCATGCCGGGACGTTGTGGACCCCCCAAATATGCCAGCCCTCATCTAATTCCGTATGAATAGAGAGATTGACAACTTCACCTGCCCTCGGATGCGATTCTGCTTTCGCAGACAGAGTTACAGGTGCCAGTTTCTCCGCCGGCAATAAGTTGATCGAAAGAATCAACAGTATCGGTCTAACTAAGTATGAAAAATAGATCATTTATTATCGGAAATTAAAATCAATGAAGGTAATTGATTTATTGGATACCAAACCAGCGTTTAATCCGAGAGCAATAACTATAATATGTCTTAATCTCATCTCTTAATTGTTGAACATTTTCTTCCATAGCTGCCTTCCCTTTATTGACCAGTGAATCCATTTCATTGAATTCTGCCCAATGATAATGCATCCCTTTTGGGTGTACAACATGATGAGCCTGTGCAGCCAGATCAGATGACAATTTGTAATGTGTCACCTCTTCTGACCTCTGGAGTATATCATAAATATTTAAATCCAATTTATGACGTGTTAGTTCCTTTTTAATATCCACAGAGATTAAAAAATCTGCATCATCATCTAAAAGGCTTACAGGATTTGGCATCCCAATTCCTCCATCTATGATAACCGAGTTCTCCTTAAATGTTGGCTCTACATATCCAGGAATAGAACTGCTTTGGACTACGGCCTCAACCAAATCACCTTCTGAATAGACAATTGTGTTTGAGGATATCAGATCGGTTGCTACTACTTTTAGAGGAACCAATAATTCACTGAAGGTTGCTACAGGAATTAAAAAGGATAGGGCATCTTTCAATCGGGATTTTTTCACAATTGAAGACCTTTGCATGGACAGCGCAATGACCATTCTGTCCCTCACCTTTTGGGCAAATTGAGTTAGGGGTGATCTTTGCCCAGAAACGGGTACCATTCGTTCTGTACCCAGTTTTTTGAAAAGGTCATGATTAAAGAATTTCTTAAAACGGTCCTCAATCCATTCAGGGTCTCTGGTTGCAGCAAACATAGCTCCTACAATCGCTCCTGCGCTGGTACCTGCGATAACAGTAATTGGGATTTTATGTGCATACAAAACTTTGAGGATACCAATGTGTACTAATCCTCTGGCCCCTCCACCACCCAAGCCTAGACCAATTTTCATTTAAATCGTCGATAAAAAGTCAATAATGAAAATAGGATATTTATTTTATAGATAATAATTCCACCTCAAAAACCAATGTGGCATTGGGCGGAATCAAACGTCCTGCTCCTCTTTCGCCATATCCCAATTCAGGAGGAATGATAAACTTTGCTTTGGAACCAACATTTAGTAAAGCGACACCCTCATCCCAACCTTTAATCACTTGTCTTTGGCCCAGAAGAAATTCAAAAGGTTTTTTTCTATCGTAGGATGAATCAAACTTGGTCCCATCTACCAAATAACCTGAATAATGAACAGATACGGTTTGACCAGATTCTGGTTTTTCGCCATCTCCTTCTTCCATGATAAAATATTTTAATCCACTCTCTGTTGCAGTTGCACCTTCGGTCAGCTTTAAAAACTCTTCTGCCTGTTTTTGATCATCTAATTTTTTCTTTTCGGTGATTTCTTCCTGCTTGGCTTTGAAAACTATCGGGGCATCAAAACTTTCCGCTTCTTCACCTTTTCTAGTTATCGTTACCTTTTCAATGATATCATCTTGCATGATACTATTGACGATATCTTGACCAGAAATTACGTGACCGAAAACCGTATGTTTTCCATCAAGCCATGGTGTTGCTTTATGGGTAATAAAAAATTGACTTCCATTTGTTCCT
>CAYSQB010000008.1:0-37379 GCA_964433085.1 uncultured bacterium
TCATTTGCCGTAGCCATAGGAATACGAATGGATGCCCCTCTATCACTGACACCATATCTAAAATCATGAATTGAACAGGTTTCATGTAAACCGGTAAGACGTTCTTCATTGTGGGCGCCATAGATCGCAATATGTTCCTTATGTTTTTCCCCTAATTTCTTACAGGCCTCTTCTACAACTTTCAATCCATTATCTGCTCGCATCGCTTTTGTACTGAAATTTGTATGGGCACCGGCACCATTCCAATCTCCTTTAACCGGTTTTGGATGTAGAGTGGCACTCACACCATAATCCTCAGCGATTCTATAGAGAAGCCACCGGGCGAGCCAGACCTGGTCTCCTGTTTCAAGTGCACCAACAGGACCAATTTGAAACTCCCATTGGCCCGGCATTACCTCTGCATTAATCCCTGAAAAACTCAATCCGGCTAGCAAACAGGCTTCCATATGATCTTCCACAATATCTCTGCCAAAAACCTCATCCGCTCCCACTCCGCAGTAGAACGGCCCTTGGGGTGCTGGATAACCTCCCTCTGGCCAGCCCAATGGAGACCGCCCCTGAAAAAAAGTATATTCCTGTTCGACTCCAAACCAAGGTTCCTCATCCTTATATTTTTCAGCTATTTCTCGAAGGGCTGCCCGGGTATTTGTTTTATGAACTGTCCCATCTGAATTCAGAACCTCACACATGACAATAATATGATCTCCCCCTCTCAACGGATCCGAAATATGATATACAGGCTGTAACATACAATCACTGTCATGTCCCTCCGCCTGCATTGTACTAGAACCATCAAAACCCCAGTTGGGAATATCTCCTATGTTCTCTACAGGGCCATTAACAATCTTTGTTTTTGATCTTAGTTTTGCTGTGGGTTTATGTCCATCAATCCATACGTATTCTACTTTAATCATATTCTTCCTCTTCCTTTAAATAGTTAATTATTTATGTAATAAAAACTTATTTTCCTATTATATTTAGGTATCTATATGAATATACAAGGAAAACAAAGGTTTAATTTACATTATTAACCAATTTCCGTGAAGTTTTTTTCACCTTCTTTTATAAAATCATATATGGCTCTACGGCAGGTTCTATAAAATTTCATTCAATGTATATCTTAACCAAATAATTCCAATAGTTGTGGCAACAACGGTGGATATCATCATAGAATACCAAATATATTCAACAGGTTTACCCAATCCATATCTAAAAAATAGTGCCAGCGGAGCAGAAACCAGCAAAATTCGAATACTGGTGATGATCAAAAGTGGAAGCCCCTTTCCCACACCCTGAAGAATTCTTCCAATAGTCATTCCTATAGCTATCAGAGGATAGACCAAACTGATACATCGTAAATAGTATACCGCAATACCCTGAATATCAGGTTCGCTGGAAAAAGATTTAACAATCCAAGGGGAAAAAATTATCAGTAGTGTTGAGCCTACAATCGTAATCATTACTGAACGGCTAATCCCATATTTAATTATTATTTTCATTTTTATCCATTCTTTAGCACCATAGAACATCCCTACAAGAGTCGTCATTGCTGCAGCAATGGACATGATAGGAAGAAATATTACCATGTCAATCCGTCCTCCAATTTGATATGCTGCCACTGCATCAACAGAAAAATCAGTCAAGATTCTATTAAACACTAATTGTCCAAATGACATGATGATCATGGATATTGAAGCAGGTAAACCCACTTTTATTATTTCTAATAAAATTAAATTTGAATAGGAAAAATCCCTCATTTTAAATTGAATATAGGAATGTTCTTTTACAAATAACATATAAACAAAAATAAGAAATACAACAACCTGGCTAATCATAGTTGCAATGGCGGCCCCTTTCACACCAAAGTCAAGAACAAAAATAAAGATTGGATCTAAAATAACATTTAAAACAGTTCCCAGTGCAGTCACGATCATGGGAAGTTTCATATCCCCTTCACCGGAAAGGATAGATCGAAAAAATCCTGAAAAAATCATACAGGGCAAACTATAACAAATAACTCTTAGATAATCCCAACTTAAAGTCAAAATAGAATTCTTTGCACCCAAAAATGATAAGATAGATTCACCATATAAAAGTCCCAAAGTGGTTAAAATCACACTGATAACGGTTGCCATCGCAATAGCATGTTCGGCACTGTTATCGGCATTTGCCTTATCATCTGATCCTATAAACCGGGCAATAGAGGCGGTCACACCTGAACCCAATCCAAAGGTTAACCCCATAACAAAGAAAAAAAGCGGCATATTGTAAGCCACCGCAGCGATAGATTCTCCTCCTAGCCTACCAATAAACAGCATGTCAACAACTGTATACAGTGTGTGAACTCCCATACCAGCCATTATGGGAACTGCCAAGGTCCACAGTCCTTTTTCAGGGTTTTCGAGAAAAATATTTAGGCGGGAAGCATTTTTTCCGTCAGCATTCATTTATTACAGAGATCTATCAAGTGTATTCTTCTAAATCATCCAATGACCTTAAATGGCCATAGAATCGGAATCACTATGGTTGCAACAATCCATAATAACATAGACAACGGCAGTCCAACTTTTACATAATCCGAAAATTTATATCCCCCGGGACCATATACCATTAAGTTTGTCTGGTACCCTATAGGCGTTATAAAAGACGCCGAAGCTGCATAGCAAACAGAAAAAATAAAGGGGCGTGGATCAAGATTCATTTGCACCGCTGCTGAAATAGCAATGGGCGTCATAATAATAGCTGTTGCAGCATTCGAGACTATCTCTGTCAAAATGATAGTTGTTAAGTAAACTAACGACAACATAATAAAAGGTTGCAAGGATTGATTATCCACTAAATTGACGATATCTTTCAATCCATTACCAATCCAATATGCAGTCCCACTGTCTTCAATAACATATCCGATTGGTATAAGAGCTGCAATAAGTACTATAACCTGCCAATTAATAGTTTGATAGGCTTCATTTGCCGAAAGTACCTTAAGCACCAACAACACTACGACACCAATCATAGCTCCCTTAAGGATGGGGACAAACCCTAGTGCTGCCATCAGCACAACTGAACATATGACAACAATACTCATCCACCAGAATCTATGTTTTTTTAAAGTAGCATCAATTTCACCCAATACGATGAAATTTCCGGAGTCTGCTAATTCCTTTAATTTGTCCCTTGAACCATAAACCAATAGAGTGTCAAATGATCGGAGAATCACGTGTGCGATCTTGCGTCTTAAAATTGCACCCTCTCTTCTGATCGCAAGAATAAAACTACCATATCTTCTGCGAAAATTAATCTCCATTAAACTCTTACCAACCAATTCAGATTGATTGGCTAGGATACATTCCACCAAAGTATTATTATCCTGCACCAATTCTGCTTGAGTTAATTTTTCATCTGTAAGCATGTTTACCTTTTCCACCTCTTTCATCCTCAGGAAATTTTCCAGAGAACCACGAACAAATAAAATATCATTCTTTTGTAGTATATAATCCCGAATATCCCTAGAAATGAGTTCTCCATCCCGAAGAATATCAAGAACAGTGATATCATAGTTTCTGTTTATCGCTCTGTCTTGACATGTTTTTCCTACCAGGGGAGATTCATGTGAAATTTTCAATTCTGTTAAATAACCACCCATATGATAACTCTGTGTTAGACTGGAGGTCACTGTCCGTGAAGGAATAAGAAATGGTACCGCAAATAAAACATAGGTTAACCCAATAAGAAGCATTATTATTCCAAATTTAGCAAATTCGAACATGCCCAATGGTGCTGCAGAGGTAGACTCTACATAAATGGAATTGACAAGCAGATTGGTAGAAGTCCCAACTAGTGTTAGGGTTCCCCCTAAAATGGCAACATAGCTCAATGGCATCAGAAGTTTAGAGGGACTTAAATGATATTGACGTGCTAACCGAATCGTAACAGGAATAAAAATAGCTACAATGGCAGTGTTATTGATAAATGCTGAGGCCACGGCCACTGAAAATAGAAATACGAATAATCCAAGAAGTTTTGATGTTTCAGTTAATTCATTCAGTTTTACAACTAAAAATTCAAGGACTCCAGATTTTTGAAGTGCATGACTTAGTACAAATAATAGAGCAATAGTTATCACCGCGGGGTTTGAAAAGCCTTTGATGGCCTCAATAGGTTCAAGAAATCCACAAATTAAAAGAACTGCCAATATAATCATGGCAGTGATATCTAGGGAAAATGTTTCAGTTACAAATAACAAAAACATAAATAAAAGAATCGTAAGTACTAAAGCTATTTCTATTGTCATAAATGATTAATGAATAGACATGTGTGAAAAATAGCTTATCTAGAAAACAATTTATCCATAGAAATAAATTGAATTAAATTTTCTGAAGCGAAAGTGGACTCAGGAATTAAAAACCGGTGATTTAGATTGAATGGTAGTTAACATTGAATCTAGGAGTTTATCAATAACTGAATCAGACTTAATATCATTTAAAACAGTGATAACAAATATAGGGTATTCTTCATCAGGGAGGACCGATTCGAAATCATCAATCAAATTCGTCTCATCTATAAAGGAGTCTACATTCCCTCCGTTATTCAAATAAGATTTTACTGTATCCTGAATCTCAAAAATATATGATCTCAGTTCTTTTCGATTTAAGGTTGAAAGACTCCTTTTTTTCATGATAAAAGAGTTTTCTTATCAACTTCATCAATCTGGCTTTTGTTCAGATAGTCTTTTGCATATTTCTTGTAGACACCTTCATTTACAAAAATCTCAAACAGGTCTTTGTCAATATGATAATCATTTTTCATAAATCCCATTATTCTCATTGCCATAGAAAGCTTCTTCCCATCTTTGTAGGGTCTGTCAGCAGCGGTTAGTGCTTCATAAATATCAGCGATTGCCATCATTTTGGCTTGTACTGACATTTGATCCGCTTTCAAGCCTTTGGGATATCCTGTCCCATCCAATTTTTCATGATGACCACCAGCAAATTCAGGGACATTCTTCAGGTGTTTTGGATAAGGAAGTTTCTCCAGCATATCGATAGTGATTACTATGTGGTCATTGATGATTTCCCGTTCCTCTGGTAACAAGGTTCCCTTAGGAATATTTAGATTCCTCACCTCATTCTCGGACAGAAAAGAAGTTTTCTCTCCTTGCTGTTTATAGTCATAGTTAGCTATATCTAAAACCCGGTTCTGCAATTCTTTTTCCATGAACTCGCCACCAACATTACACTTTTCTATAAATGCCTCATCATCATTTAATTGTTCCAATTTATCAGCATATTCTTTTTCAAGGTTTTTTATTTCTCCATTTGCAGTTCCATTCAACTCTATTTTTTTCTTTAAAAAGTCAATCTCTGCATCCCGACGGAGGATCTCAAACCGCGTCTTTATTGTATCAATACGATCCGTTATTGTCTCAAGCTTTGTACCTTTGTCAACTACATGAGGAGGTGTCGCAACCTTTCCACAGTCATGGAGCCAGCCAGCAATATGAAGTTCGTATCGTTCATCTTCCGTCATAGAAAAATCTTTGTACTTTCCGTAGTCCACTTTTTCGACTGCATCGGCAAGCATCGTTGTGATTAGGGGAACTCTTTCGCAATGACCACCCGTATATGGTGATTTTTTATCAATTGCTGTTGCGATTAATTTGATAAATGATTCAAATAAATTTTTCAGTTCTTCTACCAGTCGTTTATTGGTCAATGCAACAGCTCCTTGGGATGCTATTGATTCAACCTGTTCCTGAACTTCAGTAGAAAAAGATACAACTTCACCTGTATTTTTATCAGTGGCGTTGATCAACTGCATAACCCCAATGATCTCATTTTCATGATTTTTCAAAGGCATAGTTAAAAAAGACTTTGATCTATAGCCTGAACTTTTATCATAAGATTTGGCTCCAGAAAAATCATAACCTTTTTCTTCATAAGCATCCTCTATATTGATAGTATCACCCGTTATAGCTGCATATGCAGAAACATTACTTAAGTTTGGTTCACCATCGTCAAAGTATTTAGGGACAGCTGGAAAAGGTATATCAACTCCAGAGGTTCCACCCATTACAGTATTCATAGAATCATTTCTCATAATCTCAAATTTCAGATTTCCTTCATCATCCACCATATAAAGAGTCCTGCCATCTGCATTAGTTATATTTTTTGCTTCTTCAAGAATCAGTTCAAATAATTTATTGGTATCTTTCTCTGTTGAAAGAGCTATCCCGATTTCATTTAAACGTGTGATACGTTCTTCAAGAAAAATACATTTTTCTTTAATGTTCATAATATATCCTTAACTTTAATTCAAAATTTTGAAAATTATTCTTACAGAATGTAACTCGATTTACTGTAGACTACCCCATTAATCCATTTAAGTTAAACAAAATCAAATTAGCGCCCCCGAATCCTTGATTTCATAAAAATTTAAATAAAAACCCAAAAGTGAGTACCGCGGAAAGGACTCGAACCTTCACACCCAGATGGCACCAGATCCTAAATCTGGCGTGTCTACCTCGGTAAATATAGCAATGCAAGTATATATGTAGCAAAAAGCGGTCATAATTAGGAGTAATTATGTCTACAATATACATGAACAGAGGAATATGGTACATTACCGCATCCTATGATAAGCAAAGACTCACTCGAAGTCTTCGCACAAAAGATAAACAAATTGCTAAAAAGCTTAAACCTCTAATTGAACTTGAACTGCTTGAAGAACTTACAGGATTAATCACTCGCAGGAGAAATCTGCAATTTGATGAGATCGTGCAAAGATATTTATCTGCTGAACATAATTGGACTTCAAAAACAAAAGAACTCAATTCCTACATATTGAATGCACATGCTTCTGGAAAACCACTACCATCTCAACCCACTACAAAAAGTAATCAACATATGCTGGAATTGGGCATCGAAAAACAGACTGATAAAGAAGGCTTACAAGATAGAAGGAGATACCAAAGGTGAGACACGAAGTAGAGTTTTGAGTAAAAATGAACTAAATAAATTGTTCAAAAATATAAGTGATAATCAGTTTAACAAGTTTGTCCGCTTTGCCTACTACACAGGTGCCAGGAGTGGAGAAATACGTCGAATGTCGAAAGAAAATGTGTTTAATGAGTACATGCATTCGGTAAAACAGGTAAGAGGATCATCAAATTAAATACCCAAGCTCAAAAAATAATTGACAGCCTAGACTCTCTGTGGAATTACAGTAAGAATTATGTTTCTCACAAGTTCAAAAAGGAAGTCCGCAAGTTAGAAATCAGGAATGCCAGATTCCACGACCTCAGAAGAACCTTTGGCTATAATCTCATCAAGCAAGGCAGACCTATCTATGAAGTAAGTAAGTTGCTTGGACATTCATCAGTAACTACTACAGAGAGGCACTATGCTCCACTACTGACTACTGAGATTGAGGATTTTGTGCTGTAACTGAATCGGGACTGTAATACTTATGTATATTATCGATCGTGATAGTGACCGTGTTCAGGAGACCAAACTTTTCCTGGTGGGGAATCATTGGCCCCATCAGATGAAAATAAAATATATATAACTAAAATTAATGCGCCAATAAAAGAAGCACCAAGAATGTAAATCAAATTTTTTCCTAATTTTTCCGTTGACTTCTGGTGGCAATTTTTATACTTTTTACCACTCCCACAGTGGCAGGGATCATTTCGTCTGATTTGTTTCTTAATGTTTTTTTCCTTTTTTAATGACAAATATCATAAAAAATGAGATTGCAGATTGCTTTTAATTTACCCTATCCCTACTTTTTTACAAAGAGGTGGAATCCATTCAAAATGGGAAGCAGATGGGTTATTGTTTGCCTGATGCTGACTAGCCGATATCACCGTAAATGGGGTTTTAGTTAGCCTGTTAACTTGGAAGCGCAATTGCTGCAGAATTTTGCATCCTCATTGAGCCCTTCTTTACCGCATACAACACAACGCTGTTCTTTAGTGCTTTTGGCAGCAAAAGTGATCTCAGATGTCACTATCCCTGTTGGGACAGCGATAATACTGTAACCAAGAACCATGATAAAAGAAGCAATAGCCTGACCCAAACTTGTTTGCGGTACAACATCACCATATCCAACAGTAGTTAAAGTAACTACCGCCCAGTAGATACTGCTTGGAATACTATCAAATCCAGTGTTTCTTCCTTCAACCAAATACATAACTGAACCCAGGATTATAACGATATTCATAACTAAAAAAAGCCAAATGAAAACTTTTCTGCGGCTGGCAATCATAGCGCGCATCAACATATCGGCTTCACCCATAAATTGGACAAGTTTCAATACCCTAAAAATTCGCAGGACACGCAAAACACGAATAATAGCAAAAACCTCAGTTCCCGGCATAAACAAACTCAGATAGGTAGGCAGAATTGCTAAGAAGTCAATTATACCAAAAAAACTAAAAATATAACTAATAGGTCTCCTGATAGAGAAAATTCGAAGTGAATATTCCACAGTAAACATGATTGTGAATGTCCATTCAGCAATCCTAAAGATGTGTCCGTATTGTTGATTATACTCTACTACACTATCAAGCATAACAGTGATAATGCTAAGTACTATTGACATGATTAGAACAACATCAAAAAGCTTTCCCGCTTTGGTGTCCGTTCCAAAAATTATTATCTTTATCTTTTCTCTAAACGTGCTCATACTAGTTCTAATTTACCCCATCCCCACTTTTTTACAAAGAGGGGGGAGTACCAACCTTAGTTACTAAAATTTAATTTGGTGTCTCAAATCCTATTAAAAAGGATACGAAATATTCATTTTTTTGGACAGCAATATTTAGACTGATAGGATATGTCATTCCGGTGGAACCTAATATATTTTCAACAGAAAAACCCAGAGCAGGACCAGTGAAAGACATATGAGGTCCTATACCTAATTCTAAATTATTTTCTGTGATTAATCCCATTTGCCAATTAAACTGGGGCAAGAAAATACCCTCCTCAAATCCAGCAAATAACCAGATTATTTTAGTGAATCCTTTTAATCCATTATCAATGGGAGCGATTATCAACTTGGTCTCCCAACCAACTTGCATTATGGTAGAAGGAGTATCCCAGACATCATCAAGGATTTCCCCAAATCCTTTGCTATATTTTATAATACCAAGACGAGGACCATAATATTTTATCTTTTCAACAAGAGATTCTTTAGGTAAGGTATTACGATTAATATTGTTTTGACAAAATGCTATTGAACTGCAAATAAATAGGTATACTAAGGTTTTCATAAGAATTAGTCGAGTAATTTAATGTCCCAATTTACCCCATCCCCACTTTTTTGCAAAGAGGTGCTACTTCAACAGCACCATCTTCTTGGTCTTAACAAACTCTCCTGCCTGTATCTGATATAGGTATACTTCTGCACTGACAGGTCTACCCATGCTGTCTGTAGTGCACTGACTTGAGCCCTGCTTCTTGGGAAGTGTTGACCAATTGGGCTACCTCTCTGGCAAGCATGTCATAAACAGTAAGCTTCTATTACAAATCTGTTTTTTGACGAATAAAATTATTTAAAACCCTAACATTTGAATTAAAATTAAATATTTGTTTAAATTTTTGTGCAATATTACAATAATTCACTATCAATAGTATTGTATACAATATTCTTTCATGAAAAATAAAATAGGAGTATAGAAATGAAAAAGGGTTTTAAAATTATTCCTCTAATAATATTTTTAATTTTCTGCTTTGATATTTATGGACAGACTAGAAGTTCTAACAATACAAAATCAAGAAATGAATATTTTGACATTTCTAAGATAATTGACTGTCTAAATACTACAAAGCTAGGAACTGCAGATTATTCCATATTAAAAAAAGCAAAAATAGGTAAAAAGCTTTCTTCGTTTGAAAAATATCGTTTAAAGGATCTTTATGCTGAATTTTGCGAAAGTGAATTAGATTTAACTCAGGACCAAGCAGAAACAGAATCCTCGCAATTTCGAGACAAAAAGAAAAAAACTAGGCCTTATGGAAAAAAAGAGTTGGAGAAATATAGCCAAACAAAAAGAAAATCAAAAAAATTCTACAATAAAAACAGACGCCCTCCTTCAAAAGCTGAAAGAGTTTTTAACATGGGAGATAATGTTTCGTCAACAGATTTTATCGGAAATTGGGAAATCAAACAAGCATGCGTATTTGAGTCAGGTTTTGAAGGTGATGGTGAATGTGCATCTGGTGAAGAAATTGAAGACTATGTGGACAACATCAATTTTATTGTTTACAACGACGGCACAGGATATTTAGCTGTAGGCGGAGACGTTGAATCTTTGACATGGGAGGAAGGTGAAAATGGTTTCTTAGTAGATATTGGTGATGATGATTTCGGTGATTTTAATCTGTCTCAAGATGGGAAATTAACTATTGCAGATGATTTCGGCTTTGGTTGCTATGATGGATACGATGATGAATTAGAAGATATTTCCAGTGAGTCTGAATGTTCTGAAGCAAGAGGTACTTGGGAAAATGCTGCTTCAATGATTTATGTTTTTAACCGAGTTGAAAATAATGAAGTATCAGATGGTAGCGACTCTCGGCTTCAATCGAATCGAAGTTGGTGGAAAAAGTTAAAACGGAAAGCTAAAAAAGCAGCACGAACCGCCGCAAAAGAAGCCCAAAAGCAGGCAGAAGCCGCAGCCTCCGCAGCTGCAGCTGCGGCAAAGGAAACTGCAAGGTTGGCACAAATAGCATATGATGAATTAGAAAAACAGGCTGAAACTTTTGCCAAGCAGTTAGGAATTGATAAAAGTAATGAATTACAAACAGCCGTAAATCTTGTAGTGGATGCGATAGATTGTATGTATATGTCCGATAATTATTTAGAATTAGTTGCATCAATGGAAAAAGGCTCTGCACCAGATCCATGGGTTTTGACTGGTGTACTTGAAGATTGCGAAATAGTAGCTGAAATAGTAGAAATAATCAATGAAGCCGGAATGAAATCTATATTTTTTGGGGCAAGTGCCAATTCACTGGATCCGACTGATGACAACAGACCTCATGGTTATGGAGCTACAATTGCGGTATCTGTAAAAGATTTATTAATTATTTGGAGGGATTTAGCAGATAATAAATCCCCATCAATTGTCCCAGAGATTGCCTTACAATATTCAAATTCACGAACATACACAACCGATATAATTGGAGGTGGCCTTATCATCGGATGGAACACGGATGAACCTCATGATACTTATGGTGAATTTTGGGAGGTCGGTTTGAGTATAACTGCCCTTGGGGGAGAAGTTGCATCTTCTTCTACTCTTACACCACCAGAATTTAATATAACAAAAATGGAATTTGGTGGGTTAAGATATTTAGGACAGGCTTTTTCTGGAGGTGGTAACTCCAAGGCTTTATGGATATCACCCAGTTTTTCCATGGGAAAATGTTGTGTTTTAAATTTGAATAACTTTAACTATCGATGTAAATAGCTTTTAATATATTAAGAAATAATGACCGTTTCATTTCCGGAGTGGCTATTATTTTTACCTGCTTTCTTAAACCCTTTTTTCGCAACTATCTGCCAAACCCCACTTTTTTACAAAGAGGTGGAACTACTTCACCAGCACCATCTTCTTGGTCTGCACAAACTCTCCTGCCTGAAATTGACAAAGGTATACACCTGCACTTACAGGTCTACCCATGGAGGCATTAGCATTCCATTGTACTGATTTGAAGCCTGCTTCTTGTGTGATGTTAACAAGTTGGGTAATCTCTTTTCCAAGCATATCATAAATGCTCAGGATGACTAAGCCATCTGATGACAGGTCATACCTGAGTGTTGTAATAGGATTGAATGGATTGGGGAAGTTCTGATGCAGTGTAAAAGTCTCAGGTATGTTCCTGAAGACTAAGTCTACCTTGGAAAGCTCCATGTTACCGGTGTAATGTATATCCACAGGCTCTGAGTCAATATCATTATATCTGAAAATAAGTTTTTCACCATCCATCGCTCCATCTATTTCTTCTGTTATTCTATCATCACCATAAACTGCGCCTGTCCGTAGATAAGTTCCTTCAACTATATCCATCTCGCCGACAAGCATTCCACTTTCAGTATAAATTTTAACCTTGTCATTTTCCTCTAACGCAATATCCTTGAGAATTACTGATCCGCTTATAAACATGAACACGTTTGTTCGGATAATATCATTGTTCACATTGCGTACAATCTGTTTGGCCATTTCACCAGATGGTGCGGGATACTGAATCTTTACCCAATATCCATATCCGGGTTCAAGAGTATTCAATGTATTCAAAAAAGGTAATCCGTTAGGATCAAAAAATCCTGCTTCTCCATTAACAAACCCCGTAACATAAATGAGATTAACGGTCTCTATAAGATCGAAAAAAACAATTTCGGGAGTATTTTCTATAAGTTCAATATCAAATGACATTAGGTTCCAATTAGCCATAAATGTGATGGCATCGCTCTGGAGCGCCATGGTTATTTCTCCTGTTAAACCATCCACGGTGATAAGCTCATATTCTGGTCCGGATCCCGATGCACCTCGGGTGGTTAATGTGAGAGATGAACCCTCCTCAATATCTCCTGGTATCTCAACCTCAAGGTAGCCTAAAAGCAATGTGGTTCCTTCCTCAGTTTCAGGAACTTCAGTCAATAATACACTCACAAAATCATTACCGTCATTAGCCTGAAACACATTGATGTCTCCTGTAGGAGAAAATGACAGGGCTTCTTCTGGATTGTACTCACCTTCTTCAATGAGAGCTCCAAAACCGCTCACAAGGCCAGATAATGGCGTCTCGCTGTTGTGCTTGAGCCAGACCGGTACCTGGGCAATTGTGCCCAGTGCTCCATAGGCCTCACCAAAATAAAGTATGTCCGGTCCAAACCAGTCTGTTTCCATCAGGACGTGTTGAAAACGGATACTCGTTAATTATAGCAAATGACTTGCCTTTGCTAGGTCATGTTAAAGATATACATATTCCTTATTTATGCTTTGAGTCTTAGCATAAAACTAACGCTAACTAAAAGCTATATGAGGCATGGTGTGCCCAAATAGAATCATTGAGTTTAAGGCATTTGGCACTCATGTGATGATGCATTCAATTTGAATTCTGAAAAGAATGCAAGTGCTATGCAAGCAGAAATGACTAATTTTAGTCAGTTAGTTAATCAAATAACCGACCATTTTTTCACAAGTATATTTACAATTAACTCACTGATTCTCGAGGAGAAATCAGAGGAGTACCGCGGAAAGGACTCGAACCTTCACACCCAGAGGGCACCAGATCCTAAATCTGGCGTGTCTACCAATTCCACCACCGCGGCAAATACATTTATCATCAAACCCTTGTATAGCCTTTATTTAATAATTGCTGTAATTTTTTATATTTTACAAACACTTTTTCACCAGAAGGACTGATGACCTGAATTTTTTCATTTCTTCCAATTTTTTGATCTACTTTGACAGGAGTTTTCACTGGTTGTGGTGGTCTTTGACCTCTTTCAGTTTGTGGTGCAGCTTGAATACCCATTCCTTCCGTGCTGTCGTGTCGTACCTGAACGTTTCTATCTTGTCGCTGAATTTGAGGCGCATGTTCCATCCCCTGTAGCTGAGTGCGAAACAACCGCTGTACCGTTTTCTGATTCATCTCTTTTATCATATCCTGAAAAAGATGAAACCCCTCAGACTTATATTCAAGAAGAGGATCTTTTTGTCCATATGCCCGTAAATTGATTCCTTCCTTGATTTGGTCCATTCCATACAAATGATCTTTCCATTGTTCATCAATGGTTCGTAAAATAACAAAACGCTCAAATCCCCTCATAATTTCTTCAGGCAATATTGATTCTCTCTCACTATACACTGATTCAGCCTGGGCAATAAGGTAATCCCGAAAGCTTTCATGGGTGATCTCGTCTTCTCTATATAATGACTGAATCCTTTCCATCTCCAAATCCACCAACATATGTGACGCAGTAGTTTGCTTTAAGGTATCCCAATCTATTTCGTCAAAATGATCCATATTTTGATTTTCAAGCTCATCTTCTACAAACTCTGCAATAAACTCCGATACCATATCCCGAGTATTTGTCCCCTTCAACGTTTTATCCCTTAAATTGTATATCACTTGTCTCTGTTGATTCATAACATCATCATATTCCAATAGATGTTTCCGAATCCCAAAATTTCTTCCTTCTACTTTTTTCTGAGCATTTGCGATGGCGCGAGTGACCATTTTTGCAGTGATAACTTCTCCCTCTTCCACACCCATCCGGTCCATAATGGCGGCAACCCGATCGCTGTTAAACAGCCGCATCAGATCATCTTCAAGAGATAAATAAAACTGAGATGAACCGGGATCTCCTTGACGACCAGAACGCCCCCGCAACTGTAAATCTATCCGCCGGGATTCATGCCTCTCTGTTCCCAAAATATGTAGCCCACCCAATTTTTTGATTTCCTCTCCTTCCAATTTAATATCCGTTCCTCTTCCAGCCATATTTGTGGCAATCGTTACCGCCCCATTTTGTCCGGCTCTAGCTACAATTTCTGCTTCATGCTGGTGTTGTTTTGCATTCAGAACATTATGAGGAATCCCTTTACGTTTCAGCATACGTGATAACAATTCAGATACTTCAACGGACACCGTTCCCACAAGAATGGGTTGTCCACTTTTATAGCAATTTATTATTTCTTCAATTACTGCATTATATTTTTCCCGTGTTGTCTTGTAAACAAAGTCATCTCTGTCATCACGCATAACATGTTGATTAGTGGGTATCACTGTCACATCAAGGTTGTATATGGAACCCAATTCCTCTGCTTCTGTTTCAGCTGTTCCTGTCATCCCTGATAATTTATCATATAAACGAAAATAATTTTGAATTGTAATTATTGCCAGTGTTTGAGTTTCACGTTGTATCGCAACATTTTCTTTGGCTTCTATCGCCTGGTGTAATCCATCACTGTATTGTCTCCCGGGCAGAACCCTTCCAGTAAATTCATCTACTATTTGAACTTTATTCTCTTGAACAACATATTCCACATCTTTATCATATAAGGTATAAGCTCTCAATAATTGACTAATATTATGTATTTTACCACTTCTATCAGCATGAAGATGGTAAGCTTTTTCTTTTTCTTCAGCAATCTGAATTGAAGAAAATTCCTCATTATTTTCAATTTCTGAGATCATTTCCCCCAAATCAGGAATGATAAACATTTCTGGGCGATTTGGGGATAAAACCTGTCTTCCTTTTTCAGTTATATCAATAATATGTGATTTTTCATCAATACTAAAAAATAAATCGTCATCTACTTCATGAAGACGTTTATCTCTCATATAGTCTGATTCAACTTTCTGGGAAAGTTTTATGGTTCCTGGTTCCTGAAATATTTTCATTAATTTCCGATGTTTCGGCAGACCTCTTCTTGCCTGAAGAAGTTTCAATCCTGCCTCATCTTCTTTGTTTTCCTTTATAAAATGTTGCGCTTTATCCACTAACTCTGAAACTAGGGCATTCTGTTTTCGGACAATATCCTGAATCAACGGTTTTAGTTCTGAATATGTTTTGTCCACGGGAGCATCAACGGATCCGGAAATTATCAATGGAGTTCTAGCTTCATCAATCAGCACACTGTCCACCTCATCTACAATGGCAAACGCATGATCTCCCTGAACCTGATCCCGAGCATCTAAAGACATATTATCTCTCAAATAATCAAACCCAAATTCATTATTAGTGCCATAGGTTATATCACAATTGTATGCCGCTCGGCGCTGGTCATTATTCATAGTATTCAACATATATCCTACGGTCAATCCCAATCGCTTGAAAACTTCGCCCATCCATTCCGCATCCCGGCGAGCTAAATAGTCATTCACGGTTACGATATGAACCCCTCGTCCTGTGAGAGCATTCAGAAAAATGGGCATTGTAGCAGCAAGAGTTTTGCCCTCTCCCGTTTTCATCTCAGCAACATTCCCCCCATGAAGAACAATAGCTCCGACCAACTGTACATCATAGGGAATCATTTCCCAGACAGTTTCACGTCCCGCGACAGTCCACGATGTCCCACACAACCGGCGGCATGTATCCTTTACGATGGCAAATGCCTCAATCATAAACGAATCCAATATTTTCTGTTCTAATTCATAAACAGATTTTTTTATTCCTTCCAGATTAGTATCTTTTTCCTGTAACTCGATTCCTAATTGGTTTTTAGAGGAGGAAATCTCCTCAATCATTTCTTTTGTACGAGCTTTTAATTCTTCATCAGATTTTCCCTGAAGGTCTTTTGCGGTTTGGTTGATCTTATTGATTACAGGGGCCAACCGATTTATTTCTCTATCTGATCGTGAACCAAATATTTTTTTTAATGTTTTCTGCAACATGGGTTATTAATGGGATATAATGTTCTTTTTTTCTACTTCTCTATATACTGAATCTAAAATTCCATTCACAAATCCTGAACTATCATCTGTGCTGTATTTTTTTGCTATTTCAATTGCTTCTGATATAGATACTTTAGGTGGCACGTCATCAAAAAATAAAAGTTCACACACTGCCATTTTCAATATCAGATTATCCAAAAGTGCTATCCTACTTAGCTCCCAATTTTCAAGAAATTTTGAAATTGTTTTTTCCAAAAACTGTTTTTGATCCAATGTTTTGATGTACAATAAAGAAGCAAATAGCTTGGTATTTTCATCAAATGAATATCTATTTAACATATCCGAAAATGTTTTATCCTGGGAGTCCCCGGAAATTTCCATAGCATACAAACCTTGAAACACACATTCACGTGCCTGTCTTCTGGAATGATATTTTGATTTCTTCCCGTGTTTTTCAGGGATTTCCATCGATCAATCTAAGCCTGAATCAGCCAGCCAAAGGGATCATCTTTTAACTCTTTTTGAATACTGATGAGTTCAGTATTCAAAGCAAGAGTAACTTTTCCAATTTTATTACCATTAATGATACTAACTGAATCATCCGAGGTAATTCCACCTATTGGAGTCACTGAAACAGCAGTACCAGTACAGAATACCTCATCTGCTTCCATCATTTCACCGAGTGAAATTGGTCGTTCTTTAACATCTAATCCTAAAATATCACGGGAAATATGAATAACTGAATCTCGAGTTACACCCGGTAAAATACTGCCGCCTAAAGGTGGCGTTAAAATCGTTTTATCTTTCACAATAAATATATTTGCAGATCCGACCTCTTCAATTGATTCATCGTCTCGCGCATTTAAATAAATGACCTCATCAAATCCAGAAGACTTCGCCAATTTTTGCGGATAAAGTGAAGCAGCATAATTTCCTATTGTTTTATAACCTCCCACTCCACAAGGTGCTGCCCGATGGTACTTTTTTGTTACTCTCAAATTCAAACAGCGAATTCCAGATTTAAAATATGGACCGACAGGTGATACATAAATTAAAAAAGTATAAGAAGGAGCCGGCGCTACACCTAACACTGGGCCGGTTCCCCAAATGATTGGACGAATATACAAACTCCCCTTCTCGGATGGGGGAATATATTCAGAATTGTCCTTTACAACTTTTAACAGCCCATCCATGAATAAAACTGAAGGAACAATAGGTATACATAACCTTTCTGCTGAAAGTATTGCACGTTCAATGTTTTTGTCTGGACGAAATAAAATAATTCTGTCTTTAGCCGTTCGAAATGCTTTCAACCCTTCAAAAATTCCCTGTCCATAATTCAATACACCTGCAGCAGGGGACATCGGGATATCCTCAAACGGAATGAGCTCTCCACCAGTCCAATTTGTTCCATTTTCCCAATGGGAAATAAACATAGATTTTGTCGGGGTTAAGCTAAATGTTAAAGTATCCCAATCAATTTTATTCACAATTTCTCTCTTATAAATTATTATTCTTTATTTAAACATCGGGAGATAATCAGTTCCTGAATTTCAGAAGTCCCTTCATATATTTGAGTAATTTTCGCGTCTCGCATAAGCCTTTCTACACCATATTCTTGCATGTACCCATAACCACCATAAATCTGGACGCAATCCCGGGATGCGTCCACCGCAAGTTGAGATGCAAATAATTTTGCCATGGCTGCTTCCTTTACATAATCCAGTTTTGAGTCCTTCATTTTTGCAGCCTTCCAGATTAAGAGTCTGGCAGCTTCTAATCGGGTTGCCATTTGAGCCAGTTTACTTTTAACTGCACCAAAGCTGTTCAGCGTTCTACTAAACTGTTTTCGCTCTCTGGAATAAGCAATACTTTTTTCCAGTGATGCTCGAGCGATCCCCAGTGCTTGACTGGCAATCCCAATTCGTCCGCCATTGAGTGTTTTCATGGCAATGTGGAATCCTTCTCCCTCATTTTGAATTCTATTTTCAATGGGCACTTTACAATCCTCGAAATACAGTTCACATGTATCAGATCCCCGGATTCCAAGTTTATCCTCTTTCTTCCCAGTTGTAAACCCTGGGGTACCTTTTTCAACAATAAAGGCTGAGATCCCCTTATGACCTACGTTATTGTCTGTTACCGCAAACACTATTACGATATCAGACGAGATACCATTGGTGACCCAATTTTTTGTTCCGTTTAAAATATAAGAATCTCCATTTTTGACTGCATTCATTTTCATATTACTAGAATCCGACCCGGATTGAGGTTCACTTAAACTAAACGCACCTAGGAACTCACCAGTTGATAATTTCGTTAAATACTTTTCTTTTTGTTCATCTGAACACCAATCCAAAAATATTTGACACACTAGTGAATTATTCACAGACATGATAACCCCTGCAGATGCATCTACGCAGCAAATTTCCTCCATAGCCAATACGTAACTCATGGTATCCATCCCAGAACCATTCCACTCTTCCGGCACCATCATCCCCATAAATCCCAATTGTCCCATTTCTTTAATTTCATTTATAGGAGTGATGCTTTTATCATCCCGTTGAATCACTCCAGGCTCAAGATGGACTTCAGCAAAATCCTTTGCGATCTTCTTTAATAATATCTGCTCTTCAGTTAGGTTAAAATTCAAATCAGCTGTATTCATAGAACCCCTTGCCTGTCTTCCTTCCTAAACATCCAGCAGAAACCATTCGCCGCAAAAGTGGGCACGGTCTATATTTGTCATCACCAAAGTCATGGTGGAGAACTTCTAGAATTGAAAGGCAAACATCCAGTCCAATTAAATCTGCCAAGCTCAAAGGTCCCATGGGGTGCGCCATGCCCAATCTCATAACATCATCAATTGCCTCTTTTTCTGCTACACCCTCCATGAGACAAAAGATTGCTTCATTTATCATGGGTGCAAGGATGCGATTTGATACGAAGCCCGGATAGTCATTACATTTAATGGCATGTTTTCCCATAGTCTCTGCCAGAGAAAAAATCTTTCTGATTGTTTCTTCACCCGTTAAATGCCCTAAAACAACTTCGACTAATTTCATCATGGGGACTGGATTCATAAAATGCATCCCAATAACTTTTTCAGGTCGTGATGTAAACGATGCAATATCCGTGATGGAAATAGATGAGGTGTTGGTTGCTAAAATTGTTTCCTTTTTACAACTTTTATCTAATTCCTGAAAAATCCTGCCCTTTATCTTTCGGTCTTCTGGGGCAGCTTCGATAATAACCTCTACCGATTTTAAAGCACTAAAATCGGTCTCTAAATTAATTTTATCCAATGCATTTTTTTTATCATCTAAAGTAATAATTGCCTTTTTAATCTGACGATCCATATTGCTTTTGATAGAATTAATCCCTTTCTTAACTAAATGTTCATTTACATCCATCAAAATAACTGAATATTTTGAAAGTGAGGCAACATGGGCAATTCCACTTCCCATTGTGCCTGCTCCTACAATACCTATTGATTTCATGACATCCTCTCAATAATAAGTGCGGAAGCTTCTCCCCCACCAATACATAATGTGGCAAGTCCAAATCGTCCCCCTACTCGTTGTAGACTGTGAAGTAACGTTACAAGGATACGTGCGCCTGATGCACCGATGGGATGGCCCAGGGCAATGGCACCTCCACATATATTTACTTTGTCACCATCAATTTTATACTCATCAATCGCTGCCATGGCAACAGGAGCGAAAGCTTCATTTATTTCCCATAAATCAATGTCTTTCTCGTTCAATCCTGCTATGGAAAGCACTTTAGATATTGCTTTAATCGGCGCTGTAGTAAACCAATCCGGCTCATGGGCAAAAGACGCCTGAGCTATCATTTTCGCTTGTGATTTAAGCTGATTCGAATGGGCAAATTCTGAGGATGTAATCAAAACGGCTGCGGCTCCATCATTAATCTTAGAAGCATTTGCTGCAGTGATCGTCCCTGATTTTTCAAATGCAGGTCTTAATACTTTCATTTTTTCAAAATTAATCCGCTGAGGTTCTTCATCCTGATCTACAATAATAAGACCTCCTTTCCTCTGAGGTACGGACACAGAAACAATTTCATCTGAAAACCATCCTGATTTAATTGCTGTACGGGCTTTTGTATAAGATTGTTCCGCAAATTGATCCTGCTCTCCACGAGATAAATTATTTTTCTCTGCCAACATTTCAGCACAGCTACCCATATGTTTATTATGGTATGCATCCCATAATCCATCAGTTATCAGACTGTCAATAATTTCTCCATGTCCCAAACGATATCCTGACCTCGCCCTTGGTAACAGATAAGGAGATAAGGACATATTTTCCATTCCACCCGCTATTACAATTTTAGAATCTCCCGTTTGAATTGACTGCATTGCCAACATAGTAGCTTTCAATCCGGATCCGCACATTTTGTTAATGGTTAAGCATTCTATAGATTTGGGTAGGCCTGCTCTTAAAGCTGCTTGCCTTGCGGGCGCTTGGCCTAATCCTGCTGATAATACATTCCCCATTATAACCTCATCAATTTGATATGGGTCGATCTGAGAATTATTTACCAATTCTTTAATAACAACTGCCCCAAGTTCAGGTGCATTAATAGTCGACAATTTGCCGTTAAAAGAACCAACAGGTGTTCTTTTTCCATCAATAATTAAAACCTCGTTTTTCATTTTTAATAATTTACAGTATACTACAATATTAATTGTCAAAAAATCGGGAGAAATATATATAATAATCAGCGATAAATTTACCGAATATTTTACTTTTTTTCATAAAACTTTAACTGTGCAAATCAATCAATTTTGATCTTTTTTAAATAATAATTATCATATGCAGCCAACAAGCTTTCTTGACCTGAATAAGGTGCAGGCGCATATTTTTTTGATTGTATACCCAATTGAGAAAGTTCTGAAATTTGCCAATCCTGCTTATTTGTTATATCCCAAAAATCAATTGCATCTTGGATTTGGTGTTCATTTGAATTCAAAACTCCCTTTTCAAATAACCAAGTACAGTACACTTTGCATCGGTCCACTCCATCAGGCCAGACCGTATGGTACATTACATATTCAGGGTGCAAACTCAGAAGCAAGTTTGGAAAAATTGAATAATAATAGACTTTTTTTAAGTTATCACCACATATATTTTTTATAGGTGGACAGCATAATTTACCTGTAGCGGTGATGCTATCTTTATCCTTATTAAATTTTATATATCCACCTAAAAAAGGACCATCATAAAAATCATTCCGTCCTCCCATATAATTATGAATAGAGGCAAGATCTGGGTGTAGAACCGGGCAGTGGTAACACTCGCAATAATTCTGGATAACTAGTTTCCAATTTCCTTTTACAATATATTTTTTGGTTTTATATGGAACTAATTTTGAAATTTCCCATGCTTTAAATCGATTAATAATCGGCTTAAAAACAATATCAAATTTTTCAGGTTCATCGCTTAAATTAATAAAAACAAATCCCTCCCATTCAGATAGAGAAACTTCATGCAAAGGATAATTCTTTTTTTCAAATCCGTCAACCACTTCCATATGTGGGGCACCAATCAAATCTCCACGCAGATTGAAAGTCCATCCGTGATATCCACATTGGATGGTTTTTGAAAATTCTCCAAATTTCTTATTGCATAATTGTGTTCCTCTATGTCGACAAACATTATAAAATGCTCTTAATTGTCCTTCATCGTCACATAGAACAATAATATTCTCATCTTTTACATTAATTGTTATGAATTTTCCTGCAGAACTCAATTCCGATGCTCTGCCAATGCAAATCCAGTTACTGAAAAAAATTTTTTCATATTCTTTTTTCAGAATATTTGGGTTCACATAATATCCCCGGTCCAACGTATGTGCACCTTTGGGAAGCGTTTCTGATGTTTTTTTAAAGGTCATCATTTTAATATTTTCCTCGCTGCATTAAATCCATTTGTCCCATGAATACCCCCACCGGGATGGGTTCCTGATCCACAAAGATAAAGATTTTTTATAGGTGATTCATATCTGGCTGCGCTCATTGTAGGACGCATAAACATAAATTGATCCAAGGTCATTTCACCGTGATTTAAATTACCTTCCGTTAGCCCAAAATAATTTTCAAAATCTACTGGTGACCAAACAATACTTGAATCTATAAAACTTGAAAATCTGGGTATGTAATTTCCTAATACTTCTACTACATTATTTTTCAGATGGGATTTCAATTCACCAGACCAATCTCTATCGCGTAAGTGGTAAGGGGCATATTGTACTGTTGCAGATAAAACATGTTTACCATTAGGTGCAAAGTCTGAATTCAGCACAGAAGGGATTGTGAATTCCACATATGGATTAGCAGAAATCTGTCCATATTTAACAGAGTCAGAAGCTCTTTCCAAATATTCAATAGAAGGACTGACAGAAAAAACAGTTCCCATTTGCTCTTTTGAAATACCCTTGATCTCTGGGAGTTCATTCAAAGTAAAATGAATACGGGCTATACTACCACGATATCTTATATTTCTAATTTGGGTAAAAAAGGATGGATTTAATTTCAATGAACCTACCAAATCAATAAAAGTGTTATGGGGATCTAATCCAGACACAGTTTGCTCTGAGTGAAGGATCTCTCCACTCTCCAACGTCACACCTCTGCAATTTCCATTTTTAACATTAATAGAGGTGACTTTGGTATTTATCCTAATCTCAACATTCGCTGATTCTGCGGATATTTTTACGGCATCAATCAATTGTTTAGTACCACCTTTTACAAAATGAGCATTATGAAAAACACCTTTCCCATGAACATGCTGATGAAGCAGGTTAAAACCAGTTCCTGCGGCATATGGGCCGAAAGACAAATGATGAATTCCAGCTGTAGAAATTGCACTGCGAAGAAACTCAGTTTTAAACCATTCATCCATCAGGTCCAACATCGTCATAGGTGCGACCCGCATAAAATCTACTAATCCGCGAGTGCCATACTTCCTTAAGGGGGCCAACATAGAGCTCATAGAAAACACTTCCTTAAATCTGATGTTCGGCAATTTTGGTGGAGTTAATTCATAAAGTTTTTCTAAAAAGGATGCACACCTATTAATATATTTTGTGAAATCTGTCCAAACTTTGGCATCTTCTTCTGAATGGTTAGCAATGGACCCTGCAGTATCGTTTGAATTACGAAAAAATGAAATATGCTTCCCTTGGGTGTCCAATGCAATCCGAACAATATCTTGGGAATGGAACGACAAACCATGAGATTCAAGATTCAGTTTTTTTATGACTCTTGGATCTATCCATTTTACTACATCATTGATTAAATTACATTGGAAACCTGGAACAAATTCCGTAGTAGATGCCAAACCAGCAATTTGTTCACATGCTTCAAGGAGTAAAACCTTTTTACCAGATTGTCCCAAAATAGAAGCAGCAACCAGACTGTTAAATCCACCTCCAATAACTATGCTATCATAATGTACCATTTACCAATCCCTTAATATTTTTTTTGCAGCCATTTCTCCGGGAGAACCGGTGATTCCTCCACCAGGATGAGTTCCTGAACCGCATTGAAAATAATTTTTTATGGGTGTTTTATAATTTGCCCATTTTACAGCTGGCCGCATGGTAAATAACTGTTGTAGTGTGAGTTCACCATGGAAAATATTTCCTTCGGTTAAACCAAATGTAGATTCCAAATCTACAGGTGTCAGTACCTGTCGATGTAAAATGATATCTTTGATATTAGGCGCATACTGGGCAAGAGTATTGATGACCGTATCACCAAATGAATCACGTTTTTGATCGTTCCATCCCCCATTAATATTGTATGGAGCATACTGTACAAAACAGGACATAACATGTTTACCTGGTGGTGCCATTTCAGGATCCAGAACCGATGGTAAAACAATATCCATAAATGGTTTCTGAGAAAATTTTTCATACTTGGCATCATCGTAAGCTCTCTCTAAATAGTCATAACTTGGACTGATTGAAATAGCTCCTCGAAGGTAACGACTATCTCCAGATAAACATGTAAATTCAGGCAATGTGTCTAACGCTAAATTTACTTTTCCAGATGAACCACGGATTCGATAATTTTTAATATCTGTGACAAAATCTGATGGAAGATCACTCTCATCTACCATTTTCAAAAAAGAGAGTTTTGGATCCAAACCCGAGATTACAATATCAGACCTAAATTCATCCCCATTCTCTAGTGCAATTCCTACTGCACAACCATTTTTCACTATCACTTTTTCCACTGGTGATTCCGTCTTAATATCCGCACCGAAATGTTCTGCTGAACGGGCGATGGCTATGCTCAATGCGCCTGTACCACCTCGCTGGAATCCCCAGGCACGATAAGAACCATCGATATCACCCATATAATGATGAAGCATTACATAGGCGGAACCGGGAGATCTAGGCCCCATGAATGTTCCAATAATTCCACTTGCAGACATTGTGGCTTTCAAGGGTTCATATTCAAACCATTCATCTAGAAAATCTGCTGAGCTCATTGTCATAAGCTTGGTCAAATATTCAAATTGCTCATCACTGATAGATTTGAAATGATTCATTAGTCTTCTCATTGCGCCCATATCAGATAAACTGGGACAAATTGCATTGGGTGCAATCGTTTCTAAAATAGGACGAACTGCCATTCCTATTTGGCTCATGAGTGGTCCAAAGCGCATATATGTTTCCGCGTCCTTTGGTGAGTGCCTATAAATTTCTTGGTATGTCTCATCCGAATCAGCGGTGCGTATCAAATAATCATTATCCAAAGGTGTTAAGGTGCTTTCCAGCGGGAGTAGTTCCAGTCCAAATTTCGGAAGCCTCAGCTCTCGAATCACATTGGCCTTCATGAGACTCACCACATAGGAGCAAACTGAAAATTTAAATCCAGGGAACACTTCCTCTGTGACAGCAGCACCCCCTAAGACGTAGCGCCGTTCCAAAACCAACACTTTCTTCCCAGCCCGACCTAAATAGGCAGCTGCTGTCAGGCCATTGTGTCCACCGCCAATGATAATAGCATCATATTTTTTTAGTGAGGACATGAGCGCTTCCTAACCGGATCAAAGAAGGGGGTCCCCACTATTCGTGCCGATGTGAGTTTACGATAGTGTTCTAACTTAAATTCAAAATCTAATTGAGTGTTTTCTTTTGCATATTCAGCTTTCACATGGGCCAAAGCAATATATTTTTTTAGGATAGGAGACCAACAACCACTGGTAGCATAACCTACCTGTTCATTGTTCTTATATAAAGGCGTGCTGGTTCGCCAGGCTGTGTGAGGGAGTCCAGGTGGTAGCCCAACCTTTCGATAATGGCCTTCCAGTTGTGACCACTGAATCTCAATACCTACAAAATTCCATTCCGGCCTGCGAGTATATTCTACTTCCAGTGCTTTTTTCCCAATAAATTCTTTTTTCTTCAGTTTTACAGTCCAGCCTAAACCAAGCTCATAAGGAGATGATTTTCGAGGTTCTATGATGGCATGGCGCGATGAGATATAATCCACATCAAGTAAAATCAAACCCGCTTCTATCCTTGCTATATCCAGTGCATGGAGTCCAGTGGGTGTGATGCCATAATACTTCCCTTTTTCCAACAACAAATCCCAAACTTCTAAAGCATCTGTCGGACTCATCCAAATTTCGTACCCCAAGTCGCCAGTGTATCCAGTACGGGAGATGGAAACGGGGACCTTACCAAAATTTGTATCTATCATCCAGAAAAATTTGAGATCATCCAAAGAATCTGTAGCGATTGAGTTGAGGATGGCCCGGGAGTTTGGACCCTGAAGAGCTAATGCTGCAGTAGTATTAGAATCATCAGAAATGGATAAATTCATACCTGAAGAATTTATTTGAATCCATTCTAAATTGGGTTCTGCACTGGTAATCCTAAATTTTTGTTTGGATAATCTTTGAACAGTGCCATCATCAATTTGTTTTCCGTTTTCATCGCACCAGGGTGTATACATTACTTGTCCGATTTTGCAAATATTGATATTCCTTGTGACCAATCGATTAAGAAATGCTTTGGCATCCGGACCTTCGATGATGTATTTGTATAATGGTGTAATATCTAAAAGTGCAGCCCTGGTACGAATGGCAAAATATTCATTATCATGGGTAAGCTCATATTTAGTAGCAGATAAATATCCAGACCAACGCTTCCACTCCTGAGGCTCATTTAACTTGGATGTCCGTTCAAAAAAGGGAGATAATTTAAGTTGAGTGTGAGCAGTAAACTTGTTTTGTCTATGCATATTAAAACGCTTAAAATTCAGATTTCATAATACCGGAAATTGATTTGGTTTATAAAACCTTTCTGTAACAATAAGTGTGTTATTTTGTACTTTCATGATTATTTACAGAATTATATGCATCAATAATATTTTTTACTAGTTGATGTCTTACCACATCAGTTTTATCTAGTTGGCAAAACCCAATTCCATCAATATCATTTAATATATCCAACACTTGGAGTAAACCAGAATTAGATGTATTGGGAAGATCTATTTGAGTAATGTCTCCTGTGATAATTGCTTTTGAATTCACTCCCAATCTTGTAAGAAACATTTTCATCTGCATGGGTGTAGCATTTTGTGCCTCATCTAAAATAAGAAATGCATTATTCAGAGTCCTCCCGCGCATATATGCCAAGGGAATGATTTCGATAGAATTTTTTGCCAGTAGCGGATTTAATCTTGTTTTATGAAGCATGTCCCCCAGTGCATCATAAAGAGGTGTTAAATAGGGGTCAACTTTCTCCTTTAGATCCCCCGGAAGGAACCCAAGGTTCTCCCCAGCTTCAACAGCGGGACGGCATAAAATAATACGATCAACATCATGGTTTTCCAAAGCAGAAACAGCAAACGCAACTGCAATATAGGTTTTACCTGTCCCCGCGGGTCCAATAGAAAAAACAATATCATTTTTTCTAACCATTTCCACATATTTTTTCTGACCTTTTGTCCTAGCAGTAATCCCTCCCTTTCTACCATAATAAATAACATTATCTATTTTATTATCCGTTTGTTTTTTGTTGTCGTTACCACTAATTAGTAATAAATCTTGAACATTTTTTTGTGTTAGTGAACCCTTACGGTTCAATGTCTGACTCATTTCGTGGACCAAATTACCAATTATTTCCACCTCACCTTTTTCTCCATCAATATGAAATTTATTTCCCCGGACAACGACACGGGCTGAGAAATTATCTTCTAGAATTCTCAAATTGGTATCACCAGCACCTAACAATGCCTGAATATCCACTCCTTTTAATGCAATATTCTTTTTCATAGACAATAAAACATCAGTAGTTTTACGGTTGAAATTTACACCGTGAATCTTTCAAAATACCAGCCACAAGCCAATGAATTATCATAAATTAATCATTACCTTAAATTTTTCGCTGATTATACTATGGTATTCTTGCACACCTTTTCAGCCGAGTCAAAAGGATTTATTATCTCAAAATGTCGATTTTTTAATTGTAAAGGGAAATGAATATTGGGAAAAACGTGTAAAACCTGAATATGCTACATGGGCAAGAAACTTTCTTTTAAAAGCACATCAAATGAGGCCCCAAGACACAGTAACAGGTCTTTTATACAGTAGAGCATGTTTCTTTGAGGGAAAATATATTGAACAAAATAAAATAAAAAGAGATAGCCTTTTTATGGAAGGAGCTCTAAATGCCTTGTCTATTGCTTTAAATATTGATCCAAAAGAAATTAATTCTGAAACGATTCTAAATTCCGGTGAGGGTCAACATTACTTAGTAAAAAAAATAGAAAACATAAAAGAATCCTCCCTTCCTGCTCTGTACATGTTTGGGATAAATTTAGGAGAATTTATTTTCTCCAAACCTGTGAGGAAACGCATGCAGCAACGGGATTTACTTGAATCTTTATATCACCGGATTTACAGCCTTAATTCAATCTATGATTTCGGTGGTCCAATGCGCCTATTAGGTATATTGTACTCTCGATTACCAGGCATGGACCTAGACCAGGCTAAAGTTTATTTTGATACAGCAATTCAGATGTATCCCAATTGCTTCAGTCACAGAACCGCTAAAGCTGAATATTATTATATAAAATCTGGAAATAGAGAGTCCTTCCATAACGAGTTATCTCATATCATAAATTTAGACCCAACAATAATACCTGATATCATGCCTGAAAACCTTATGGAACAGGGAAGAGCAGAATTCCTTTTGAAACAAAAATCGGACCTATTTGAGTAATTCCCATAATTCAATATCCAAGTGAATAGTGAGGATAAATTATTAATAAAAATATGAATACAATATTATTTATCAATACCTATAAAACAATCTTTGATTCTCATTTTTAAATCGTGTAATTTTATCTAAGTATACTAGAATTTCTGCTTCAGATACTGTTATTTCAGGATCTACAATAAAAAACCTAGGAAGCTGTACTCCGTTTACAAAAAACAGGCCTTTCCTAATTACTGGGATGAAGGAAGTTTGCTGCAAGCGGGAGGCATCCACCGTGACAAATCAGGGTCCTGAAAAACAACTGTTGCAGAAATAAAAAGCCCTCTGAAAAATAATTGGAGGGTTTTTTATTTTATCTATCCATTTACCATTTTCTGAAGTTTCTCAACGCGGGTCCTATCTCCCCTGATTTTGAATACCATTCCCTTTTCATTATATGTTTTCCGAATAACTTCCACTCCCTCTTGCACAGATGAAATATTTTTCCCCTGCTCATAAGGAACAAAAAATTCTGCGGTTAAATAACATTCTTCCATTTTCATCTTGATTTTATGAAGAAATGTATCCAAACCAAGACAATTTTTGGCTGAAATAAAGAGCCCCTCAGATAATTTATTTTTCAGATATTCCAGTTGAGTATCCCGTTCCAGTCTATCCAATTTATTAAAAACAATTAAATGTGGAATTTTATCTGCCTTGATTTCGATCAAAACGTTTCTGATGACTCGGTAGTGCTCCAAAACAGAAGGAGACGAAGCATCCAATACAATAGCCAACAGGTCTGCTTCTGTTGTTTCATTCAGTGTAGAGTGAAAGCTGGCAACCAGATGATGAGGTAATTTTCGAATAAATCCTATGGTATCACTCAATAAAAAAGAATGAGATGAGTCAATATCCACTGAACGGATAGTCGTATCCAGAGTAGCAAATAACTGATCTTTAATATAAACATCTGCTCCGCTTAATACTTTCAACAAGGTCGATTTCCCGGCATTTGTATATCCTACTAGGGCAACTTTAAATACTGATTGACGGCGTTTCCTCTGTATTTCCCTTTCCTTGTCAATCTTTACTAAATCTTTCTTTAATTTTGAAATCCTTGTTCGAATGAGCCTGCGGTCTACTTCAATTTGGGTCTCCCCTGCTCCAGCTCGTGCTCCGATTCCACCCATCTGCCGTTCCAAATGTGTCCACAAACGTGTCAGCCTAGGGAGTAGATACTGTAAATGTGCTAATTCAACCTGAGTTTTTGATTCTTTGGTAAGAGCATGTTTTTTAAAAATATCTAATATTAGAGCACTACGATCTAAAACTTTAATTTCCCCACAAATCTTTTGATAATTTTTGGTTTGGGTTGGACTTAATTCGTCATCAAAAATAATAAGGTCAACATCCAGTTCTTTGGCCTGATGAACCACCTGTTCTGCTTTCCCCTTTCCAATGTAATAAACAGGGTTTATCTTTTGAATCTTCTGAGTAATTGATCCCACTACATGCGCTCCGGCCGTATCAGCTAGTAAAGTAAGTTCTTCTAAATGTTCTTCGATAATTTCTTCTGTGTTTGTGCGATGAATCACCCCCACCAATAAGGTTCTTTCCCTTTTTTCTGAATTGCGTTTGGTTATCAAAAAAGATTATCGTTTAGATTTACCCGTACCCAAAATACTCTCAAGAAGAAAAAATATGATTGCTAATATTAAAAATCCTCTCCAAAGAGATGATCCGTAACGAATATTTTTTAAATGATTTTTCAGTTCTGTTTGAGGGGGAACCCATCGAATGCGATCATGAGAAAAAAGATGAAGTATTTCATCCTTTGATAATCGTTCAGATGGATATTCAAATTCTGACAATCGTGTTGAAAATGATGCATAAGGCTCTCCATTATTTAACACTTTATACGAACCCAATTCTTCTGTATGGATAATTTTCAACTGTTTTGCATTATAGTCAGGAATTAATTGAATATTTTTTCCAGACGGACTGAGTAATGTCCACTCTGATTTCAAATCTTTTTCCTCTACACTGATCATCTTACTTACTCCTAGATATACCGGTCTAGTATTGGATTCATCTGTAGCTAAATAGAGAAGGATTCTATGTAACAGAGATACCGCTAACCCTTTGAGTGGAAAATCACTCCAATTCAAATCCATAAGGGAAGTAAAATAAAACAGAGTGCCTCCAAAAACTGGGATTTCCAAAAGATATGGATCGCTATTATTTAATGTAAGTACCGGAATTTGATTAAGCGGAGGAGTGATTTTTACGTACTGAAATACTTGAGGAAGTTCATTTTCAATATTTCTTAATTTTAAATCGTTAAGAATAGGATGATTATTCTTACCAACCAAAACAGAGTAAAATGATTCTCCTGATACTGAATTTAGTCCTCTGACCTTAGGTAATCGTAATGATTTTGCCCCAATGTCATCCAACTGTGTAACCGAACGGTCACCCGCAAACCAAATAATCCCTCCCCCTCTATTCAAAAATTTTTGAATATCATCAATGATATTTGGACTTAAAATACCATGATTATACATTATCAGTACATCCGTATAGTCCAATGGAAGGTGATCTAGATTTGAATTTATTTTAGTTTCAATCTGAAGAAATCCTTTTTGATTATCAATTGATGACAGCGCAGTCTCCAATAGAAAGGTTTCTTCTGTCGACCTTCCCATAACAGTACAGGATATTTGTTCAGGAACTGTAAAATCAAATGAAAGATGATTATCAAGTAAATAATCATCTTCAGGAATTTCTAAATGCCCTTGAATGACTCCACTCATACCTGGATATACTTGATAAATAAAATCCTTTCTTTGCTGCTTGCTGAACGATGCAACTACCTGTCCTAATCTGTCGTCTTTTAGAAATAATTCCACCGGAATATTTCGTTTATCCTTTAAACCATCATTTATTACTTCAGTTTCTATCCTCAAAAGCGAATTTGGAAGACGTATTTGGCTTAGGATATCCACATCTAACAAAGACAGATTATTGTTTAACCCTTCTTGAGCAATACCATAAAACCGCCACCCAGTTTCTAATGTATCTGTCAGAAAATGTGATACCGGAGTATAATCCATCATATCAACATGAATCTGTTTTGAAAAATCACTGATGATGAAACATTCTTTGTTCGGTTCAAAGGCATCCTGCATATATAAGATTGAATCCACTTTTAAAAAAAGATGATCTTCAGTATTGGAATACTGAACTCGTTCCAATGCAGTCTTCAAGGATTGATCACCAGGACCTCCATTGTAAATCTGTTTTAGAGGATTTGTTTGGTAACAATAAAATTTTGTGAACTCATCATAGATGTCCGCAATCTCTAATACATGGGATTTCCCATTCTCTAACAGGGATTTTCCATCACTGAACATAGCCATGCTGGCCGAATTATCTAAAATGACAACCACTCTAGATTCTTTTTCCCCGGCAATCCAAGTGGGGATAAAGCCCTTAAGAACCGGCCGAGCAGCCATTAAAATGAGACAACAAATAATAAGCATCCGAAGAAATACCAAAAGCCACTGACGTATTTTTAACCGTCTAATGGTCTCATATTCTAATTCACGAATATATTTCAGTGAACTGAATTCTATCTCTTTAGTTTGACGTAAACTATACAGATGTATAATAATAGGAATGGATGCAGCCAGCAAACCCCACAACATTGCTGGTGTTAGAAAAATCATAAAATTATACCTCTGAACAATGTCATCATCCCTCCCGAAATAAGGGGAATCATTAAATTATCATCTACAGGTATAGGACTTAATTCAATCAGGCTAGCTATTAGAGAACCTGCAATACGATTAATCCAGGTTACTGATGGAAAAAATATCGAAATGAAAATGCATGAGACCAATCCTCCCGCAAACCCCTCAATTGTTTTTTTCCCAATCTTTATTTTTCCATATTGTTGCCCTATTAATGCAGCAACCGTATCTCCCACACTCATAAAAAGAAGAGCTAATACTGCGATATCTTTTTCAAATAGAAAAACACTGATGGTAGCTCCAATAAATGCCCATGTTGCTCCGGTCAAATTTCCTTCTAATTCGTGTTTTCTTAACATGGAGGAGAAAAATATCCTAAACCACTTTTGAATCCAACCAATACGAAACCGGAAATAATCAACTGCAACGAAGAAAATTGTTATCGATAATAAAATCCATATCATCATCACTCGATCTTCTACAAAAAAATAGTAACTCAAAGGAATAACAGAATTACTTAAATGGATAATTTTGCGTTTTATCTCTTCCGATCTAAGTAACAATTAATTTTCCATCACTTGATTGAATATATCCTGCAAATCCTCTACACTAATAATGATGTTAACAGGAATTGATTTTTCCAATACAGTTCCCGGAAGAATCGATTGATCTAAAACGGTAAAAGGAATCAAGGTTGTATCCTGTTTATAATCAATTTTTCCTAACAATAATCCAGATTTTTTTAATTCTTTTTCTGCTTCAGTTTTACTGAGTTGATACATATTTGGGACTTGGAAAAAATTTGGTGGCTTTCCCTGACTCACACTTAAATGAATTCCATTTCCTTTTCTCAAAACATCCCCCCCCCTTGGAGATTGCCAGATTATTGTTCCCTCTTTTTTATCTGGATGGAATTCGAAGTATACTGTATCCAACAGCAAGCCAACCTGCTGTAGAATAAGTTCACCATTTCTTTTTGATTGACCAATCAAATTAGGGACATCAACCAGCCGTTCAGGGTGAGATATTGATAGTCGAACGGTACGGCCTGCCTTAACACGGGAATAGGGTTTGGGAAATTGATCCATAACGATGCCAGATAAGACGGCATTTGTAAAAACAGTGTCATTTATTATCGCTTTAAATCCTTCAGATTCCAAAATATCAATTGCTTTAGAAATTGCTTTATTTTTCATATTCATCAATGGGATACTGTGTGCTTTTCGTATATACCAAGGCATAATTACTGAGTTAAAAATTATTAAAGTAAATAGTCCCATAAATCCAAAAATCATCAGATATCTAATGAAACTATTCATATGATATTTATCTCAGACATGATTAGGATATGAATTTGGACACTTTATAGTTCCATTTTTAATTTAAGATTCGATGCCAATTTACTTAAATCTTCTTTAGTTTTTTTTATTGCAAATACGAATATGACAATCATTTACCAAACATATCTCCAATGTTGATATCAATACCATTAAGGAAATCTGGGGTCTCCATGGTTTTCTTTCCCTCTCTTTGTATTGTATTAAGTTCAATATGTCCATCACCTGTTTGAATTATAAGCAGTTTTTTATCACAAAAAACCACCGTTCCAGGATTTTGTTTCTCATTGAAACAATTTACACTTGATCTCAATATTTTAAGACGGATTCCATTAAAATAAGTAAAGGCCCCCGGTATTGGAGCCAGCCCACGAATTTGATTATGAATTTTTTCAGCGGGCTGTGACCATTTAATACAGGAGTCATTTTCCTTGATTTTTGGAGCTGAGGTCGCATTAGAGTGATCTTGCTCTTTTGGAGATAAGGAATTATTTTTTAAACGATGGAGGGTGTCCAATAATAGATCAGCTCCTTTTTTAGACATATTCTCAGATAATGTTCCAAAAGTATCGGAGTCAGTAATAGTAGCTTTTACTTGCATTAAAATTGACCCTGTGTCCACTGATTTTCTGATGATAAATGTGCTTAATCCGGTCTCAATTTCACCGTTCATAATAGCTCTTTGTATGGGCGCTGCTCCACGGTAATGGGGAAGCAGAGAAGCATGAAGATTAATTGATCCTTTTTGTGGAATATCCAAGAGTAAATCTGGCAAAATCTTAAATGCAACCACTAAAAAATAATCTGGGCTCAAGGTCTCCATTACATTCAAAAATTCTGGATCATCTAATGTCTGAGGTTGGAAAAGAGGGATGTTTCGACTTTTTGCAAATTCACCAACTTTTGTTATTTTTTCTGTTTTGTTCCTTCCAATAAATTTTGAAGGATTGGACACAACCGCTAGCAGCGTATATTTTGATTCAGCAATGATTTTCAAACTGGGAACTGCAAATTCAGGATTTCCCATAAAAATTATATCCACCCTGTCCTCAACTCTTTTTTATTATGTAAATCAGTGTTTTAATGAGGACTCATAATTACAAATATACATCGGGATTTGATTTTACATGAGACCCTTTAATAGTAGTATTTTTTATATCTCGAATGTTCTTTAGAAATGGGATCTTTGCCGCCTCGTTTACCCGATCAATAATTAAAATTCCGTTTAAATGATCCACTTCATGCTGGATAGCTCTTGCTAGTAACCCATCAAATTCTTCAATCTTTTTTTTTCTGTCTATATCTTGAAAACTGAATGTAATAATTTCTGGCCTAGTGATATCAAATTTAATTCCCGGAAGAGAAAGGCAACCTTCAGAATACTCAGATTTACCCTGAGAACTTTCGATTTTTCCGTTTATAAAAACACGAGGAGTCTCATTTTCATCAACATGAGAAATATCGACAACAAATAAATTTTTATTTACCCCCACCTGGTTAGCTGCCAAGCCAATGCCCTCAGCCTCATACATGGAGTCCATCATATCATTAATTAGGTTGGATAAATCTTCATCCGGAGATACATCTTTACATTTTCTCCTGAGGATAGAACCACCATAGTGTACGATATGCCTAACTGCCATTAAGTATTCATTCCCTCTGATAAAGTATCCTCATCAGTCGTTTTACCAGCCAGTCCAGCAATGGATGACCTGTTTAAGTTTACATTTACATTTTTTCCCAAATTCAAAACAACGATTGATCCTTTTTGTTTGATACCGGAAATTGTACCATGGATTCCGCCGATAGTAATGATCTTATCTCCTTTTTTAAGAGACTGAATCATTTGTTGTTTTTCTTTCTGTTTCTTAGTATTTGGTCTAATCATCAGAAAGTATACAATGAACATTATAACAATAAAGGGCAGCATTGCTGCCAATCCTCCACCCTGACCAGACTCACTCCCTGCCATTGCGTGTATGATTTCCAAAATTCTCTCCTTAAAATTTGTATGCGAAATTAGACAGTCTATCGTCGTTTGACAAGGGGTACTATCACAGATTTGTATAAAATGCTATGAACATTATAACAATCAACAAAGATATAAAAATACCTTATTCAGAATTAAAATTTGATTTTTTTCGATCGTCAGGGGCAGGAGGGCAGCATGTAAATAAAGTTGAAACGGGTGTTCGCCTTCGGTATAATGTGACCCATTCCATTTATTTACCAGAACATATAAAAAAAAGACTGAGGCTGATTCATAGTGGTAAAATCAATCGAGAGGGTGATTTGTTAATTGAGTCTACAGTATATAAAAGTCAGCACCAAAACAGAAAAGAAGTGATTGATAAATTAACTAAGTTACTCATTCAGGCAACCAAAAAAGAGAAAAAACGAATAAAAACTGCTCGAACTATATCGTCAATAAAAAAACGGTTATACAATAAAAAAAAACGAAGTAATATTAAAAGACTACGTAGCAAACCTGATCTAGATGACTCTTAATCCGATTTAAAAACAGGCTAAAAAGAAATTGATCTTCTAATAAACTATATTAATTAGGATTAAGGAATATGGATTTCGACTGTAGTCCCTGTATCGGGAGAAGATTTAAGTATTTGAATAGTTCCATGATGTATTTCTTTAATAATCCGGTAACTGAGAGATAAGCCAAATCCCCATCCATGCTTTTTTGTTGTAAATCCAGGTTGAAATACTTTTTTCCAATTTCGTCTTAATATTCCTTTACCATCATCTTCAATTAAAATTCGAATACCTTTTATGTCTGATGAAATCTTCACATATACTGTACCTTCATTGGATTTCATAGAGTCCAATCCATTTTTTATAACATTTTCAATAGCCCAAGATAATAAGGTCTCGTTTGCCTCTATTTTTACCTCAGGGGAAATTTTGTGTTCAATCTCAATTTTTAATTTATCTGAGGATAATCTACGATTTAAATAATTAATAACGCCTTTAATCAATTCTATAACATTTATAGAGTTCAATTTTGGACTTGATCCGATTTTACCAAATCGGTTCCCTACTTGTTCCAATCTGTTTACATCAGCTTCAATCTCTGGGACAATATCTCTTATTTTATCAGGGTGAGATTTAATCCGTTGAATCCATCCGATTAGCGCAGAAACAGGAGTGCCTAACTGGTGAGCCGTTTCTTTTGCCATTCCCGTCCATATATTATTATTTTCTGTCTTTCTGATATAAGTGAATCCCATTATGCCTAAACATATAAAAAAACAGATAACACCAATTTCAAGATAGGGAAGCCACAATAACTGATGGATGAGATTTGAATCCCCAAAATGCAAATAACCCAAAAGTTGTTTTTTGCCAGTCACAGGGTCAGAAAAAAATAATTCAATCGGAGTATTTTGTTGGTCCATTAATTCTTGATTTCGCTTTATACGAGACAGATCTGACTCTTCAAAAGGTAAATTCTTCCATGATTGCGGATTCTTATTTATATCTGATTGAATAATTGGAAATTGTATACGCGAAATAATTTTATCAAAAATAAAATTTAGATTTTCATCCGATTCACTCTCCACCGCTTCAGCAATTATTTCTGAATACATTTGAACAATATTTCGATTGTCTTCTCTCAG
>CAYSQB010000009.1:0-35157 GCA_964433085.1 uncultured bacterium
TGATAAGTTTAGATTCAGTTTGTTTACCTTTATAAAATACGTCACCCTCACCAATAAGAGCCAGTCCCATGTGCGCCAATTGAGCTAAATCACCGCTTGCTCCTACAGATCCTTTCTCAGGTACCACAGGGATTATATCATGGTTTAAAAATTTAATTATCTGGTCCAAAACAGCCATCCTCACCCCACTGTAACCTTTTACAAATGTGAGCAATTTCAAGATCATCATAACTCGGATGATTCCCTTATTTTCCGGTTGTCCTACACCGGCAGCATGAGAACGAACCAAATTCAACTGTAACTTCCTCTGGTCAGAAGGATCAATTTTCACATGACTTAATTTCCCGAAACCGGTTGTGACTCCATAAATAGAAATCCCTGATGTAAGAAGTGACTGTAAATTTTTTTGCGAATTATTGACCGAATCTACCGCATCGGAGGAAAGTTTGACATGAACCGGTTTTTGAAGAGATAATCCGAAATCCCGAATGGTAAAGTTGTTCTTTGTAATAAGGAGACCTGACATAAGGAAATTTAATAGCCGCTCACCTAATGGAAAAAGAATGTTTTTGTTTCAATCTAATCTCTGGGGAAAATTTTCCTCATATTAGAACTAGGTCCCCTATGTGAAACTTAAATCCATTTTTCCCATTCAAATCTATTTACCTTATTATTTTTCAATTATGTAGTTTAATATCAGGTTAATCGATATCATAAGGTGAATGCAGCGATGCTCATGTGGTTAATCCAGCACATCGATGTTACGCGACGTTTCCCATACTTCTCAATGGTATTCTTGAGAGTATATGGCGAAAACCAACAGTTATGATCAGGATGTACTACTTCCAACCATTTATCTCCGCGTTTTTCGAAGAACGACTGGCATGCCCATGCACAGGGTGCAGTTATCAACAAGGGTCCTTGTACACTATCCAAATCGGAAAACAAGTCGCGGAAAGAATCAACGTGTTCAATCACTTCAGGTACAAGAATCAAATCGTAGCTTTTTCCTCTTAACTGTTCCCATTCATGAAACTGTTCGCCATTAGGAACTCTGACCGCATCAGCGCCTTTCTGGTTTGGATCCACTCCATCGATTCGCGTCGCCATTTGTGCCAATTGCAAGTGCAAACTATTGTTTGGGTCGGTGATTGGCCAGTCTACATTTCCGACATGCAACACAGTCTTTGATGTCACTAGTGGCAAGAATAAATCCAGTCTGTTTATGTGGCGACCATCTTCAACATCCATTTGGTGAACGAAATAGTCATCATGTGGCTGCCCATTGACAATCATGTATTAGGCCTCATCATCCGAGACATCCCATTCGCAATCCGAAAACTATTTACCTTATTATGGATAAATAAAATTAAATAATAATTTAATTTCAAGGTAGTAACCAAAAAAATTTCCGGAATTTTGCCCTATCCTTAAATGGCATTTTACAACCTAAATAACTATACATAGTGTTTACCTTCTGTTAGATAGTGATATTAAAAAAAATAAGTTTATCAACTTTCACAGCCTTATAGGATCTACTTGTACTATCTATTAAATTCAAACAATAATGAAATCCCAAGTAAGGGGCACAAGATTGAAAGGCACACATCCATCATTTTTGTCAGTAATTCAATCATGTTTTAAGACGTGCTGAACTGCCAGACTATTATCTGGTTCTATATTTAATACAAGATTTGCCCATTCTGAAGCTAATTCTTTGTTATCGGCTTCCGCATTTAATTCAGCCATTCGTAACAATGTGGGAACATCATCTGGATAATTTTTTAATATTGACAAATATGCCTGAACACCTAACTCAAAATCTCCTTCTAATAGATATAGCTCTGCAAGGTTTCTCTGCACTTCAACAGACCCTGGATTCTTTTCAATGGATGTTATAAATCCCTTTTTTGCATCAGCTAAGTTTCCCTTGTCCACCATAATTAGACCAAACTGGTTCCAAGCTTCAGAATGGTTTGGATTTATCCGTAATAGTTCATTGATATATTCCAAAGCCTTCAAAATATCGTCCTGATTTTTTGAACACAGTGCGAGACCATATATTGCTTCCTCAGATAGTGGATTATTCTGGATAATCTCTGAAAAATGTTTTCTGGATTTATCAAAATCTTCTTTCTCTAAATAATCAATTGCTGTAATTAGTGATTGGTTTCGTTTTTCCTCCGGAAAACTATTCATTCCTCCTAATGCTACAGAGTTTTTATTTTTAGAATACGTATCATATTCCATACCCACTTTTCCATTTAAAGTTTCCGTACTACCCCAAAATTGTTCTGCATATGGCTTAAATGGACCGTTATACAAACATTTTTCCGTATAGTGTGAAGGAATAAAATAAAAACTCGGATAAACTGCTAATTTTGTATATTTTAATTCATTGACGGTTTGTGTTAAAAATAATGGCCCAACTGTTTTCCATGCAGTCATTGGGCCCTGGTGGAGAGCCTCTCCAGACAGACCATGAAGCCTGATTACAAGATGATTCATTAGTTCACATCCCTGTACACAGCCCAAATATCCAGCAGCAATTAGTTGCCCCCGGAGCAGCTCATTTTCATAACAACTGAAACTATCATTTTCTAATAGATAATTATCCAGTTTCCTCTTGCAGATAGAATCCGCATCTATGAAGAATCCGCCAAATTTCTGTAGAATTTCATATCTAGCTATATCACACTTGCCATTCCATTCGGGCATAGAATCATATTGTTGTTGATTGTATAATCCTTTTGAAAAATTCTTTAAAATGGTTTCTTCGTTCCAGAAAATATAATCCCAATCTGGGTGGAATTTTTTCCATGTCTCCATCATTTCAGTGGGAGCCTTTTTAGGGCCAATCCATAACTGGTGTATAATTTTTGGTATCATAAATTTTGTGTCCGTAATATATTCTATTTGAATTTAGTTTGTAGTTTGTCAGTCATAGATATATTATTTATTAAAGCTTTTTGATTATAGTTTTTTATTAAATAATATATCTCCTCTCTGTAAATAGGAATTTCCTTGGGAGCATCTATTCCTAATTTAAGAGGTCCTTGACCCTTGCTTACAACGGAAACGATTATATCTTTCCCTATCCTTATTTTTTCTCCTGACTTCCGTGTCAATACAAGCATTTAACTTCCCTGTCAAATGAATTAATTAATTATGCTAGATCTAAAGGTTGCTCGATTTGTAAATTTGGATTATCTAGAATGACCTGACATCCTTGTAAAATCTTGGGATTAATGACAATTGGAGCCTTCGTATTTACTGTAAATATTTTCTCCTCTTGAGACATTCTTATCACAAAATATATATCCGTGTCATTCTGTGACTTTACACCAATTTTCTCCAAATCTATCCTTTCTATTTTGATTTTCTGTTTGGATTCAAAATGGTGAATGGGAATAACAAACATAGCAATTGGTGGAGCTTCCAATGATTGAAGGACTTGAAACGGATGATGCTCTTTTAAAGGAACAACTATAAATTTTGATAACTCTTCAAATCCCGGGATCCCATTATCAAAATCTATGATATTTGTCAAATCAAAGTCGGTTCCATTTCCATTCAGCATCTGGTATTCACCAGAATGAAACCGGTATAAAAACGAATCTGTTTGAGATGTATGAGTAGCAACTGTAGTTTTCATTTTAAGAAATCCATTATATTTAATCTAAGAATATTAGCTGTTGACTGTAGGGCTGCCTGATATGCCATCTCTTCAGAATTATACTGAGTAATAGCAGAAGCTAAATCCACATCTTCAGTATCTGAAATAAACGTGACAAGGTTTAAGTTGGCTGTCCTCAAACGATCTTCAGCTAATTCTAGTTGATTCTGGATGGATCCAACACTTGTATTTAAACTGATCATTTTTTCTGAAGCTGAATCTATTGAGTCAATCATGTTCGCTATTTCATTTGTATCATCATTTTCTAGTGCCGTTCGCAAATTCAAAGCAGAATTAAAAATATTGGTATCTAAAAGGTCCTGTCCGGTCACATTAATATTAATCGTAAAATTTTCTGATATGCGCCTATTAATTTTTCCTGTATTCCCTTGATATTCTATAGAGTTTCCATCAAATGAGAATGGATTTTCAATTTTTGTTTTTGTCCCTGAAAATAGATTTTTATCGAGAAAGGATCCATTTGCCAAATTGACTAAATCTTCAACTATATTATTAATTTCAGATGCCATCTGGAGTCTGTTTTCAGCACTTAGTGAATCATTGGCACTCTGCACTGCCTTTTCCCGCAATGTCATGACTTGATTCAACATACTATCCAAATTAGAAGTTGTAGCTTGAAGCCAACCCTCTGCATTTTGCACATTTTCTAAATATTGTTCGTTTTGTTTAATACTTTGACGGAAACGATTCGCACGAAAAAATTGAACAGGGTCATCTGAGGAGCGCTCCACTTCTTTACCGGTGGTAATAGATTCCTGAATGGAATACATACTTTCCCTGTTTTGGTTAATGCTCGACAATAAACTTTTTGTTATCATTGATTGAGTAATTCGCATTTTTCCTCCTAAAAAATATTTATTTCAATTTACTATTATTAATAATTAATTCACTTTATCCTAGTGATAGAATTGTCTGCATTAATTCATCAACTGTAGAAATCATTTTGGCTGCTGCCCCATAGGCTTGCTCAAATTGGATGAGTTGGGTCATTTCTTCATCAAGAGATACTCCGGTTACAGAAGCTTTCTGAATTTGTAATTGCTGTACAATCTTTTTCTGATTTTGACGAATGAACGTTGCTTCCTGTACTCTATTACCCACGTCTGCAATCAATGAATTATAACTGTCCAAAACTGATCTACCATTGATTATCTCATCATATTGCAATTCTGCAATAGCTTGGGCTGAAGTGCTATCTCCCCTAACATCAGATTCTGATGAAGTGGCTATTAGCGATGAGTCTGATAAAATTTCAGCAGATAGAGAAAAGTCACCCGCGCCTGAAATAGTATCTTTGAAAAAATTTAAGCCTGATAGTCCAGTAAGATTAAATCCCTTTATATGGACTTTATTAACCTCATTAGATAATGAGACTGCTGACTCATTTATTGAATTTATATAAGAAGAAACATGAATATTATGGAATTCCAATAATCCACCTAATTCTCCAGATATAACTTCTATACTTTTATTACCCTGGATAGTTTTTATGTTAGAATGAAATAACCCATTATTATCTTGCGTCATGACTGTTTTTAACTGATTTGTATAATTTTCAGAAATTAAAATATGGCCACCGGCTAAAACTTCGACTGTGCCAGAAGGGTTTTCTGTAACCTGTATATCAATTTTACTGGCTAGCTCACTCAACAGAACATCCCTTTGATCTATTAAATCACCGGAGCGATGAGTATCAATATGTTTATTTATTGTACCAAGTTGGGTCACTAATTGATTAATCTCATTCACTTTTTGTTGTATCTCAATCCCAGTCTGCTTTTGAAGATTTTTTAAATTCTTATCTAATCGATTAAAGGTATTGCTTAAAAGAACACCCTTATCTCGAACCAGCGATCTAGCTGAATCACTTTCAGGATTATTTGCCAAACTTGACCACGAATTCCAAAACTCTGTCATAATACTCGCAAGTCCCGAATCATCCGGTTCACCAAAAGCAGTTTCTACCTGTTTTAGCAACATTTCACTCATTGATTCTTTTCCTAAAGCCTGATTTTCATACCAGATTTGATTATCCAAAAACTGGTTCTTAACCCTGCTTATTGAATCCTCACTCATATTTCCAAATCCTAATGATAAATTAGACAAATCGACTGTGCGACGGGTATAGCCATCGGTATATACATTGGCAATATTCTTTGCTGTGGTATTGATAGCCGATTGGTGGTTCAACAGAGACCTTTTACTAGTCTCAAATATGTTTGATATAGACATGATTAATTATATCCTAAAATCTAAAACACGATTATCCTTTTGATGCTCTTTAATAGTTCCATTGTTACCATAATGAGAATGGAGTGTGTTCCCTGTAGATAAAAATACTTTCACTAAATCCTTCACATGAGTTATAGACGCTGATAAAAGGTATTTATTTTCACTATTGAGTTTATCAATTTCTATTACACTTAGATGCATTTCCCTTCTGATCTTCTCCAATTTTGATTTACTTCTTGTATCTGCTTTGTGAATTAATTTAGTCAATGTTATATTTTTATCTTTATTTTTTGATTTCGATGAAATGGATTTGGTTAATTCATTTCTTATTTCCATTTGCTTTAAAATATTTTGTGAGGATTCCCTCTCCTTGTGAATTGCATTCTTAATTTTATCGTTATTCCCTTTGATTATGGCATTTTGTTTCATTTTCATTGCAGAAAGAAGGTCTTCATAAATCTGTAATTCTTTCGAAAGAGCATTACACAGATCATCGAAGATTGTTTTTTCCCTACTACCCATTTTATTTGCCAAACCCTGTTTTCATGAATTCCATCGTATTGATGGTGTTTGATAAGTCATCTAATTTTAATTCTTCAAAATCTGGTAGTTCATCCATTTCTTTTAGAGATTGGTAAATTTGATCTCCAAGTCCTATTCCACCCTGTTCTGAAACAGCGTCAGCCATGACTGTACTGAACATCATAGTTGCTAAATTATTTCCAGTTTTCCCTGAAATTGATGTTTTTGGGATAGTTTTTTCAAGGGTTTTAAATACATAGGTAAGAAAAGCCGCTTCCATTTTTCTGCTCGTTTCACGCAGCTTAATGTCGCGGGCTTCAGCTGTTTTGGGCTGATCAATTTTTTCTATTGAGTTTATATCCATAATAACTATTAATAGTTCTACATAATAATTAGTTTAGCATTCAGAGATCCAGCCTGTTTGACAGCCTGAAAAATGGCAATTATATCCCTAGGTTTCAATCCCATTTCATTAAGAGCAGCTGCCAAATCACTCACAGAAGTTGTTGTGGGTATGACTCCTGTTTTGGGCTCAGTTTCTTCTGCCGTGGTTTTGCTTACCTTCTCGACGGCTGTCTCACCCTGTTCACTAAGAGGAGAGGGCTGAGAAACGACAGGTCTCATTTGCGTATGGATAGTTAAATCTCCATGGGAAATTAATACTTCACTAATTATAACATTTCCGCCTGCCACTACTGTTCCAGTACGTTCATTTATTACAACCCGTGCCTCTACATCTGTAGCAACCATCAGTGTTTCCATTGATGCAATGAAAAACGAAATATCACCCTGACTAGAAACAAAATCAGGGTATTTGATTTCAATCAAAGCAGCGTTTATTGGTTGCGCTATTTTTTCTCCATCATCCAGGCCAAATTGTTCATTTATTTTTTCTGATATTTTGGTAGCTGTTGTATAATCCGGTGTGTTCAATAATAGTCTGAGAGGTTGGTCCACCGTCATACCCTGACCGGTTATTTCCTTTGTTAGTTGAGCTCCACCAGGAATCCTTCCTACCTGAGCATGATTCTTTCTGAGTCTTTCACCTGCTTCAGTTTCAATATTGTATCCCCCAACTGAAACTGGTCCCTGAGCCATTCCCCATTTAATCCCAACACTACTCATGAGTGGAGTCATAAGTAAAACTCCACCTTCTAAACTGGTTGCGTCACCTAAAGAGGATATCACAACATCAAAAGAAGTTCCAATCCTGCCATAAGTTGGGGTTTTGCCTGTAACCATTACTGCCGCAACGTTGCGGGTTCTTAATTCTTTTTTAGGAATTGTGATACCAAATCGTTCGAGCATATTACTGATAGTCTGGACTGTAAATATGGCTCCCCGCATTCCTGTAGAGCGATCTCCTGTTCCGCCTAAGCCTATTACTAATCCATAACCAATTAAAGATTCACTGCTTTCATTCTCAATCTGGGTAATATCCTTTAATCTTACCTCACCTCTCATAAATGAGATTATGACAAGAATAATAATATATTTATTTATATTTTTCATTAAAATGCTATGGGACCAATAAATGCTAATCCTACTAATCCCAATCCCATGCCCCACGTCAACCAATTTTGAACTTTTCTTGGATTTACCATGTTTTCTAATGTTCCACCCTTTCGGTAAATAATTTCTGCGTTAGCAATATTATAAGAAAACACAGTATTCTCAGTGGAGATATCTCTTTCTCTGACATACCCCTCCAATTTGATAGTATTCATTTCACCGTTCACTTCTACTATTCTTTCACCTTTGATAAAAAACATACCGTTTTCATTCTCTTTTATGATAGTAGCAGAAATTCTTCCAGTTAATTGATCCTTCTGCTCTGTTCCTTCAGAACCATCAAGATTGTTTGCAATTTTACCGGAAGCACCAAATAATGGGAGGTAATCAGTTAATGAACCGGCTACACTCCCATCCATTGACATATCGGTTGAACTTGAACTATTTACTTTTGATTCCCTAGAGGCATTGGATGACTCGATAATATGAACCGTTATCAAATCTCCGACTTTATGTGCCTTGATATCAGAATAGAAAGATGTAACGGAAAAATCTTCCATTTGACCCAAAAGAAATGAACTCATAACTACTAATAATATTTGTTTCAATATTTTACTCATCATTTAATTTATTCTATTTAATTCAGTACCACTCTCACTAAATTTATATTTACAACCTCACCAAAAACTTTTTTTCCGGTTCTATCCAAGATCACCTCAGCTCTATGACCAAGATATCCGTCTTTTCTAGCAACTCCTTTTGTTTCTAAAATCAGATTTCCAGAAACCAACTCTACGCCTACTAACTCTCCTTTATGTATATCAGGATGAGTTTTTACCATGGAAGTTGTAAGTGCCTTTCCCTTTTTGATTACCTGAGATGCCATACTCCCCTTCAATTCTTTAATGTCAAGAATATATTGATTGAAATCACGGTTTAAAAGATATCTGTTTTTTGTAAACATATCTGATTTTAGTTTTTCCTTTCTTGAAATAGTATTATTTGAAACTAGGACCGGAAAATAGGCTGAAACTTCCAGCGTAATTGGTAGTGATTTTTCAGTATCTTTTTCTTCAATCCAAATAGTTTGATGACCTAATTTTTTCTTTCGTTCTGGAATTACAGAATATTCTCTATCCAAATTAATTTCTGGAACATGAATAAATTTCAATTTGACATCATTTGACTGAACACTAAATACTTCGGAATAATATACTTTGATCGTATGTGATAACGAATTTATAACATCTGAGTTTTGTGAATAGATAAAACCAGCCAGAATAAATACAAACCCAATGAATTTTCGAATGATTAACATTTTATCGTTTAAGGCTGTTGGTCATTTGCAATAGTTCATCTGCTGTTTTAACCGCTTTTGAATTTATTTCGTATGACCTTTGAGAGACAATTAGGTTGACCATCTCACTCACAACATCCACATTTGATTTTTCCAAATATCCCTGGACACATACACCAAATCCTTCGTCTCCAGGTGACCCGTAGGATGGCTCACCGGAGGCATCTGTTTGTTCATATAAATTTCCACCAATTGCCTTCAATCCCGCAGGGTTCATAAATGTCGCTAATTCAAATTGACCCATTTCTTCCGGTTCAACCTGTCCATCAATCAAGACAGATAGCACACCATCTTGACTTATTTTTATACTGGTCACACCTTCAGGTAGAGATGTTTCAGGATAAACTCTTAACCCCGCAGCAGTAACAATATTTCCCTGAGAATTTACACGGAATCCTCCATCACGGCTGTATACGTAAGAGCCATCAGGTTGTGTTATTTGAAAAAATCCTTTTCCATTTATCGCAATGTCAAGCGAGTTTCCCGTCTCGGTGATATTCCCTTGTGAAAAGGATTTATAGGTGGATATAGGTTTATTTCCTAAACCAACCTGAATTTCCCCTGGTTTCTCCAAGCCGTTTTGGCTGCTTGCATCCCCGGATTCAATATTATCATAGAGAAGGTCCTGAAATTCAACGGTACTTTTTTTATACCCAGTGGTATTTACATTAGCCAAATTATGGGCAATAGTATCTACATTTAATTGTTGCGCTGTCATTCCCAATGCAGCAGTTCTTAATGATCTTAACATAATCTATATCTCCTTAATTTTATATTATCTATATCTTCCAATATCATTTGCCGCTTTTCCCAAGGCCTCATCCAATGTCCTCACAGCTTTCTGAGTACTCTCAAAATTCCTCTGTAAACTAATTAATTCAACCATTTCATTTACTGAATTCACATTAGAACCTTCTAAATGCCTCTGAAATACCATATACATTTCTGGCTCATATGATTTAAGATTATCGTTTGCTGAAAATAGGTTAACTCCTTCTTTCGAAAGTTGTGTGTAATCTTCAAAATCTACTATTTTTAACATATCAATATATTCGTCATTCACGAAAATTTCGCCCAATTTACTTATTTCGAAATCACCTGTCTTTGAGCCATCCGTGGACACATTAATTATTCCACCTTGTCCCATGATATTAAATCCTTCTGCAGTTGTTAAATTTCCTATGCTATTGACTGTAAAGTGACCATCCCTTGTGTAATACTCATCTCCATTATTTTCTATGACAAAAAATCCTCTCCCAGAAAATGCAATGTCCAGCGGATTTCCGGTTTCTTTCATAGTCCCTTGAGAAAATTCGGTTTTGACATTTTTATTATCATAATTAGTATCAATTACATCAAGCATATCTGTAAACATTACATCCCGCTTATAACCTGTTGTATTGATATTTGCGAGATTATTGGATACTAAATCGTTCTTAAATGTTTGAGCTGATAGGCCGTGTTTTAATATTTCTAAGTTAATTTTCATGAATTATTCAATATTGCTATTTTATAAAATACAACTGCAATGCCAAACAACATATAAATCACCTATACCTTTATTTAAATCATATAAATTCATATAAATAGGAGGTTGGAATAAATATAATATAAAACAAAAATCCTTTTTTATCCCAATGAATAGGAATATTAGGGACTTAAAAAGGAATAAATTTCCTTATCAGAATTCTTCTAAATAAACAGAGAAGGAATTGAGGGACACCGGTTCAATGTAGTGAATCTTTCCTTTAACACTAGTAGTGAGAATATTATTGAAAGTTAAGGAACAAAAAAATGATTTATATTAGACCCTGTTCAAGATTTTCTCCATTTTCTTGGATTCTATTATTAATGCATGGAGAGTTTCTTTAATACGTTTCGGAGGTAAAGTATGAATAGACAGTTCAAGTATTTCTGCTAGACCAAGAATTGAAGATAGAGGTTTATTAATTTGATTTTTTATTTTTAATACAACCTCCCCTATTGCTGCGGTATCTTTCAGCTCGCTCAACTCTTCATCCCGTTTCTGTAATTTCAACTCTATATTTTTTATATTTGACTCTAACATAGTCAGTTTTTTTTGAAATAAAATATGATAAAATATTAATGAAATTTCTCCCGAAAGGATTGTTAATGATTTTATGTCACTTTTTGAATATTTCCCTTTCTCTGAATGTCCAAAATTTAATACTCCAAGCATACGTTTCCCGATCCACAGCGGAAGAGAAACAAATGATTTAAATTGCGTTTTCCTGTGAATTTGAATATGAGGTAGATCAGAGACAATGATCGGTTGTTTCTGTTTGATAACCCATCCAGAGAAACCAGTTCCTCCTCCAAAGTCAAACTCTGTAATTAAATCTACGACATCAGGACCAACCATGAATTCTTGATTTAATAATTCATTCTCCTCATCATATACATATAAAGTAGCAGATTGATAAGGAATTTTTTTTTCAACCATTTTGCACACTTCAGTATATATTTCGTTGGGCAAAATATCATTTTGCATTAAACCAATTAATTCCGATAACATATTTCCAGACATCTTCTTTTCCTCTTATCTAATCACTATGCAATATTTCAATCAAATTAGCTAATTGGTCCCTTTCATTGTCCTGCTCAATTGGTATTCGAACCACAAAACAAGTCTCAGAATTTTGCCAAGATTTATTCAAAAATATATCACCCCCCATTGAAGTAATTATCTCATAAGAGATTGTTAATCCCAACCCAGGATTATCAAATGTATCTTTTGTCGTGAAAAAGGGATCAAATACCTTCTTTTCAATTTCCATACTTATCCCTTTCCCATTATCTATAATATAAACCTCAATCCATTTTTTATCTATTATATCAGTGCGTATTTGTATTTGTGGAGTTTTTTTCTTTGTTTTCTCCTGTATACTGTCACGAGCATTAATGATCAAATTCACAAAAACTTGTTCTAACAGAAGAGCATTTCCAACAATAAAAGGAAGATCATCGCTGAATTCAATTGATACATCAATCTTTCTTTTTAATAATTCGTATTCGACAAGTTTATGAGCATTGCGAATAGCTTCTGCTATATTAACCATTCCTATACTTTCATCTTCCGTTTGATTTGCAAAAAGCCGGATAACCCGTATATTATTATTGATTTGGGAAACTAAATGCTTTATTTCCTCAAAACTCTCCTTGTCAATCTCTTCATTCGCTTCCACCAACTGTTCTCTCATCAACTCAAGACGCATCTCTAATGCAGTAAGTGGTTGACTAATATTGTGGACCAAACCAACCGATAACTCTCCTAGTGCGCGTATCCTATCTCTGGAGATAGTAAGAATTTGTTGGTGTTTCAATTCTTTTTCGAGGGATTTTTGAAAGGATGCATTTTTTGCACTAACTATGATAAAATTACTTTCGCCTTTTATATTTTCTATAACATTAAAACTTGCATATACCGGAACAGAAATCCCCTCAAACACAAAATGTGTATCGAGATTTTGAATATTTCCTTTGCGAATTTGTTTTTCTAAGGATTCCTTTCCTTCTTCAGCATTAAAGGTTTTTGAAAATACATCATCAATCAAAATCCCCCGTAATTTTTGAAAAGATGTTTGCAATAAATCAAGTGCATTTTTATTGACATATTGAATGACACCGATAGAATCTAAAATGAAAATTGCATCTGGGAGATGTTCCAGAATCATCACCGTTGTGGCATAATCCTTGGTGAGTATAATATTTGGGCTTGGTTCTTTTTTACTACTTGTGGTCATACAATTATGCCCGAATTAGGACCATTGGACTTTCTAATTCTATTTTTTTCGGGTATAAAATCTAATACTAAATGTGAATCTACTTCTTTAACCTTTAATGAAATTTCTTCAAATTTTTCAAATGACCCTTTAGATTGAGTTAAAATATTAAATCCTCTTATTCTGAGTAAATATCCATTTGGTTCAATACAATCAATAACTCTACCTTTTAAAATCTGACCTTTTTTTAATTGTCGAAAAAGATTTCCCAGCCCACCTTCCGTTTGATAATTAACTGAAAATTGCATCATTTATTAAAAGAAAATATTATTACAAATTTACGATCTATGTCACAATAAATAAAATTTTTGATAATTATAAAAAAATAGTAAAACAGAATCATTTTTATATTCTGTAATTCTGTATAATTTTGATGAAAGGATGATTCTAAATAAGTTGATGACTTTCTTTCATTTTACAAGAATGTCAACAGATAATCTTTTTTGTTCCTCTTCATCAACCGAATCTTCACATTTTCGTCCTTCATCTCCATCGGCTCCCGATCCTTTACCAACAGACGACTGTATTTCAACAGAATCTTTTTCTCTTTTTGATCTGTACTCTTTTTTCTTCTTTTCCCTTTTCATAGGTTTATCCGTTGTATGCTCTATTTGATGGATCGTTTCAGGCTGAGATAAACCTATATTTCGAATCGGATCATCAGACATGAGATTTTTTCCTCAATTTTTGGCGTAAATCAGAATGGACCTGGCTTAATATCTGGCTTACTCTTCCTTCAGAAAGATTTAATACATTCCCGATATCTGCAAGAGTTAAATTTTCATAATAATATAAAGCTAAAATAAGACGTTCTCTTTCAGATAACTCCTGAATATAACCCTTTAACTCATTTTTAACTCCTTTGTCATCCAATTCTTGATCCGGTGTAATTTGATTTTTATCCTCCATAATTTCCATTCGTGTCATGACTTCCCCCTCATCAGTGGAGAAAGATTCATCTAATGAAACAGGCAAACTCATTTGAGCCATAGATAATACTATGTTTATTTCTTTTTGAGTCAGACCGGTTTCTTTTTGAACTTCCAAAAGGTTTGGTTCTCGATCAAACTGCATCGCAAGTTTTTCTTTTGCACTATTTATCAGTGATAATTTTTGCATTTGATCCCTGGATAAAACACCATTACGGCGAAGCGCATCAATAATCTCACCGTGTATCCTTCGGTAAGCATAGGTCTTGAAGGCAGTTCCATTTTCCGGATCAAATCGACCAAGTGCATATAATAAACCAACAACTCCATATTGATACAAATCATCTTTTTGAAGAATTATGTAGGCGGAAGATACATTAATCCGTCCGACAATATGTTTTACTAATGGCAAAAAGGCACGAACAGCCTGGTCCTTGATTAACTCACTCCCCGTCATACAATATTCTCTGACCAATGCTTCACCATCCATTTTCTTATGTTCCTGAATCATAATATTTTAGATACTCTCATCCAAGTTCTGATCTTCATCAGATGAGGATTCTGTTTTGGGTGTCATGACATTGACACCCCATTTCATTATAATTCCTGACAGAAAAAAAACAAAAAGGACACCTATGTAAACCGCTATGCTTCGAATTATTCCGGTAAAAATTGAAATATTAATAACCAGATTAATAATAAAACTAATTAAAGCAACAATTAATGCGATCTTATAAGCAAGTTTATCCATTAGCCGATTCTATACCAACATCTTTATAATTCATAAAACGATCAAAAAAACTATCTCGTTTTTTTACATCTGTAATGGGCATCTTTAACAGTCTCCTCGTTATCATCCTCAATGAATTTACCGGTACTGAATTAGGATAGAAAAGTGAAACAGGTTTTTGTTTTTGAACAGAATATTGAATAAGATTATCCTTTACAATTGACCCTCCGTAAACAAGTGAACTATTCAAAAATCTTTGAACCATTAAATTCATTTTTTTAAACATGGATTCTCCATTCTCTTCATGGTCAACCATATTTGATATCATAATGATAGGTATATCTGGATTTGAATTCCTGATAACTTTTACCATACCATAAGAATCCGCAATAGATGCAGGATCTGGCGTAACAACCAAAATGACCTTATCTGCACCAAGAACAAAAGACATGACAGAATGATGCACCCCAGCACCAGTGTCAACTATTATCGTGTCATATTTATGCTCAAATTGAGAAAATGCGTCACCTAATTTCTGTAGTACTTTTTCCTCCAAATCTAACATTTCAATTACAGCGGAGCCTGCCGGAAGGATATCGATTTCACCCGGTCCTCTAGTAACCACATCTTTTAATTCTATCTTTCCGGTAATAACATCTGCTATGGAATATTTTGGGCGAATTCCCATTAATAAATCAACATTACCCAAATGAATATCTGCATCAATAACCAACACATTTTTTTTCATCCTGGACATGAGCAAAGCCAAATTTACACTAATATTGGATTTACCTACCCCTCCCTTACCACTTGTCACTGCAAATATTTCAGGATGATTTTTATCTAATTTTAAGGCAGAAAGAGAAAATCGCTTTAAATTATTCATCATTGATAATCTCCACTGATTTTCTTAAAACAGAAAAAAAGTAATCAATAAAATAATTACTTTGTCTATAAGACGTTGTTTTTTTCATTTTTGAATATATTTATCCATATTTTAGACAAACAGATCAATTCAAATGACAACCAATTTTTCACAGTTTGAACTTAAAACTATTACGCCCAAATTACTATAATATGTTTCAGGATTCATTAGGATAATTGATTGAACCTACTGTATTAAGCTCGGTATCTGATGTTAATTCAGAAAATGATAAAACTGAGACATCGGGTAGTACTGGTTCAATAAAAGACCGTACATAGCGTCGTATTTGAGGAGAGACTAAGATAGCAGGCCTACGGTTGTCCAAAACCATTTTTTCTATATTTTTCCCAATTGATTTAAATAGGATATTAACCTGTTCTGGGGTCAACCCCAAATTACGCGAATTTCCTTTTCCTTCTTTGATTATTTCCATAATCTGATCTTCCAATCGAGAGTCAAAGGTTGTTACCGTTATATCAGATTTTCCGTTTTTAAATACATTGGTAATTGTATCAGCCATAGAAATTCGAACGTATTCTGTTAAGGTATCTGCATCTTTGGTAACAGCAGCATAATCGGCAAGTGTTTCCAGGATAATTACTAAATTTCTTACCGGAATTTTTTCTTTCAATAAATTTTTTAAGACCTGGGTTACAATCCCTAACGGTAGTAAATCAGGAACCAAACCATCAACCACAGCACTGTGCGTTTCTTTCAGATGGTCAAGCATACGCTGAGTTTCCTGCCTATCAAAAAGTTTCCAGGCATTTGCTTTTAATACTTCCATCAAATGTGTTGCTATGACAGCTGGTGGTTCAACAACTGTTAGCCCTGCTGCCTCAGCCCTTTCTTTCTGGTCGGATGAGATCCATCTGGCAGGTAATCCAAAAGTAGGTTCTGTCGTATCTACTCCCGCAAGGTCAATACTGTCATCGGGATTCAACGCAAGGAAATAATCCAGCATCACTTCACTTTTAACTATCTCAACATCATGGATTTTGAAAATATATTCACTGGAACCTAGTTGAATATTATCTCGAATGCGAATGGGAGGAACAACAATTCCCAATTCAATCGCTAAGCTTTTCCGAATGGTTGAGATCCGATCGAGAAGATTCCCTCCCTGATTAGCATCTACCAAAGGGATAAGCCCGTATCCTATCTCTATCTCAAATGGGTCCGGATGTAAAAATGATTCTATTTTTTCCTCTTCAATAACTGCTTCAGGTTCAGGTTCTTCAACGGCTAAGGCTTCAGATTGAAATTTGGAAGCCCTATAGCCAACGGTAGCTAAAATTCCTGCCATAACTGCAAAAGGGAAAAAAGGCATTCCCGGCATCAATCCAATGACACCTAAAACTCCAGAACTCACCATTACTGCCTTGGGCTGTCTGGTGATCTGAGACTTAATATCAGCTGCGAAATCTGATTCACTTGTAGCTCGAGTAACAATAATTCCAGCAGCAGTAGAAATAATCAATGCCGGAATCTGTGCAACCAATCCATCACCAATAGTCAAAAGTGTGTAAGTGGAAGCAGCTTCCCCCATTCTCATACCAAGTTGGAGTGTTCCTATCGCTAATCCACCAATGATATTAATAAGGGTCATAAGGATTCCTGCAACTGCATCTCCCCGGACAAATTTACTTGCACCATCCATAGAACCATAAAAATCAGCTTCCTGGGTAATCATCTCTCTCCGTTTTCTTGCCTGATCATCATCAATCAGTCCTGCATTCAAATCGGCATCAATAGCCATCTGTTTCCCCGGCATAGCATCAAGTGTAAATCTAGCAGATACTTCAGCAATCCGGGTGGAACCTTTTGTAATGACAACAAAATTAATGATAACCAATATCAGGAATATCACTGTACCTACAATATAATTTCCTCCAACTACAAAATTTCCAAAAGTAGCAATAATTTCTCCTGCATAAGCCTCCCCTAATATCAGTCGGGTAGTTGCCACATTCAAGGATAGCCTGAAAAGTGTGACAATAAGAAGCAATCCTGGAAAAACAGAAAATTCCAAAGGACGCAAAACATACATAGCAACAAAGATAATAACCAACGCCCCTGTGATATTCATGACAAGAAACATGTCTAGAAGGAACGTAGGCATTGGAAGCAACATAATTCCGAGAATAAGCATGACTGCTACGGCAAGCATAGTGCTGCTGTTTGCGCCCAAAATGGATGCAAATCTTGATCTATTATCTTTAGCCATAAGCTATTGTACTCTTTAAATTTGGATTTTTTCGCTGCATTTGAAAAACTTTAGCCAATACTTCCGCTACTGCTTGATAGAATATTGGCGGAATCTCCATACCAACTTCTAATGTTTGAAACAAAGTACGTGCCAAAGGTTTATCTTCAATTACGGGTATATTATTTTCCTTGGCTAATAACTTAATTCTTTCGGCAGTTTTCCGCTGTCCTTTAGCAACTACTTTAGGAGCATCGGACGGTTCATTGGGGACATATTGAAGAGCTACGGCAATATGAGTTGGATTCGTCACGACGACAGTTGCATCAGGAACAGCATTCATCATTCGAGTTCTACTTAGCTGTCTTTGTAAAGATTTGACACGACCTTTTACCTCAGAATTTCCTCTTTCCTGCCTTTGCTCATCTTTGACTTCCTGTTTTGTCATCTTAATATTTTTTTCATAGTCATAATTTTGCCAGGCATAATCTGCCGCTGCAAGGAAAATCAGTACTATAGCTATTTTGATACTTAATTCAAATAATATTTTAGCGATAAAACTCAAAATCGCTCCCGGTGTCATAATAGAAACAGAATAATAATCATTAATATGACTTTTAATTACAGTGTATCCAATTATGGTAATAATGGTTACTTTAACGATTCCTTTAACCAGTTCTACTAATGATTTTGATGAAAAAATACGTTTAACCCCCTTCAATGGGTTAATTTTACTAAATTTGGGGATAAGCGCCTTTTTTGAATAGAAAAATCCAACCTGTCCAAAATTACTGGCAAGTCCCAAAATCATTATTGTAATTAAAATTGGACTTATTACACCAAAAATATACCAAATCCCATTCTGTGTATAATGAATAGTAGATTCAGGAGTTAATTGTATTGTCGTTAGGGTGCTATATATTCCAGATGTAAAATGTGAAATCCCACTTAATAAATTTTCTCCCATGAACTTGATAACTAAAATACCTGCGATCAATACTACCACTGAATTAACATCCATGCTCCGGGCAACATTCCCCTTCTCTCGCTCTTTTTTTCGTTTTTTAGGAGTTGGGGCTTCAGTACGACTGTGTTTATCCTGATCTGGCATCTATAAACCCGATAATTGTCGGAGAAGTATCCCTGTAAACTCAACTATGTCATTGTACACTGAGTCAAAAAGTACTTGAAAAACATTTAGAGAAATTATCAACATTATAAGTCCCGAAAATATTTTCAACGGCAGAGTAATAAAAAATACATTTAATTGAGGCATGGTTCGCGCCATAAAGCCAACTCCTGCATCAAGTAATAATAAAAATGCTATGGATGGTGCAGCAAATCGAATCCCTATATCATAAATCCTTGAACCACCACGTACAATTGATTCTCCTGAATTTGGAGATAACTCTCCCATCCCTAAAGGTATCATCTGAAAACTTCCGAAAAATGTCTCGATAAAAAAATGATGCCCATCCATCAATAGTAGAAACAAAACCATAATTGGCAGCCAAAATTGGGTTATAATTGGAATCTGTTCCCGACTGGTAGGATCCATAACATTGGCAATTCCCATCCCCATTTGAAGTCCAACAATTCCACCGGCAATCGAAAAACCCTCAAAAATCATTCGAGCACCAAATCCTATGATCATTCCTATTACCACTTCTTTAGCCATCAATCCAGTTAATAACCAAAGACTTGTAACAGGAGGAACAGTATCCATGGTTAAAACTGAGCCAATGATAACAGTTAAGAGCAATGCAAAGGTGACTCTGACCCTACCAGAAATCATTGGATAGCTAAAAATTGGTAATGTCATTAACATAGCAGACAATCGGGTAAAGACAAGCATATATCCCGGTACAAATATTTCTAAATTGTCCGCAAATTCAAAGAATGATGGCATATATTATCTCAGGTCGAACCTATTTAGGGATGCTATATATATTCATTGAAAACTATGTTAATTGATTTCAGATTCTCACCTTATGGTGACATAAAGGGTATCTGATATATAATTTCTTGAGTAAAACGTACCAAAACATCCAAAAACCATGGAGTTAAAATGATTAGCATTATCGCGACAACTGCCATCTTAGGGATAAAGGTGAGCGTCATTTCTTGAATAGAAGTCACAGCTTGGAATATCCCCACTGCTAAACCTACCAGCAAGGTTGTACCCAAAAGCGGAGTAGCAATATACAATACCGTTATTAAGGTTTCTCTAGTAACATGTGTAACGAAATCCGGTGTCATTATGCAAATCCTTTGACTAAAGATTCGACCACAAGATACCATCCATCAACAAGAACAAATAAAAGAAGCTTAAAAGGCAAAGATATCATGATAGGTGGTAACATCATCATTCCCATAGAAAGTAAGACACTGGACACAACCATATCAATGGCGAGCATAGGTAAGTAGAGTAAAAATCCAATTTGAAACGCAGTCTTCAATTCGCTTATAATAAATGCTGGGATGAGAGTAAAAATTGATAATTCTTCCATTGAAGCTGGTTTATCAAGCTGTCGGAGTTGAATAAATAAACTTATATCTCTTTCTCTGGTCTGATCTAGCATAAACAATTTTATAGGAATTGCTGCAATATTTAGTGCTTCTTTTTGAGTAATCTCTTCATTTAAATAGGGTTGAAGAGCTGTATCATTAATTTCATTAATAACTGGCTTCATAATAAATATTGATATAAACAGCGCTAGACCAATAAGGATTTGATTAGACGGTACTGTTTGAGTGGCCAGGGCTGACCGTAAAAAATGAAATACAATCACCAATCGCGTAAATGAAGTCATCATAATGAGAATAGAGGGAGCTAATGATAAAATTGTAACGAGAAAGATAATTTGCATTGTCATAACAAAATCAGAAGGACCAGATGCCTCTTCCAGTCCCATTGTTATTTTGGGAAGGATATTTTGTCCCATTGATACAGCAGGAATAACTATTATCATTAACAAACGACTTGTATACTTTAAATTTATCAACTTCATAATATGGGCGATTTTATTTCTTATTTATTATAGATCTGTGGAACTCGAAGAAATATCATTATCTGTGGTTAGTTCGTTTTTTTTCTCTTCCATAAATTCTTTTATTAAATTTATCGACTGCTCAGAAACTCCCATTAGCAGCTTCCGCCCTTCAATTCGAACCATCATTAAATATTGTTTTGGATTGATGTGCTGTTTTCCCAAGACTTCCATTGAAAAATAATTATCCTCAAGAGATAACTTATTTTTATACCATTTAAACCCAGCCAGAATTAAAACGATGATAAAACCGGTTATACCCAATGTCCTAAAAATAAAATGGGAATAGTTAGAATTAAATGGGACAGACTCACCATTATTACCCGAATGGATTTGTGCTGCATCATTGGTTGTGCTTTCGCCCGGGAATAGAAAGAACAAGATCAATATAAGTACGGAAACAACTGCAAGTACTACAGGCAACCGCATGGATGTGTTCCCCTGACGATGTCCAAAGAATCGATTGGGGTTGATCATCCCAGGCTTTTTATTCTTTCTTTTGGTGAAGCAAGTTTGGTTATACGAATTCCAAAATTATCATCGACAACTACAACCTCTCCCTCTGCAAGCTTTCGATTATTCACATAGATAGTCAATGGTTCTCCGGCAGTTTTATTTAACTCTATGAGGGATCCTTTACCTAATTTTAGCACATCTCTTATTTTCATAGATTTACGACCTAATTCGACCAAGACTTCCAATTCAACATCCAAAAGCATATCAATATTTATCGGGTTTCCATTTTCGCCATTTTTAGTGCTGAAACTGTCAAATTCAGCACGAGATACATCAACAAAATCTTCATCTGAGGTATTCTTAGTCCATAAATATTGATTTACTGAAATGGTGTCCTTATCTAACTTAAACTTATGTGATGCTGACAAGACGCTATCTAAAGGAAGTGATAGTGAAGTTTCATCAAGTGAATCGTAGTGTGAAACTGTAAGGTTTTGAACTGTGAATTTCATGGTTTCATCTTCAACTGAATTAGAAATATTTAGAAGGAACAGTTCAATTCCTTCCTGAAATTTTTTCCATTGTTCTTCATCAAGAGTATCTTTTGTTTTTTCACCACTCATTAAAGAATAAAGATTCAAACCCGAATTCAAACCCACAGTAATGAAATGCTGAAGGTCTGAAGAAGAAAATTGAATACCTACACAGGGGAATTCTTCTGCATTTACCTGATCTGAGAGGTTTTGTTCATCAGAGGTAGTGGATTCAAATTCAACTTTTTTCTGATTAAAGCTTTCTTTAATATTATTTATTAATGAATCATGGTTTCCTTCAAACCATGTGTCCAATTTATTTTTATCTATATTACTCATTTTTTTCTCCTGTAGTCACTGAATTTATTCGGCACGAATATCTTTGTTGATACTGCCCCACCGTTGCCGAAAATATTTCTTTCTGATTCACTATAATGGGAATATCCTGATTAACTCGTGTATCAAGAGTCAACACATCATTGCATTCAAGATTAATAAAATCATTAACAGAAATATTGATCTTTCCTAAAACAGCCTGCAACAGCATATGGGTCTGATTAAGATTCTCTGACACTGTTTTCGAACCTGTTACAGTTGATTCTTTTTCCCCCAACAGAAATTGATCCTGAATATCTAATGAAGATAACAAAGAGGTAATCCACCAATGTGGATAGCACAAATTGATAATGGTTGAATTTCCTCTAACCTTTGTTTCAATAGAAACAATAATTGCTGGATCTGAAGAAGGAATGATTTGCACAAATTCTGGTTCATTTTCAAATCTATTTACCGTACAATTTATTCTTTTCAATGGCTGCCATGTTGATCTGATTTCACTCGATAGTTTTTGTATTAATCGGTTCATAATTCGTTTTTCAATCACCGATATTTGGCGTGAATTCTTAATAAAACTACCTTTACCACCTAACATCCTTTCAACGATAAATATGACTAATTGTGGACTAATCTCAAAAATGAATTGCGATTCGGGGTCTTCTATTTTCCCAACATACAGTGCACATGGAGAAGATATAGACATGATATAATCTGAATAACGAACCTGCTCAATAGCTACCAATTTCATATCCACAGTCATTCGCAACTGTTCAGATAAAAACACACTGAAGTTTTTTACTAAATTATCATGAAGACTCTCTAATATTCTTACTTGATCTTTATGCACCAGGTTGGGTTGTTTAAAATCATACATCCATATTTTCCTCTTCTCTTCTTCACTTAAAGGATGAGAACCTTCCCCACTATTCACATCTGTTAATAGTGCGTCAATTTCTTCTTGTGATAGTAAAGTTTCCATAAATTATTTTTTCTATTTCTATAAGTTAATAAAATCAATTATCTTTTTAATCTGGAAGCTTCTTCCATAACTTCATTTAACGTAGTCACAACTCTAGATGTTGCCTGAAACCCTCTTTGAGCTTCGATCATCTGAGTAAATTGGTTTGCCAAATCCACATTGGACATTTCTAGAACCCCTGACTCAATCGAAGATTCATTTTCATCAGCAATATCTATTTTTGAGGAACCACTTTCCTTTGATTCAATAAATAAGCTTCCACCTTCTTGCCTCAATCCATTTACATTTTTGAATTTTGCTGTACCAACTTGAGCTAAATCTATAATATCTCCATTGCTGAACAATCCTTTAATTATACCAGCTTCATCAACTTTGAACCCCGTGAGTATACCGGCTTGAGTGCCATCTTGAGATCTCAAGGACAAACTTGAGACAGAATCGAATTGTGTCAAACCAGTAAAACCTTCATTAGAATTCATTTTGATATTGATATTTAATGGAGGAGTATTGTTCCCAGGGTCCAAAACAAATTCGGATGAACCATCTTCATATTCAAAACTCTGATAATTTCCATTTTCATTAAAAGTAAGAATCCCAGATCCACCACTTAAAACAGTTTCAGAACCATTAGCTTCAAGCATAACCTTCCACTCTCTGGGATTATCTGTTTTTTCGTACTGAACCGTTAATTCATGAGCTTTTCCCAGAGCATCATATACAACCATGGATGTTGTAACTATTGCTGTATATCCAGAAGCTACATTCGCAAAGCCTGGGAAATCGATATCTCCTGTATTGTGATCGTCTGATAATATTTTAATCGATGTTTGACTATCACCAGTTTCTATATCAGATAGAATTATTTTCCCATCAGATAACTGGACTGTAGAATGTTTCCCAAATGCCTCATTTATTTTACCCAATAAATTTCCCAGATTAGTGCCATCATAAGCATCACCAAAGATAAAAGAGGAGGTAATTTCATTTCCTTCTCTATCAGTACCTAATATGTGAAGTGTCTCACCATCCAGAAAAGGAGATGTAGTTTGAGTCAAACTGTTGATTTCTGACTCTTCAACTGCAACTGATTCCATGTCATCATCAATAATAGTTAAAGGAGTGACACTAGACCATACCTCATTTTCTGGATTTAATCCTGCATTAAGATTACCTGTCAACTGTACATTTTTTGTTGATTGAGCCTCTGCCATTAGATTTTGATCAATAACAATATCTCCAAGTCCATCAATTTTCTTAGTATTGTCTTTTGGATCGATTTCCCATCCCTGAACAGAAAATCCCTGACCATTTACAAAAACACCATCCTTATTAAAAAAGAAACTTCCATCTCTTGTAAAATATTGTTTATCATTTTTATTTAAGATAAAAAATGAATTTCCATTAATTCCAAGGTCTGTAACATTCCCAGTAGTTTGAAATCCAGCTTGTTTAAATGGGGTGAAAGAAATCCCTATAGTTGATCCAAATTGTTCCGCAAATGTTATTCTTTTTGATTTATATCCAATTGTATTGATATTGGCAATATTATTACCTACCAATTCAAGTTTGGATTGTTGTGCATTCAAACCCGATACCGCAGTTGAAAATCCATCAATATTTTGACCGTTTGAACTCATTTTTTCCTCCAGAGCATGTTAAATATTCTCCGATTATTATTAAATATATTTGTTACTAAATAATTTGATTTGTTTTCCATAATCTTATACAATAGCAAAAGCATCAAAATTTGAAAATACATTTTCCTGAATCCTGTTTTTTCCTATTGTAGTCATTACAGTCTGGTTCTTCACATTAAGGACGAAAGCTGTTGAATCCATTAAAAGAACACCTGATGAAACTCCTTTTTCTTTCAATTTTCCAAGTCCTAATTCCAATCGATTCATTTGATCTGTAGTCAGGCTTCCATTGATTTCATGTAAATTTTTTGATGCTTTATCAGAAAAGTTAATGGTGTTATCCTGGAATATTTTATTATTAAGCACTTCCTTAAATGAAACATTTACTTTTTCTGAATTACCAAGATCATTGCTCTTATAAGAGAAAGAAGTTTCTCCAATCTTTTTTGGATCAAATTCGTAAATGTTATTTTGGATCTGCAAAACGCCTGCTCTCATGAATTACCCCTCGGCAGCTGTTATTTCAATTACCTTACTGAAAGGAATTTCTTCATCGTTTACAACAAAGACTGCTGTTCCGTCAGTATATTTTATTCCAGTTATAATTCCCTGTACCATTGTCAAGGTTCCCACTGGATCATTATCGGAATCCAATGCTATCACTTGAATCTTATATTCTCCTTCAGGAACTTCATCTCCATTCGTGTTCTTTCCGTCCCATGTAAGACTTTGTTTCCCTTCAGACAATGCGCCTAATTCTATTCCTTTGACAATATTTCCAGCACCATCTAACACATTTACAATGACATTTTCAGCCCTACCATTCAATTGAAAGGATATATCTACAGGAGTATCCTTTGTAAGCTCTATCATATCCCCTGCTGCAGAAACATTCTTTCCTATAAAGCTGGTAGCCATTGTATTATTAATTGCCTGGGTAAGCATTAAATCAGCCTGAACACTTTCCTCCATCATTCCACTCATATTTGTCAATTGTTCAAGAGAACTAAACTGTGCTAATTGTGAGGCAAAATCCTGGCTATTCATGGGAGACATGGGATCTTGATGTTTTAATTGTTCTACCAACAACTTTAGAAACTCATCCTTTTTCATTGTTGAATTGCCCAAGCCAGACATACCAATCTCAGATGTTGTTTTGTCAAATAATGATATTTCATTCATAAACTTGTCTCTCTTATTATGCTATTACTTCAATTGTGTTATAACCAAATTGACGCAAGGCAATTTGATCTGAATTAGATATTTCCTCATCTTCTATATCATGAAAAATATTTTGAGAAAATCTCTTTCCTTCTTTAAAATTTTTTTTACCCGTTCCGACCTCAACATTAAATGATTCAAATTTCATTCCTTTCTCATTCAAATTTTCTTTTATATCCGTAACAATTTTTTCCATTATTGGTTTTACAGAATCGGATTCTACTACCACAGTAGCTTTTGTCATGGAGTCTCTTTGGGTCAATTTTATTTCGAGATCACCCAATTGTCCACCGTCAATCTTGTATGTCGCAGATTTTGAGCCATTTGCAGAAAAATTTCCATGAATTATCTGTGTTATTTTAGTTACCAATTGAACTCTACTTATATTTTGAATAGACTGCAATGAAGGCTGAAAAAGAGTATTCCCCCTAAACATCTGGATATTGGATGATTTATAATCTAAATCTGAAACTGATAATGACTTAAGCTGCAATGAACCCTTTTGTTCATTTCTAAGTATCTGGTTGGACCGACTATTTAGTTTTCTGGGGGTAGATTTTTCCTCTAACTGGTTAGGCTTTTCCCTATCAGATGTTAGTTGTTTATCGTTTTTTACCTGATCTTTTAACTCATTCTTCCCATGAGATTTTTCTATTTCTAATTTGTTTGAGCTCTGATGTATATCTGAGTCGATGTATGTGTCTCCAAATTTTTTCATAAGAGTCTCACTCACTCTTCCCCTCAATTCAGTTCCCTTTAAGAATTGGGTAAAAACAGGAGAAAATTGAGCATAAGATATCCCCGAAGAAAGAATTTCATCTGAATCACTTCCCGATTGGGATAGTCTATTATTATTCGTAGGAATATCGACAGAAACTGGATTCATATTAATCCTCCTTTTTTCCCCCGGCTAATAGTTCTGTAATCTCCGCCGCTCTTTTTGGATTCAAAGCCTTAAATATTGTTTTCTTATTTCTACTGCTCATGCTATTATATATAGCAATTACTGTGCCATCATCCAAGTTTGATAAAATGGGTTTCATCTCTTCTGGTTTCATTGATTCATATGTTTTAGCTAAATCCTTTATTGATATAACCTGTCTCTTTGCCAATTCTAACTTATTTAATAACTCTTTATTTATATTTTTATATTCATTTATAAGCTTTTCTTGTAGCATTAATTGATTATTTAGGCTATCAATAATAGCTTGTATATTGATGGAATCTTCAATCTCAGGTTTATTAACAATAATAACTGTATCCTTTGTAATAATATTTGATTGGATTGTATCTGTCAAGGAATCGAGTTGATTATTTATATCGTCGAAATTAGTGGTTAAATTTTCCTCAGAATCATTCCTGAAGATGAAATAATAAGAAACTCCTCCACTGATAACCAGGACTACAAGAATAATCAATATCCAAATAATTTTTTTCATGATGTTATTTTCCGCTTTATTTGATCACTTCGGTTTGCAATTTCATCAGTTTTTTTTCTCTCTACCTTTTTTTTCAATATTTTATATTCGCTCAATTTTCTCTCTCGCAATTTTTCCACTGCTTTTTTATTTTTCGATGCTTCGTTAAGATTATCCAACTTATTCTCAACTTCTGTATCTGCGTCCAAAACCCTTGCCGCACCTTTCTCAAGTTGATCATTTAATTGAAGTAAATAGTCAGTCGCAATATTTAGTTGATTTATTGTCATATTTCCTTGAGAATCATTTTCAATTAATATTCCCTCTTTTTTATCCTCTATATATTTTAGTTTATCTTCCTCTTTTCTCTTCTTCTTACGAGAACGATTTAACTCTCCGGCCTTCAAATCTTCAATATTTTTTTTATAATCGAGTACTTTTTCCAATGGAAATCTAAATTGTTTAGCCATGACTTTTAATCTAAAGACTCATATAAAGAGTTTAGTGTTTCATCAAATTGGGATGGTTCATTAATATCCTGACGCAAAATTTTATTAATTTTGGATTTAAATTGGATCGCACGATCAACCTTAGGATTACTACCTTCAGAATATGCACCAATGGATATCATATCCTCAGCTTCCCGGTATTCTGATAATAATTCTATCAATTCCCTGGTACGTTTAATATGGTTTTTATCAGCAATCTCTGAAAATAATCGACTTACACTATCCAAAACATCAACAGCAGGATAATGCCCTTTATTTGATAATTTTCTGGAAAGAATAATATGTCCATCTAAAATGGACCGAGCTGTATCACCGATAGGATCATCCATATCATCCCCTTCAAGCAGCACGGCATAGAGGCCTGTAATACTGCCTCTTTTTCCAGTTCCTGTTCGTTCAAGCAATTTTGGTAAAAAGGAGAAAACAGATGGAGTGAATCCCTTTGTGGTTGGAGGCTCACCTATGGCCAAACCTATTTCTCTTTGAGCCATGGCAACACGGGTTAATGAGTCCATCATAAACATTACATCCTTTCCCTCATCACGAAAATGTTCAGCTATTGCTGTTGCAATTAAAGAGCCTTTAATTCTAACCATAGCAGATTGATCTGAGGTCGCAACAATTACAACGGATCTTTTCAAACCTTCTGGTCCTAAATCCCTTTCAATAAATTCCCTTACTTCTCTTCCCCGTTCTCCAATAAGAGCAATCACATTTACCTCTGCACTTGTAAACCTAGATATCATACCTAATAGAACGCTTTTTCCTATACCACTTCCAGAAAATATTCCAATTCTTTGTCCTTTTCCTAAAGTAAGAAAACCATCAATAGAACGAATTCCCGTCGACATTACCTCAGTTATTCTTTTTCTATCCAGTGGATCTGGTGGTACGTTATATACAGGCTGAGATTTAGTTCCAGTTATCGGACCTTTACCATCGATGGGATTTCCCATCCCATCTATAATTCTTCCTAACAATTGATCTCCAACAGGTATATTCATTGGTTGAGAGTTCACTGACACAGGGCTACCAGGTGAAATTCCCATTATCTCTCCAAAAGGCATCATCAATATCTTGTTTCCCTTAAATCCAACAATTTCAGCTTGTATGGTGCGATTGTCTTTAGTCCGGATGGAACACAAATCACCTAGAGAACCTTCCAATCCAGTTGCTTCAATAACTAGACCAATGATCTGATAAATACGGCCTTCATGAGCAACAGTATCTATTACATCAATGGAGTCTAAGATTGAGTTAAACTTAGAATCTATTAATTCCATTTTGAATATTCTTGCCTTAGATGGTTTTCCATTAACTCGAGTTGATGATTAAGTGTTGTATCTATAAAATAATCTTCGGATTCAACTAAGCATTCTCCTGGGTTAAGCTTATCGTCTTCAACAAATTGTATATTTTTATGCAGAGGAAGCTCTATGTGATCCATAAATTCATCTCTATTTAATTCTTTTAGCCAATCCGGATTTAAGAATACAGTGATCTTCTTTTGCTCCATCATTTCCATTAATATTTTTTTTAACATTTTTGCGAGAAAATCTGTAACCTCTTTTTTATGACAGAACTCCTCATAAAGTATCTTTTCAGCGATTCGCAAGGATAGCTTAAGTAATGTTTTTTCCTGAAAATTGAATAATTCCTTGAACTGATCATCTAAGCCCTGAACCATTTGTGTAAAATCAGATGAGAGCTCCTTGATTCGAGATTCCATATCATTCAATGATGAGTTTCTTCCCTCCTCATATCCGGCTTGAAACGCATTCTCTCTTGTTTGTTCAAGGGCTTTTTCAAGAATCTCAACTTGTTGATCAGGGGTCATATTTTCATCTATAACAGTATCGGTATCATCTAATGATTCCAATTCTTGCTGGGAAAAATAATCAATCCCCTCAAAATTTATTTTCTTTATGGGATTGGTAACCGCTATATGAAACGATTCCATTTTAATAGAGAGAACTTAAATTAGTTCTTGTTCATCACCACTTCTGGCAATCGTCAGTTCACCCTTACCCTCTAAATCGAATACTATCTGAAGTACATCACTTTGTGCTTTTTCAATTTCCTTCATAGGCATGGGTGGTAAAACGTCTATTTCATCTCTAAGCATACCTCCTGCTTTTTCGGATAAATTTTTATAAAATTTTTCTCTCAAATTATCTTTTGCGCCTTTCAATGCAGGTGCCAGTAACTTATTATCAACTGCACCTTTGATTGCCTGAATTGCGTTGTCCGTAAGATTTACTATATCATCAAACATAAACAGGTAGGATGAGATATCATCGCATAGTTCTTCATCTATTTTTTTCAAACCGTCGAGGATGACTTTTTGGTCTGTCTGCCCGATGGCATTAAGCAAATCAGCTGTTGATTCAGCACCACCTTTCTTGGCATCTCCTTCAGTTATCTCTGCTCCAATTTGATCTCTTAAAACTGCTTCGATATCTTCAATCAATTCTGGAGTGATATCTTCAAGGGTTGCTAAACGATATGCGATTTCAATTCTGTTTTCTTCCGGTAACTCAGCCAAGAGATTAGAAGCCTGACCTACCCCTAAATTTGATAAAATCAGTGCTGCAGTTTGTGGATGTTCCTTTTTGAGAAAATCTAGTAAGCGTTTATTGTCAACGCTGCCTAAAAGGCTGAAAGCACTGATTCCCGTGGCAATTTCTAACCGTTTTATAACATCATCAGATTTCTTGTCACCCCAGGCATGTTCAAGCAAGTCTTTTGCGTAATCAAATCCTCCTTGAACCAGTGTCTCATTTGCAATCATTACCTCATAAAATTCCTGGATGACCTCACTAAGAACTTCCGGGGGAATATCACGTAATTTAGCAATTTCAAAGCTGATTTTCTCAACTTCAGCATCCGTCATATTTTTCATAACTTGAGCCGCATTATCAACCCCCATGGCAATCAATAACATGGCTGCCTTTTGAGTGACAGATAAATTCTCAGATGTTAATGTGTATGGTTCAATCATTATTGATCTCATATTCATGATTTATTCATCCATGTGTGTATTAATTTTGATGCATTCACTGGTGCTTCCTTTGCAAAATCAATAATTGCAGTTGTCATTTTATCTTTAGCCTTTAATATGGCTCTTGCTTCTGGACTTAATTTTTTTATAAAAATATCTTCATCTATTTCATCCTCAACTTCTTCGCCGGTTGATTTTTTAATAAATTTACTAAACCAATTTTTCAAACTATCTGTAGGTTCGATATTATTTGCTTTAAAATACTCTTCTAAGTCTTCAAAAGATTCTTCATCTTCGGACAATTCATCTTCGGACAATTCATCTTCACTTTCACCGGCTTCAAGCATTTCTAATTCTTCATCTCCCTCTGGTAGACCTTCTAAAGCAGGTGCATCTTCACCAGGTAATGATAACACATCAGGTGTCTCCTCACTTGTTTTGAATAATGTCTTCATTACAAATAATGCAACTAATACCGAGACAAGGAGTAATCCTTTGTTAATAACACTCGCCCATAAAGCTCTGGTTTCAGCTTTTTCAAAATATTCCATGTCTTCATCAAATGCTCTACGGTCAAACTGAATATTCTCAACTTCTACTAAATCACCCCTCTCTTCCATATATCCGACTGCAGATTTAACCAAATCTGAAATCTGGTTCAATTCTATATCACTTCTAGATTGATATACCTTTTGTATTTCTCCCTCCTCATCTTCTTCTTCAACATAGGTCCCATCTACTAATACAGCTACCGTGACTCTGCTTATGCCTCCTGTCGGAGATACATAATGTTCTACGGTTTTATTTAATTCATAATTTGTCAGCACATTTTCCTTAGCATATTGGGCTGAATCTTGACCAAATGATGATTCAGTTTGCCGTTCCTCGCTCAAGATGACAACTTTATCTGGATCAAATGCTTCTGTTGTACGCTCAATTTTTTCAAAATTTAAATTAACTGAAACTTTTGCAATTGAATTCTGATATCCCAAAACTCCATCCAGTATATCCTGTATCTTGGTCTGGAGACGCGATTCAACTGAGTTCTTTAAATCCCATTGGTTACCTGTTGATCCCATAACTGTTTGTTCACCTTTACTATCAGACAATAATTTTCCATCAGAGTCCACAACAACAACTGCATCTGCATTAATGCCATCAACACTGTTTGCTATAAGTGCACTAATGCCTTTGACCTGTTCCTGCTCTATGATAACACCGGGTACCAAATACAGAACCACAGAAGCCTTGCCATGGGTCTCCTTTTCAAATAATTTTTCTTGTGGTAAAGCTAAATGAACACGACTATTCATTACCCCAGGGAATTGATTGATTGTTCTGGTTAATTCTCCTTCTAATGCACGGCGCATATTTAACTTTTGTTTGAAGGTTGTCATTCCTATTTCACTGTTATCAAAAATTTCATATCCGCTGACCATGTCTCCTACATAACCCTGTTCTGTAAACTTCAACCTCCATTCTGAAACCGATTCAGTGGGAATTAAAATTGTTTTTCCTCCATTCTCAAGACGATATCTTACCTTTTCACTTTTTAAGTCACTCACCATTTTACTTGCAGTTGTTGGATCTATATCTGCATATAACAGTTCATATTCAGGCCTGCTTGCCCATACAACTAAAGCAATTATAGCTGATACCATCCCAATAGACAATGTGATCATGACGGATTTTTGGGCGGTAGTATATCGATTAAACATCGACGCAATTTGATTAAAGAAATTTTCCATGAGACTTATCCTAATTATTTAATTAAACTTGCATACGCTGGATTTCTTGAAATGACTGTAACAGTTTATTTCTGATTTCCAACATCAATTCAAAACTTAATTTGGCTTCTTCCACCTTTGCCATAGCTTCGTGTAAATTTTCTGATTCTCCGGTGACTATTTCAGATACACTATCTTTTGCATCCACTTGGGCTGTATTTACAGCATCTAAAAAGTTACTGATAGTATCACCAAATGAAATAGGGTCATCTTTCTTTACAACAGTAGTTTCCTGTTGTTTGATTTCAGGAATGATAATTTGATTTTGTATGCCTTTTATTTCGTTCATTTTTCTCCTAACCGCTAATGTCCATTAGTTGACCTCTATGAATATGCCCTAAATCTGATTGACCATAAAAAGACAGTTCGCTTGGTTTCTCGCTTCCAAATAATCCATGCAATATAGCCTGTTCGGTACCGGTTAAAACCTCAGTTCTATGGGCAGAATCATTTTGTTGTGGCATAACCTTAATATCTTCATCTTTCGAATGATTTTTATCAAGGGTACCATTTTGCTCTGTTTCTAAATGGTTATTCTCATTATTTCTCTGAATGACATCTAATATATCATAACCGTTTAGTTGAGTGGAGTTCATTTTCATGCTTTAATCTCTTAAATTTCCATTGCTTTTTTGGCCATGTTTTTTATTGCTGTCATCATAGTGACATTGGCTTCATAAGCACGACTTGCGGTTATTATATCAACCATCTCTTCTACCATATTTACATTAGGCATGCGAATATAACCATTTTTATCCGCCATGGGATGCCTGGGGTCATAAACTAGTTTTTCACCTTCTAACTCTACTATTTGATAATGTTCTTCATAAGCACCTTTTTCTTTTGCACGGTCTTGATATCTGCTTTCTGTCATATGCATTCCTCTGGTCCTACGAATGGATGTTTTTAATCTACTAGAAAAATTTGTTTTTCCACCAACCGAAGGATTCTCTACAACGATTTTCCGTTTATAAATTTTACCGTTTTTATCTGGTGTTCGATCAGCATTAGCTATATTTTCAGAAATGGCATTCATGCGTTTCATTTCAGTGGATAAGCCCCGAACAGTTGTCCGTAGAGCAGAAAATATTCCTTTTACTTCCATTTTATAATATTATTGTTACACTCTACCTGTAATGCTTGTACTGATCCCTCTATAAAGCCGATTTAGCATCCTTGTAGTGAATTCATATTTTATTTGATTTTCGGCTAATTCTGCCATCTCAATCGCCAAGTTAACTTCAGTACCATCACTCTCTTTGTTAGGTATTTTTGATTCCCAGGGAGGACCTTCATCCAAATGTCGTTCATGGTTGGTTTTTAAGGATTTGTGTTGATATTGTAATTCAGAGGCTGCTGTCGTGAGATCATGAGTAAAGTCTGTATTAACCCTCTTAAAATTAACTTTATTTACATTTTTAATATTTTTAGAAATAGCCTCATGTTGTTTTTGATAAACATTCAGGGCCCGCTTCAGAATCAGATTGTGTTTTAAATTGTTAATTTTCATTATTCCGGTAAATCTATATCAATTCATGTGCCAGAATAAATATTATAGAGAAATATATTATATAATATTCTATAAATGTTTATATATTAAGTTTTATACTATACTCCTAAGTACTTTGTTTAAGTATGGTGTGATGTATTATTAGGAATATTATCACAGGTATAGGAAAAATATTCCAATAAATTATGATTTATATAATTAAAATTCTGTTTATTCAGACAAAAAACTATAGCAATATTTGTCAATTCCCTTCACCGACTAGGAAGGTGGAATCTCCATTTTTTTCATATTGATGTAGTTTATTTCTCAAAGTCCTTACACTGATGCCTAGCATATCAGCAGCTTGGGTACGATTATCACTGGTACGCTTTAAGGTAGAAAAAATAAGTTGTTTTTCGACTTCTGCGATCGTCATGGGAGTTAGATCAAGATAATTTTTATCTTCAATAATCTCATGTTCTGAATTAAGATTAAAATGGTTCGTTGTCAAAACAACTTCTTCACCTGAGAATAAAATAGCTCTCTCAAGTAAATTTTCGAACTGTCTTACATTTCCAGGCCAATGTTGACTAGAAAGGCTCTGTAACACATCAGAGTTTACAGATTTTTTTTCGAAACCATATTTTTCCTGGAATTTTAATAGAAAATGCTCGAGTAAAATTGGGATATCCCCTGCTCTGTTTCTCAACGGGGGTACTTTTATTGGAAATACATTCAGTCTATAGAATAAATCCTCACGGAAATTTCCGTCTCTGATTATTTCAAGAACATTTTTATTTGATGTTGCAACGACTCGCACATCTACTT
>CAYSQB010000010.1:0-20167 GCA_964433085.1 uncultured bacterium
GAACCCAGTTATGGTGCTCTCCAGCATTAAGCATTATATCATAAGTAATATTAAGAGTCTCAGTCGTGGGCATTACTTCTACTTCTCCATAGTATTTCATCAGCCTCCAACCATCCTTGAACCGTACATCAAAACCACCTGCAGGTGGTTTTGGAGGCAGGCTGTAACTGAGCCTTTCTCTATCTGAGAGTTCTACTCCGAAATATAGCTCTAAGCCGTTAATGCTTATGGTGTTAGCATTAAGGCTGAAGTCTTGACTTGTAGTTTTTGCTAATGCTCCTGTTGTTAATGTTATTTCACCATCCTGAGATGCTCTTATCCAGTAGCCCCTCCCTGGTAAAATTTCATCGGATGAGATGTAGCCCAATTCAAACCCATAAAGGGTCCCAAAAATTATAATTTCATCAGGATCAATGATGGTTGCTATTTGTGATGGTCCGGAAATTAGATTCCAACCTTGGTAAAGAGTTACTGTCATTTCATTAAGTGGCTCCCCCGTAATAGTGGTAAAACCGTCTTGTAGAAACCTCAGCCAGTATCCTTCTCCTGGAATTAAACTTGTAACCGCCTGATAGGTACCATCGTATGAGTAAAGTGTACCTTCAATTGATTCCGGAAAAATTAGATTATAATTTGAATCTAAGGTCTCCACAGGTAAACCTACGAGATTCCAGTTGGATTGAAAGGGGACCGAAATTTCGACTAATTGAATATCGTCAGCTATAGTTATCATAATGGGAATTTCAATTGGGACTGAATCTGCGTTAGATGTCACAATTAACTTTCCTGTATATTCAAAATTTGTTTCTAAACCGATTGGATCTATTCTAACCAAAATTGGCTCAAACTCTCCGTACCCTAGCCAGTGGCTCTCAGACTGAATATTCATCCAGATCGGAACAGGGCTCAAATCTCCCTCCCAAGTTGCACCACCCAAAACTCCGTCATGACCATTCTGTGAAACATCCAACAGTGTATTACCCTGCATTGAAATGATTGGGTAGGACGCAACAAGAAACTCAGAGCTTGTAAACCCATCGTGGTCATAAGTAGTGTTAAACCCAAACCCTCCATTAAATAACACGTTTACTTCTTCTTCTGATAAAACATCGTCGAAAATATGCACATCATTTATTTCACCGGAAAGATAACCCAGGTAGTCTCTCATATCTGCCCCTAGATATGTGTGAATTCCTCCATCTAGATAGACCATTCCATTTGAGTTTTCTCCAATTTCAGATCCATCTATGTACATTCTTCCACCATTAATAGATACATCCTGTACCACCACAATGTTGTGCCACTCATTATCGTTATAGAGATCAGTTGATGTAACAGTCCACTGATATCCGTTCGAGTACGTCCAAAAATTTATCTGCCCATTTGCACCAAAATTCAATTGATATTCACCATTAAATCCACCATTTCTCTGCTGTATAATTACTTGATTTGAAAGTTGGGATCTTACCCACAAAGAAATAGAAAAATTCCCATTCCCAGATAGCATATTTGCACCCAGGTCAACATAATCATTCACTCCATCAAAAGAAAGAAAGCCATCTCCTGATTGATCAATTTCTATGATGGGCTCATAAATAAGGACCGAGCCAACATCACCAATATTCCCAATTTCCCTTTCATAAAATAGTATAGAATCGGATGGCAATGTCAGCTGGATTGTATCAGTATCAATGCTAACAACCGGATTTTGAGTATTGACTATGGAGATACTCGAATTATTGATATCAAAGAAAATATTATCAGAACTTTTTACCATGATTCTGTAATCGTTCAGTGAGGGTATAGCGGGAACAATAATGGTGTACGCTCCATCATTTACTACATTTTCTGCTAATACAACATCAAAATTATTCCAATTATCATTAATTAAAAGTATATCTACAAAAAAACTATTAACTGAATTTGGATCATCTGTGTTTGCAACATCCCAAGTTATGTTTTGTGTTGATCCAGTTTCCCATAGCACATCCTCCCACTGAGAGGTCACCCTGAATGGACCTGCATTTTCATCAACAAAGAACTGTACATTTTTATAGTTATAGGCCCCAGAGTAAAGATTATTATCTCTAACTAATAACCGCATATTTATTTCTCTTTCTGCAAAGGGAAGCTGTTCTATGTTTTCGGTGAAATTATTATTCTCTAGCACACTCTCCATATAGGGAAAATATCTTTTTTTACCTGCTTCGCTGGCATCAATACTGCAAAATAACGGTCCCGTTTCTGATGGAAAATCTGGTGGGGAAAAAGAGATATCCGATGCATCATTCTGTTCCCAGGAATAGGTTAAGAGATCATCTTCATCGCTGTCAATTGCTGAACCTTCAAGAACAAAAGGGGTCTCCTTGGGAATAAAAAATCCGCTCTCTGGTACCATAACCCCAGGAATAGTATTGTCCGTTGGCTCCCTGATCCACCCTCGCTGGTAATCATAATTATTATATGAAAACATGTCTTGCTGATAACGAATGGCAATATCTATTGTGTGAGAGCTATATTGGTCACCATAACTACCAGGGAGTGTGTTCCCCCTATTACACATTGCGGTACCACCAAATGAACTTTTCCAGCCATTCTCAGATGTACAATTATGTCCTGATCCAAGATTGTGTCCTATCTCATGAATGTGAACTGCATAGCTCGGAAGATTTGCAGAAGTTGATCCCGGGACATAGGCAAGACCTCCACCATATCCAGTATTAAAAACAGCACCATATTCCCATAAGAGGTTATCCTCAGAGACTCCAAAACCTCCAGGTCCAATCACCTCTGTTAGATGGACAAGAACTCTGGGAAGTTCCGTGTACATATCGTAGGCAGTAAAAAGTTCAGGTGTAGGATTTGTATCTGTATAGATCAGCAAATCATTATTTTCTATTAGTTCCAGTTTAAAACTTAGCTCACGTACCCAAACTAAGTTCACCTGGTTTGCCATAGCAGCAATCCACGCTAATCCTCCTTCTACAGTACCATCAGCTACAGAATTATTTGCTTCTGCTGTTAAAATTGCTGCATAACGAAATGTAACTAAGGTGTCCCCTATTGTGAAGCACGGTTCAGGTTCACCCACACAATATGGAAAATCTCGATCTCTAATTTGTTTGTTTTTAGATTCAGCCCGTATTATCATACAATCACAGTCAATTCCTGAGCAATTATTTTTCTTTTTGAATGGATCCAATTGATCTTCAAAATAAGATATCCGATAAATTCCCTCCGTATTTGGAATTGGTTTAATGAAAATCCTACTATAGCTGCATAATATGAGTCCTTTAATTTCATTATTTTTTATGGTCACACTCACTCGGTCATTAGGATTATTCAATCCTCTACCGGTATAGGTTTTAATCATTGGATATCTTTCAGATAGATGTTGGGGCATCACCGGAGATTCATACATTTCAAAACTTATAAATTGTCCCTCTGGAGAGGGAAAATCCATTAAAATATCAGACCTTTCTTTTTTGTTTATTAGGGGAGATCTAGTGAGAGCAGAAATCAAGTTCTTCACATCAAGGTGATATTCAGATGATTGTTTATCTTTGAGATTTGAGAACTCTTGGCTCAATCTCGGATTCCACAATTGACCAGTATTTTGACTGGATATATCATAGGTTCCACTTGATAATAAAAAAGAAAATAGAAATAAATATTTGAAATTATTCACTCTATTCAACACTTCTGGATTTTTATTTCAACAGGACCATCTTCTTTGTTTGAACAATCTCACCAGCACGAATCTGGTAGAGGTAAACACCTGAACTCACAGGTCTGTTCATGCGATCAGTAGCATCCCACTGAACTGACTTGAATCCAGCTTGCTGGTTTGAGCTAACCAATGTGGCAACTTCATTACCGCACATATCAAATATAACTAATTTCACATCGTTGTCTTTTGGTAAGTCGTAGTTTAAAGTAGTAACAGGATTGAATGGATTGGGGAAGTTCTGGTGCAGGGTAAAGGTTGATGGAATAACGATTTTTTTATTTAGTATAAATCTTTCCGATGACGGAACGGTGATCTCCCCTGCTTCATCCAGGATGTATTCTTTACCATTATCCGAGGTCAACACCCAGTTCACGTGTTCATCCATATCCACTTTGATGTCGTACTCCAGTGTGAGAGTTTCTGATCGGTTCAATATTTCGATCTCACCTGAATCCACCACATACTTTATATCCCCAGCAAATCGGGCATCAAAAGCCATACCGGGAAAAATGGGAGGCAGACTATAACTCAGCAATTTATCATCAGAAATACCTGTTCCGAAATACAGGTCAACAGAATGACCATTGTCTGAAAAGGTGAGCCTGTTGGCATCCACTGTTCCACTCACAAAAAGAATCCGCCGTGCCAGAGTACCGGCAGTGAGCGTGACCTCACCATCTTCTGTAGCTCTTACCCAGTACCCTTTTCCCGGATGTAGAGTGTCTGCATTCACATAGGAGCCTGTTAGTCCGTATATCGTACCTGACAAAATAATTCCGTCAGGATCATTGATGTTATCAACGGACAGGGGAACGGACAGTCCGGAAAATAGATTCCAGTTTTGTGATAGACCTATTGTGAGTTCATTTATTGGATATCCGGAAAATATCACCGAACCAGCGTCACTTAATCTCAAAAGATACCCCTTACCCAATTCAAGATCATCCACTGTCTGATATGCTCCGGTAAATTCAAACAGGGTCCCCGGCAAACTGTTAGGAAACAAACCCTCATAAGATGTTTCGTCACTTTCAACTGCGAGCCCCACGATGTTCCAGTTAGATAAATAGTCCACTTCCATATCGATCATGTCTGTATTGATATGGATAATTTTTACTTGGGTAAAACTAATATCAAAAGAGGTGGAACTGATATTTTTCATATTAACATTGATCATGATACCACCAAACATATCCTGTAAAAAAAACTGGCCATCGCCCAATTCATTGGGATTCCAATCACACCAAAAATGGGTAGCACCCTGACTAGGCTGTAAGTGAATCTGCCATTCTGTTGTTCCATTTTCCGGAGTAGATGGACGAAAGTCTGTAAAATATCTATCACCTGATATGCTGTTGTACAGTGCAGCGTCAAAAGCCGGAGGCGGAGGCGCCGGAGGTGCGTAGAGGTCAAATCCTTCATCATAGCCATCCGTTGCCTGTGAATTTGCACCGATGGTCAGAACGTAACCAATATCATCTATCCCATCATCAATGACAGAAATGTAAGAGACAAAATCAAATTCGGGCCATCCCGGACTGAAAAGAGAAAAGTTGTCATCACTGAAATCATAAATGGATGCATCGCTGGTGTCGTTGATCTTTAATTTGTATTGTGATGATGGCTCAACGGACTCAGGAATAGACCAGGTATAATTTCCATCGTTGTAGGTACTGTTAATAATTGTAATATAATTACTGCCATTTTCCCACAGCTGAATCTTTACATTATTTCCAATATTCTCGCCGGTCCAGTTAATGGTATGGGAGGATCCGATCTCCCAGTTTTCCCCACCATTTGGCGAAATCACAATAATCTCCGGAACGCCTGTAATACTGAAATTATTGTTGCTGTAATCATAGGTTAAACTGTTTGACGTATCGGTGATCTTTACTTTGTAATACACTGACGACTCACACCAGGCAGGAATTGTCCATAAATAATTTCCATCATTGGGAGTGCTGTTTGATATAGTTCCCACAAGTGATCCAGCCAGGTATAGCTCTATCTCTACATAGCTTCCTGCGTTTTCAGTGTCCCAGATGATATTTTCACTGTCTCCGATAAACCACTGCTCTCCCCCATTCGGAGTTGTAACGGTAATGTATGGCTGAGGGGAAGTGGATCCATCATATGTACCGTCCAGGGTAGTCACATCTAAATCTTCGGGGTCTAGCCAGTCTTTCAGACGTGTTGATGAACTGCTTCCATCCCAGGCACGCCAAAATTTTCCGTAATAACCATCCCCGGAATCGCATCCCCCGCTTCCTCCAGAAAGTTGACCGATGATCCTTCCGTTTACATCAAATGCCGGTGAACCTGAAGAACCGCCCTCCGTTCCGCCTTCATCCCAGTTAATTCCCCAGTGTGATCCGGCAGGTGAATTGCCTGCATCCCCCCAGTTGATTGGGGGTGAACTGCTGGCATAATCATTATCAAAATTTATCTTTTTCGGATCTCCTCCAGGATGATGAACACCACTCGAAACAACGGGAGCAGATGCACTTCGTGTCCAGCCAGCGTAGAAAACATTCCACGAATCATAAACATTTCCAGTAATCTCCACAAGGGCAAAGTCCGGATCCATATCATAAGATCTGGAACGCAAAATAGAACCATATGCATAGGAACCGTAACCTGCGTTTGACCCATTGCAGGTACTTGTTTCATAATTGAAATAGAACCTGAATGTGGCAGCATTTTCACCTTCCACACAGTGATCTGCTGTGAGAAAATAGGGTGTCAAATCCATGCTTGTATTATTGATCATGGCTCCAGAACAAATATAGGCACCCATATCTAGCCACGCAGCTGCATTCACTTGATCCTGATAATTATCTGCTTCCGGACACACAACGTTCACACCACAGCTTCGTGTTGGGTTTTGAGTGATATCCATTATATCAAGATAGTCATGAATCACCTCAAACAGGTGAAGACTAAATTCTTCACTGGTTTTTGGAATAAAAAATTCCACAATGACAGCATCCCCCTTAACAAGAGGAGTCGCAAAAATATTATCTGGATTATTATTTTTGGAGGTGTAGGCACCGTAAATCTCTGATTTATCAGGACTGTATACATGCAGGGTGCTGTACATAGGAAGATGAAACCGGTCAAATTCAAGGCTTAGCGCAAATGCACCGGTGCTCTCAATTTTTAATCTCCAGATACGGCTACCATTGGAGAGCTCTCGCCAGTAGCCTGAATTGGATGGTGACAGATCTACAGTAAACTTATGACCATACCGAAATGGTTTCCATGACGGACGGTTCTCATCTTCTGCATGCAAAGCATCCACATCTAGGTCCGGCATTGTAATAGTGGTAACAGTTTGATTCGGTGGATATGTAAAACTTTTAGGGGATACATCCTGGCTTATCTGTCCAAACAGAAAGGAAAGAGTAGTGATAGAAAAAAGGGCAATGTGTAGTTTAGCTTTTATGTTCATAATAACATTAGACTTCCAATTTTATTAAAAAATTCCTTTATTATTCCGAGAAAGTAGTAACATTTAACGTAAAATACACAGGATAGTTGACACAACGGGAAACAAACCACAGATTGTATTCTAAATCAATTGGGTGATTGTCGAAAAGAAGATGTCTGGGAAAAAATCAGCAGCCCCGTTGGTGTGAGCCTTACTTCAGCAGCACCATCTTCTTTGTCTTCACAAACTCTCCTGCCTCTATCCTGTAGAGATATACACCGGCGCTGACCTGCTTACCTATACGATTTCTAGCATCCCACTTGATTGACTTGAAGCCTGCTTCCTGGGTGGTGTTCACCAGTAGGATGACCTGCCTGCCAAGCATATCATAAATACTCAGAGTTACAAAATTATCTTCTGGCAGGTCATACCTTAAAGTTGTAATAGGATTGAAGGGATTGGGAAAGTTCTGATGCAATGCAAATGTGACGGGGATAACCGGCTTCCTGCTCAGGATAAATCTCTCAGCTGATGGAACAGTGATTTCACCTGTCTCTTCCAGGATATAATTTTTGCCATTATCAGATGTAAGCACCCAGTTCATATGTTCCCCTGCTTCAATAAGTATATCATAACTGATAGAAAGACTTTCATGAGGACTCTTTACCTCTAACTCACCATAATCTTTAACGAGTTTCCAGTCACCATTAAATCTTATGTCAAACGCTCCAGCAGGAGGTTTTGGTGGAAGGCTGTAGCTCAGTCTGTCTTTTGTTGACAGTTCTAATCCAAAATATAAATCCATACCATTTACGGTTAAACTGTTTGCTTGACCAATAAGACTAAAGTTTAGTGGTACAGCCCTTGCAGTTACATCACTGGTTAATGTTATCTCACCATCCTGGAATGCTCTGAGCCAGTAACCATATCCCGGTTCGATCATTTCTGCTTCGGTATATGATTCATCGAAACCGTAAATTGTGCTTGGAACAATGAGGTTGTCTTCATCAATAATGGAAGCTACATCTACTGATGAGGAAATACTACCCATAAGGTTCCATCCTTCTGTCAGTTGTACAGAAGTTTCAGTTATTGGGTCACCACTAAATGTACATTCCACCATATCCTCAAATCTTAGCCAGTAACCCTGCCCAACAGTTATATCATCCACTCCAACATTGGTATAAGAATTATATTCGAAACTGTATAATGTCCCGTCAATGTAATTGGTGCAGGGAAAATCAACAGATTCATCTGGAACGCTCAGTAGATTCCAATTTCCATTATAAGAAACATCAATTTCTTCAGTTTCAGAGGAATCCCCGTTCATAATGGTTTCATGCACAATGTTAAGGAGATCTCCGTTCTTATCACTGGAAAATTCCCAGAACATAGCGCCTCCTATATTTTCATCATTAATGTATTGAGTTTTCAACAATATAGATTCCTCATCATCATAGCTTACCATGATCTGTGTTGATGAATTAAAAAGCCAAGGCACTTTTGCCCCATCATGCCAATATTTAGAATACCCATTCATATCAATATAATCGATATCCAAATCCCAATAATCAAATACACCGTTTTCCCAGGTTCCCTCTCCTGCTGGCCCAGTATAAGGAGCAAAGAGTCCATTCTCTCCCCCCGAGACGCCTCCGAATGCCCTGCCATAAAATGCCAGTCCTGCATTCAGTTTATCTTTGGGGACTCCCCTGTCAATAAAATTCTGAACCGATGAACTTAAGTTAAACTCCGAATGGTAGGGCTCGGGGGTAGGATCTTCTCCCACTGAATACAAGGGAGAATTAAAATTAGTAACAGGGTCACCTTCTCCACTCCAGGGGCCGTGAAAATCATAGCTCATAATATTGATCCAATCCAAAACTTCTGAAATTGCTTCCACTTCCAGATTGTCCATCATAATTGGATTGGCCGAAGCGGCAATGGTTAAATAGTATGTTCTTCCGGTAATGACTTCCTGTTCATTTAACATCTGCCTTATTTTTTGGAGCAAAAGAGTGAGATGAACTCCATCATCAGGATGATGATTATTTCCTCCAAGCCCACCTTCTACCGGATACTCCCAGTCTAAATCAATTCCATCAAAATCGTATTCCAAAATAAAATCCACACAAGATTGAGCAAAAATCTCTCGTGATTCTTCCGTCATTGCAACATCGCTAAAATAGGTAGACCAGGTCCACCCCCCCACTGAGATCAATGTCTTGACATTAGGATAGTCAGCCTTTAACAATTGTAATTGATGAAAACTCCCCCGCAGGCATCCTTCTTCCCAGCAGTCACCCGGATAAAATTTATCAATATCTGCATAGGGATCACCCAGCATTATTGTACCAGTGACCGAATTAATGTTGGCAAAAGCATAATTGATAAAATTGATCTTTTCAGAAGGAATGTCAGACACATGGTAATCACGGGCGTACACAGACCATGATGTATAATAACCAATAATATTTTTAGGGAACTCAATTGTTTGGTTATAATAATATGCCCCCATATCAATAATAGTGTCATCGGGATCATTGGGAAAATTTGGGTCTCCTGCATCTATACAGGGGGAATCGGATTGAAGATGATAATCACTATTATCAGGAGAGACAAAGAGTGGGTTGGCATCAATATTACCCTCCCCTGCCCAGCCTCCTTCTATATCACTGTAGGTCACTTCTATGCTCGAATTTTCATCTACATAAACTGGATTGCTTGTTCCAAAAATTATATCATTACTCACTGTGCCATCACTGGACAGGTTTGCATATCCCACACTATTTGATACAAAAGTATTATTGTTCGACACAAACTGACTCTCACTCGCAACCACCGCACCATATCCATCGCCATATGCTTGTGCAATCAGATTATTGCGGATGATGCAATTGCTCCCATCAAGGATAGAAATAGCAGCACAAACCCAGCAATAGCCCATAGACGTATTTATAATTATGTTTGATTCAATTATATCTTCTGAATTTACAGATACGATATATCCGGAAGGCTCCGCAAAACCTATATAACCATTTTCAATTTGGTTATTTTTAATCGTGAGATTTGAATTTTTACTCAAAATATATCCAGCTAAAACATAACCATTGCCAACACTGCCATTAGTAAATACATTATTCATTATTATTGAGCTTGAATTTTCACAATAAATAACTGCTGACTCAACATCTTGGAACAAATAGAAATTATCAAATCGATTATTGATAATTTTAGGAGAAGCATCTTCAATATAAATTATGGCTTGTGGTCCATCCTCTGAGTTCAAATAAATATCTTGAAAAGTGAACCCATTTAATTCGGAGTTTGAGACTAAACTAATATTTACAAAATTAGATAGAAAAGTTTCATCAATATAGGATTCATTTTGTTCCAATATATACATTGACCCAAGAACTATGCTTTTCCCCAGAAAGTCGATCGCTCCATAAAAGGTACCTGGGTACACTAAAACAGTGTCCCCATCACTTGAAACATCAACAGCAAACTGAATTGTAGCAAAAGGAAATTCCTCTGAACCATTGTTTGAGTCTGAGCCTAGGGTGGAAACATACCAAGTGGAACCAGTGTACGGGAGTTCACAACTGGTAGTATCTTGATAGCTAACATATTCTTCAATGCATTCTGGGTAGGGTGGGCATAGATAGTTACCTGTAATGTCAAATGAGAGATTGTCACCATAATTAAGATCAAAGCCACACATTTCCTCAGGTATATAATCAGATAAATAATTATACTCTAACCTTAATTGTTCTATTTCAGTTAGTTCACTAATATTTTCTGGAATAGGACCCGATAGTTGGCAATAAATATATGCACCACACATAATACTTGTTAATCTTCCATTTTCCCATTCCTGAATCCCTAGCTCTAAAGGTTCTACAATACCATCACCATCTGCAAAATTATATTCTTGTCCATCAACAACATTCCAAAACCATGCATCAGCAGAATCCATGTATGGATTGGGCGATCCGCAATAATAATCCCAATCTTCACATTCCAAATCAATACCACTTTCATAACTATTATCTATAAATTTTTGTAAAACTGCAATATCATCATTGTTAAAACATATCCCTTCAATTTCCACAAAACCGCTATCGCAAGGTGACTGATAGAAATAGTATGCCCCCATATCAGCAATTGTGCTATCAGGGTCTAAAGGTGAATTAGGATCTCCAGTGTCTATGCAGGGTGAGTTAGCTTGAAGATGGAAATCCCCACTATCAGGGGCAACAAAGAATGGATCAGAGTCAATGTTTCCTATTCCTTCCCAATTACCTTGGACATCACAATAATTGAAAATGGGATCAGCGGAGTAAACGGAAATATTTTGATCTGTGGAGGCGGTATTTTCCCAAATAATTGTATTTGTGACAGTAGGTGAAGAAACATAATAGCAATAAACTCCGCCTCCATTTGTGAAGGCAGAGTTTCCAGAAATGGTATTGTTTATGATAGAGGGTGAGGAAAAGACGGTACAACTGATCCCACCACCTTGCACGGCACTGTTCCCGCTAATATTGTTCCCTTTAATAACCGAAGATGTGTATCGATCAAAAGAAATCCCTCCTCCATAGTAAGCTGAATTGGCTGTGATCGTATTGTCCACAATCACAGCGAAAGAATAATTACAGCTGATACCGCCACCATATGTTTCGGATACATTTCCGGTAATGATATTATCTCTTATTGTTGGTGATGACGAGGTACAGTAGATTCCTCCTCCATCATATGCATTTCCTCCTGTAATGGTGAAATCAGACAAAACCGCTGTTGAACCTACAATACTATCAAATGTCACCACGCTCCCACTCTGGTTTCCATCAATGATTGTTGATTCTCTATCCTCCCCCAAAATAGCTATGTTTTTCCCGCTGTAATCTATGTTCTCAAAATAAGTGCCGGAAGAGACAAATACAGAATCACCATTACTCGAAATATCAATACCGTGCTGAATGGTGGCAAAGGGAAATTCTTCTGAACCGCTATTTGAGTCTGATCCAGAGGTTGAAACGTGCCAAATAGATACACACTGTGATGTATCTTGAAATCCTACATCCTCATTGACACATTCAGGATAGGGAGGACATAAATGGTTGAAGTCCAACGATAAAATATCAAGATTTGGCTGAATGTCACAGATGCTCTCCGGTATGGTTCCACTTAATAAATTATTGTTTAAATCTAAAACGGAGAGGTTTGCCAGGCTTCCTATGCTTTCCGGTATAGGCCCACTTAAATAATTGACATAAATACGGATACTCTCTAGAAATTCCATATTACCTATTTCCTCGGGAATCTCACCAGACAATCCGCAAAATACGGGATAACCGCAATCTAGTTCAATCAGCCTGCCAGTTTCCCATTGTTGAATATATCCCAGCTCCAAAGGTTCAATTACACCATTACCATTACCATCCATGTTCATATTGATGGTCTGCGGGCTGTTATCAATGAACTGTTGGAGAACGCCTATGTCATCTTCCCAGTAACAGTCATCACCAATCTCGATAAAGCCTTCATCGCAGATGGGTTCCTCAAGAAAAAAGTTAATATTCATATCAAAATTGATGAGACCCAGATCATTCCCAGACAATTCCGGTGGTCCATTTACAGGATTAACACGGGAAAAGAATTCTCCTGGCAAACGTACCGAATAATTCGTCCAACCGGGATCAAGCTCATGGCGCGGATCAGGGCTATAATAGTCCGTAGAAACAAAGTGGGCTCCGCTGGCCAATGCTTCATCCCTGCGGGAGGTATCACCTGTCCGAGCCTGTTCCGTATCCGTGTCCGCTCGGGTTCGTACTAGATATCCCTGATTCACCCTTTCAGTAATCTCAGGGGAGGGTGTGTTCATCCCCAAGAATGCTGCTTCCGGGGTTCCCGGAGGCGCTTCCGTAAATAGGATTCGACCTGAAAGAGACGGATATCCTTCCATGTAATCATCCATGAGACTGCCCTGGTTATCCAGGCCAAACATGATCTTTCCCCTAACTTCTCCCACTGTGGGCCAACCTCCACTCAGGATGGCATCCTCCAGCGTGGGAAAATCTCCTCGCACCATGTCAGGAGTAATAATGTTTTCCAAAGAATCACCAAACACTTCACGAATTTCTGCTTCAGCTTCCTCCAAACCGGTGAGATTAAAAGGCAGTGGAACGGTATAGGTAATGGAATCAGGAAGGAGTGCGATTAGATTTTCTAACTGGGGATAATCATCAAAATAATCTTCCAATCCATCAGATTTACACTCGATAAGTACAAATATGGGAACATGCCCTGGGAATATGTCAGACCAAATTTTCAATTTTTCCAATCCATTTTTAAATGTAATGAGGTGGGTATCAAAATCAATATCAGGGAAATGGAGAATCTTTAGCCCAGATTCACTCAATTCAGGGATATCGGGTGTCACATCCTGTCCCGCAAGCCAGTTCCCCAGTCTCGAAGAAAACAGCCCCCCCTCCGGATCCCGGTACACATCTAGCTCAATCTGGCGAATTCCATAGTTAAGAAATTGTTGGGGTAAAACCAAATGAGTGTAGTCAATGGACAGTGCAAGCTCCGGAGCAAAAGCATTGATGATACCAAAGAGCGTATCATAAGGTGCAACATGATAGCTGTTATGGCTGCCCACAACCTGAAGCTGGTTCAGTTTCAGATTATTGATGAGGGTGAGAAGTGAATCATTTTGACTCAGGTTTAACCAACCTCCATTTCGGTTTTCCCATCCGTAATACTTTGTAGTATCATGAATAATAGTGTTAGAAGAAAATTCGAAAAAAGAAAATGTAAAATAGTCCCCTTCGAACAGTCCTTCATCCAAATTTTCGGTTGACAGATCATCACCATATATTTGTAAAACGAAATTTGAACGATTATCAGTTTCGAATATATTAGAACTTCCGGCACAGACACCATCCGGATCAAAAGCGGCTATCCAGTCAGGATTAGAAGCAGGTGTCTCTTCGATTGAGGCTTGACCTAAAACAATCGCTGATAAGGGTGAATAATTATAATTGAATTCCGGAGGCTGGGTAAATGAAACAGTGAGAAAATAAAATACTGTTCCCGCTTTAAAAATCCATTTCATATATAAAATAAATCAAATTCAGTAATAACAATTCAGCGCTTCAAAAATCAAATAAATATCGTGCGATTACTCAGGGGATGTATTTGGGGCCATCCTTCAGGATTAGTTTGGTTTCGCTTGCTCTAGCTTTTTCGGATTTTCTTTATTTTTTTGTTTGATCTTCTTTTTTCCTTTTTCCTTTGGAAATTCCACATGTTTATACTTTTTTCTTAAATCTCTTAATCGTTCCTTAAATGATTTTCTTAGCGATTTTATTTCATCATTTTTCTCATCTCTCAAAAGCTTTATTTTTTCTTTATACCCGCTATCAATGGACCTCTTTTGTTCCATATATTCTTTCCGAAGGGCATCAATTTCACTTTGAGCAGTGGCATCTTGAACCTTAATATTTAAAAATTTATCTGTTTTAGGTTTTTCCTGAGAATATGCCAAACAGATCAAAGAAGTTAAAATTATCCAGTGTTTCATATGTTCCTCACTATATTATCAGGTTTAAAATAGAGCATGGATGTCTAAACATCACAGCGTTTTATATAATTGCCCAGATCAAGGCTTTTTTTATAAATCCCAGAAGAAAAATTGCAACAAGGGGAGAAAAATCAATTCCTATCGCCATTGGCGGTAGTATTTGCTGAATGGGCCTGATAATGGGATCCGTGATTCGGTAGATCCATTGGACGATCTCACCGCTGGAATAAATATTAAACCATGAAACAACAACCCGCCCGATTAGACAGATATAGATGACCTGAAATGCTAACTGTATAATTGAAATTAATAGACTGTTCAAAACTAGGGACATTTTAATTTGAGCGGGCGAAGGGAATCGAACCCTCGTCTCCAGCTTGGGAAGCTGGGGTAATAGCCATTATACGACGCCCGCGGCATCGCTTAAAATTAGTACCTTTGTGAATCAATTTCAAGAATGATAAATTGAAATTCTAAGGGTGATCATCTTCCACATTTATATAATCATTAAGCAATTACTAGACCCATGTTAAAGTATTCAAATTTTATGAAATTTCAGATACACTTCACACATTTCCCTAATCGTATTTCCTAAATGATTAATTTATATGTAGTTAAGAAGAATTTCGGATGATAATACAAAAAATACTCGTGTAAACTGTTACCTGATACAAAATTATTTCTCGACGAAAGAAACAATATTTTTTGGAAATGTCTATAACCTAAAATATATTCCTTCTCGCCAACCAACGGAATTTTGATTGTTTGCTTCCGGAAATATAGTTACTTACTCACCTTTTTGTCCAAGTAGTACGTAGGTCAACATCAATACAAACTATTCATAAAGGAATTATATGGCAGAAGCTATAGAACTTGATCTAAACACAACTGATGTAAGTCAGCTGGACCCCAGAGTAAAACAAAGTCTTATTGAAATCCAATCCCGTCAAGATAAAAAAGATGAATCGACCATACCCGAAGCTTACACTGCGTCCTCATACTACGAAGACGATACACTGGGGGCAGATGTCCTCAAAAAAAAATATCTAGCTCCATGGGAAAATCATCCCTGGGACTTATGGGAACGCCAGGCTAAAGCCCTCGCATCGGTAGAAAAAACAAAAACGCTCCAAGATAAATGGAAAGTTAGATTTTTTGAAGCATTAGAGGATTTTAAATTTGTTCCTGGTGGTCGAATCATGCATGGTGCAGGAAGGGATGATATCACCACCACACTTAATAATTGTTATGTTGTGGGAATTCAGAGTGACTCTGTAAAAAGTATTTATAAAACCATTATTGAAGAAGCACTCACTTACAAGTACGGTGGAGGGTGTGGGCATGACCTATCTATTCTTCGCCCCTCTGGAGACCAAATCAATGGAACCGGCGGTACCTCCTGCGGTCCAATCGGGTTCATGAACCTATTTAGTGAAAACACCAATACTATTGCCCAGCACGGACGACGGGGCGCCAATATGCAAACTTTGAGAGTTGATCATCCGGACATTGAAGAATTTATAAAAATAAAAACCGGCGATATTAACATGGTCAAATTCTCAAATATTTCTGTATTGCTGACCCATAAGTTCATGAAAGCTGTGGAAGCTGATTCAGATTTTGATCTAGTCTATGATGAGAATGTGTATAAAACGATTTCTGCCCGCTCGCTGTGGAAGAAAATAATTCGATATGCCCACGAAAGTGCTGAACCAGGACTTCTTTTCTGGGATACCATGAAAGAATATCACAACGCAGAATACTGCAGTCCTCTTGTGTCAACAAATCCCTGTGCAGAACAACCTCTCCCGGATGGAGGTTGCTGTAATTTAGGAGCGGTTAATCTGGAACGGTTTGTTGATGATAAAGGTAATTTCAAAATTGAAAATTTTAAGGAAATCGTCAGCGTAGGAACCCGATTTCTTGACAATATCATCGATTTAAATATTGACAGGCATGCCCTAGATATACAGAAGGAGAACGCAGAAAATGATCGGCGAATAGGGTTAGGGATTCTAGGGTTGGGAGACATGCTGGTAAAAATGAAAATCAAATATGACACTGTGGATGCATTACAAACGGTTGATCAGATCATGAAAATATTTCGTGACACTGCCTATGAAACGAGTATCCAATTAGCCCAGGAAAAAGCACCCTTTCCCAATTTTCATTGGGATGGATATTGTAAAAGCAAATTCATTCAGAAATTGCCAAAAAAATTAAAAATGAAAATTCAAAAAAACGGAATAAGAAATGCCACCTTGAACACCGTCGCACCAACCGGATCCGGTGCGATTGTTGGTAGAGTTTCATCCGGGATTGAACCCATATTTGCCACATCTTATAATCGCAGAGTGAAACAAAATGATGGCTATGGTAATACATTCAATGAGTATAAGGTGTTTCATCCCATCATTAAAAAATTGTTTGGTAATGACAAATCCTTGCCTGATTATGTATTGACCGCCCATGATATTGATCCTTTTTTCCGTGTAAAAATGCAGGGAGCTGTCCAGAAATATATAGATAGTTCCATTTCATCAACCGTAAATCTTCCAGAAGACACATCCAGAGAAACCGTTGCAGATATCTATATGACAGCTTATAAAGCACAGCTGAAAGGAATCACTGTTTACAGGGAAGGGTCTCGGGAAGGTATTTTAATCACCGATAAAAAAACTGATACTGAAAAAGAAAATAAACAAAAACATATTCAATCAAGATCAAACAATGATCCTAGAATAAGACCCTCAATTACCTATGGTGAAACAAAAAGAATTCGAACCGGGGAAGGAACACTTTATATCACAGTAAATGAAGATGAAAATGGCTTATGTGAAGTTTTCACTGCTATTGGAAAAGCAGGGGGGCATGCTGCAGCGCAATCCGAGGCAATAAGCCGCCTGATTTCACTCTCATTACGATCTGGGGTCAATCCAAAAGCAATCGTGAAACAATTAAAAGGGATCAGCGGGCCAAACCCAACATGGGAAGATGGACGCCTCATTCTATCCACTCCTGACGCCATAGGAAAAGCCCTTGATGATTATTTAGAATCCACACATTCAAAGAAAAAAGGTGAAGATAAAAAAAGCCCGACTATCACAATGGCAGAGGAATCAGAGGAACGGTCAAGCGATGTGGCAGATTTTACATTAAAATCTGTTACAAATTGCCCAGATTGTGGTGGTCCAGTACAATTTGAATCAGGGTGCATAACCTGTCAAGGATGCGGATATTCCAAGTGTGATTAAATACATGAAGTGATCTGGTTTCATAACTAAAAAGCCCCGTTTAACGGGGCTTTTTAAACAAAACATATATTTAAATTAAAATTCCATTAGTTCTTTTTCTTTCGTCAATTGAAGGTCTCCTAATAGCTTTACATGGTCATCTGTATATCGCTGAACTTCCTGCTCAGCTCTATGTATTTCATCTTCTGAAAGATGATCCTCTGCCTGTAAAGATTTCAAATGATGATTTGCATCCTTCCTTACATTACGGACAGCAACCCTACCCTCCTCCACCAATTGATGGATATGTTTAATTAAATCCTTTCGCCGTTCTTCAGATAACGGTGGAATAGGTACCAAGATAGAAGTCCCATTATTATTGGGAGATAAACCTAGATTACTTTGCATGATGACTTTTTCAATCTCTGGAATTAAAGTTTTATCATAAGGCTGAACAGAAATCAAGGAGGCATCTGGTACAGTAATATTTGATAACTGATTCAAAGGGGTCATTGTTCCATAATAATCAAGACTCAATCCTTCGAGTAACTCTGGGTTTGCCCTTCCGGTACGTACTTTTGCAAACTCCTTACGAGTATGTGTGATTGCCTGATCCATTCGGTGAAGAGCATCCTTTAAAGTATCTTGAATCATAAAATTAATTACTAACTAAAGTTCCTGACTTATTGCCTAATACAATATCTTTCAAATATCCAGGGGAATTTATATCAAAGATCTGAATGGGTAAAGAATTTTCACTGCATAATGTGATAGCTGTTAGATCCATCACTCGCAAATTTTTTTCGATAACTTCTCTATAAGTTATAGTGTCGTACTTAACAGCATCAGAATGTTTCATAGGATCTTTATCATACAAACCATCTACTTTGGTACCTTTCAAAACCACTTCCGCCGACAATTCTGAAGCCCGTAAAGCTGCACCGGTATCGGTACTAAAAAAGGGGTTGCCGGTTCCACCGGACACAATCACAATTCGACCTTTTTCTAAATGGCGTAAGGCTCGTCTCCGGATATATGGCTCTGCAATCTGATCTACCTTTAACGCTGTAAGTGTTCGAGTATTGCAATTGATCTTTTCCAAAGCGTCTTGCAAAGTGATGGAATTCATAACGGTTGCCAACATACCCAGATAATCACCGGTAACTCGATCCATTCCTTTCGCCGCAGCCTGAAGACCTCTAAAAATATTTCCAGCTCCGATAATTAACCCGATTGAAATTCCAAGATCATAAATGGATTTTATTTCCTGAGCCAAATAATCAGCACGTTCAGGATCAATCCCAAATCCTTTCTCTCCAGCAAGGACTTCTCCACTCAATTTCAGGAGGACCCGTCTGTAGACAGGATTAATCATAGGAAAATAAAATGAGGTTAGGTATCTTCGCCGATTGCGAACCGGACATACCGATTCACAGTGATATTTTCACCGAGAGTTGCAATATTTTCAGTGATAATATCCTGGAGTTTTTTATCCGGATCTTTTATAAAATTCTGTTCTAAGAGACAGTTTTCCTGGTAATATTTATTTAATCTACCTTCTACCATTTTATCAATAATATTATCCGGTTTTCCAGATGATTTAGCTTGGTCCGTATAAATCTCTTTTTCCCTGTCAATTACCTTTTGAGAAACTTCATCTCTAGTCAAGGAAATTGGATTAGTTGCAGCAATCTGCATAGCCAAATTATGAGCTAATTCCTGAAACCCATCTGTTTTTGCCACAAAATCTGTTTCACATCCCATTTCCAATAACACACCGAGTCGACTTCCCTGATGAATATAGGAGTACACCATGCCTTCTTTTGCAACCCGAGATATTTTTTTTTCTGCTTTTGCAACCCCTGATTTTCTTAAAAAATCGATAGCTTTGTCCAGATCTCCTGAGGATTTAACCAGTGCCTGTTTACAGTCCATCATTCCTGCACCGGTTTTTAAACGTAAGTCCTTGACTAATTTTGCATCAACACCCATTCAACTAATCCTTGTTTTTCATCATTTTTTCTTCGTTTTTTTCTCTTCAGCTTCGGTTGATGCACCATCTGATTCTTTCACTTCCTCATCGTCTGTTTCACCCTCTTCAACCGTTTGACTTTCATCTGATTCCACAACTGAAGGTTCATTTTCAGAATCATCGTCAGAGGTTGATTCATCGAGCGCTTTAA
>CAYSQB010000010.1:20267-34927 GCA_964433085.1 uncultured bacterium
CTACATCCAATTCTTTATCTTTATTTTCAGAATCATCGTCAGAGGTTGATTCATCGAGCGCTTTAACTACATCCAATTCTTTATCTTTATTTTCAGAATCATCGTCAGAGGTTGATTCATCAATAGCATCTAAGTTGTCTCTAGCAGAAATGATACCATCGGCGATTGTAGAGATAATCAACTGAATGGCACGGATAGAATCATCATTCGCTGGTATTGGATAGTCTACAGGGCGGGGATCTGTATTTGAATCTACAATGGCTACAACCGGAATCTCCAAACGGTTTGCTTCCTTTATAGCGGTCATCTCTAGATTGGCATCCACCACCACTACAACATCTGGAAGCCTGCGCATATCTTTAATCCCACGGTGCTGATCCGATAATTTGATTCGTTCACGATTCAGCATCTGTATTTCTTTTTTTGTTAAATTTTCATATATGCTAGACCCTTCTTTTTCCAGCATTTGAAGTCGTTTTATACTTTTTTTAATCGTTGAAAAGTTAGTTAATGTCCCTCCCAACCAACGCTCGACAACATAGAACATTCTGCATCTGTCTGATTCCTCCTGAACGATATCCTTGGCCTGTTTTTTAGTACCAATAAATAAAATTTCGCCCTTATTTCTGACTGTATCTTGTAAAAATTGTATTGCATTGTTAAGGTTTTTAATCGTTTCCTCAAGATTAATAATATGAACACCATTTCTCACCATCAAAACATATGGTTCAAAATATGGGTTCCATCTACTGGTGACATGACCAAAATGGGCACCAGTTTTTAATAAATCATCAAATTTTATTTCTGCCATAAATTTATCGTTTGGAAAATTGAAATCGTTTCCTCGCTCCTGGTTGACCATACTTTTTGCGTTCTACTCTTCTAGAATCCCGTGTGAGAAATCCGCCAGCCCTTAATTCTTTCCTAAAGTCTTCATTAACCTGAATCAAAGCACGGGCGATTCCGAGTCTTAAAGCACCTGCCTGTCCCGTGAGCCCTCCTCCTTTTACCTGAGCATGAATATCATAACTTTTTATTGAATCTAATGCAAAAAGGGGTTGAGTCACTACCATGGAAAGAGGTCCTCTGCATAAATACTCATCAAATGAACGCCCGTTCACTGTAATCTTCCCTTTACCTGGAGATAAATACACACGAGCAATTGAACTTTTTCTTCTACCAGTACCGTAATAAGTTGGTTTTGACATTTAAAATTCCATTACTTTTGGATTTTGAGCAAGATGTGGGTGATCGCTACCTGAATATACTTTGAGATGACCCATAATTTTTCTGCCTAGACGATTGTGTGGCAACATACCCTTTACGGCATTTTTTACAATTCTCTCAGGATGGGTTTTGCGCATCAATTTTAGATTCGTGAATGATTGTGCTCCCGGATATCCTGAATGCCTAAAATATTCCTTATTGGTTTCCTTTTTCCCAGTAATGCGAATTTTTTCCGCATTCACAACAACCACACAATCACCCATATCCATGTGTGGTGTGAAATCGGGTTTATGTTTTCCACGCAAAATCTGGGCAATCTGACTGGCAAATCGACCGAGTACCTGACCGTCGGCATCTGCAACCCACCAAGAGTGCTCAACTTCATGTTTTTTAATAGATCGTGTCTTCAAAATTATCGTGACGAATAAAGCCGGAAAAAATAGTATTCTTTTATACAGAATGTCAACTAAGAAATAAAATAATTACCTTTCGAAAAACATCCTACCACTTTGCCAAAAATAGTCTCATCAATAAAGGGCGTGTTTCGCGACTTTGAATGGATATCTTCCAAACTAAATATCCATTCTTTCTCTATGTCTAAGATGGTTAATTCTGCGGGTGTTCCAATCTTAAAAAGATCTATTTCAAAACCCATCACTTTTCTGGGATTTACCGTGAGCAGACAAATTATCTCCATGATATCGAGCTCATTTCTCAATACTTTATTCACAGCTCCAAAACATGACTCTAATCCAATCATTCCAAATGGTGCCTCATTAAAATCTGCTTCTTTCTCTTCCACAGTATGGGGGGCATGGTCTGTAGCTATACAGGTAATAATTCCCTCCTTTACTGCAGAAATCAATGCCAGTCTGTCCTTTTCGGTTCGAATAGGTGGCGCAACCTTGTATGATGTATCAAATGAATGCAGGGATTCGTGATTAAAATATAAATGGTGTGGTGTCACTTCAGATGAAATTGATTTTGAAAACTCTAGTGTTTTCCTTAGGTGTTTAACACTCATTTCAGCAGACACATGAGGAACATGTAAATGAGTTCCAGTCAAAACACTTAATTCTAAATCCCTGTTTACCATAGATGATTCAGCAACATCTGGATTACCCGTCAAACCAATCTCTGCTGAAACAGCACCTTCGTGCATCACACCATTTTTTCGAATACATGGATCTTCTGCATGATTGATTACCGGCACACCAAACATTTTAGCATATTCACAAGCTAACCGAAATACCTGACCATCTGTAACCGGAAGACCATCATCACTGAACGCTACTGCACCTGCTTCCACCATCCCCCCCATTTCAGTTATTTCTTTTCCGCCCTGATGCTTAGTTATGGCTCCAATAGGATGAATATAAATAGGAAGTTTTTCTGATTTTTCTATAATAAAACGAATGGACTCCGGTGTGTCCAATGGGGGATCTGTATTTGGCATGACACATACACGGGTAAACCCACCAGCTAATGCAGCGTTAGACCCTGTTTCCAAAGTTTCTTTATCCTCTCGTCCCGGTTCACGAAAATGAGCATGAAGATCACAGAAACCATGAGTAATGACCTTTCCTGAACAATCAATTGTAGGAATGTCTTTCGGAAAATCGGATTGATCTAAGGCTTCAATTTTCCCATTCTTAATCCAAACGTGTCCTGAAAACAATTTCTTAGAATTGGGATCAACGATGGTCCCATTTTTTAACAAAAGAGATTTTGGTTGTTTTTTAAGATCTATTTTCATTCAGACACGCTCTTTTCATAATCCTCCGAAAATTTTTGTCCTAAAAGCAAATAGAGAATGGCCATTCTCGATGCAACTCCATTTAACACCTGATTTAAAATAATTGCCTGTTTTCCATCTGCGATATCACTGTCGATTTCGATTCCCCTGTTCATGGGACCGGGATGCATGATGACAAGTTGTTTACTGTGATTTTTCATCCGTTCGGACGTGATTCCAAACAATGATCGATACTCCCTCACTGACGGAATGAGTCTTTGACCCATCCGTTCCAGTTGTAATCGCAGAACAATAATGGCATCCGCCCAGTCAATTACCTCATCTATTGAATACGAAACTGCTGCCGGTAACACTTCAACATTCAAGGGTAACAATGTCGGTGGTCCGCAAAGTGTAACCTTGGCACCCATTGTGGCCAAACCAAAAATATCACTTCGGGCAACACGGCTGTGGGCAATATCTCCAATGATACCGACCTTTAGTCCCTCCAATGCTCCGAAAGCCTCATGAAGACTCATCATATCCAGAATGGCCTGGGTGGGATGTTCGTGGGTTCCATCACCTGCATTAATCACAACCGCATCAACAAACCGAGTTAACTGATTTGGTGACCCGGGAACAGGATGGCGCATGACCACTGCATCTATTTTCATAGCTTCAAGATTTTGGACAGTATCTTTAAAGGATTCTCCTTTTTTCAAGCTGCTACCTGTACCTGAGAAATTAACCGTATCTGCACTTAAACGTTTTTGGGCCAGCTCGAAACTGATCCGCGTTCGGGTTGAATTTTCAAAAAAGAGATTAACTATCGTGTGTCCCTGAAGAGATGGTACCCTTTTAATAGGTCGATCTAATACTTCCCTGAATTGAAATGCTGTATCAATGATGGATTGTATATCTTCACCAGGATAATCCTTTAAACCCAGAAAGTGACGGTTAGTCAGCATTATCCATTCCTTTCTCATACTGACGAAGTTCCACTAAATCTGTACCATCAATTTCTTCTAAATATACATTTACATGTTCCCCTTCATTCGTGGGAATATTTTTTCCGACAAAATCCGCTTTTATAGGCATTTCACGATGACCACGATCAACTAAAACAACCAATTGAATCTTTGCCGGTCTTCCAAAAGAAAGTATTTCATCAATGGCGGCTCTAATGGTGCGTCCGGTATAGAGCACATCATCTACAAGAACCACCATCTTTTTATCCAGACTACAAGATATATCTGTCCCTTTCACTTGAGGAACCACAAGTCTTTCCATAAAATCATCCCTGTGAAAGGAAATATTCACTGTTCCCAATTCTACATTTTTTTTAGTCAGCTCCTCGATGTTCTTTTTGATTCGCTGAGCTAGAGGTTCCCCTCGTGATAATATCCCGATTAGGACAAGATTTTCAGGGTTGGCATTTTTTTCAATAATTTCATGGGTCAATCGATTTATCGTTCGGCAAACATCCGTTTTACCTAAGAGTTTGGTTTTTGATTTAATGTTCATCATAAGTATAAAAAAACCTCCGGGCAGAATGATCACAATGGATCCCTCTATACGGAGGTTAATCTTCCGCCCTTACCGTCTCACTGGACCGGTTTAAAGGGTTTTCATTAAAGAGAATCTACCTATTTTCAATTAAGGATGATACATGAAAAACAATTCAAAATTGAAATACTGACAAAATTATTATTTCAGTGGGAAATACCTTCAGACTCATGCAACGAATTTAAAATATTTTGGGTGATTTGATCCCTGTCCAATTGTGAAATATCAATCGTTGCGTCCACTTTTTCTTTGCGAAACCATTGAATTTGCCTCCGGGAATACTGCCTGGTTTTAATGATTATTTCTTCTTTCATTTTATCGATTGACATTTTACCATTTAAAAAAGCCTGAATCTCCCTGTAGCCGATAGAATCCAATGCAGTAAATAGCTTTCCGGATTCAGCCTGTTTATGAACTAAAAGTTTCACCTCATCAATCCAACCGGAGGCCAGCATCTCTTCTGTGCGTTTTTCAATTTTTTCATTCAGAATTTTCCTGTCCATCATCAGGAAATCCGTACATAATCTTAGATTTTTCTCGAGATTGTTCTCTTGAAGCTTATAATGTTCAGAAGGTGTTTTTCCTGTTGTTTCATAAATTTCCAAAGCCCTTACCAGCCGTTTTTTATTATTGATATGGACAATCTCTCCATATTTAGAATCTATGGATCTTAACTTATGCAGTAAAGCTTCAGGGTTTTTATTATATTTTTTTTCCAATCTCTCTCTTGCAGATAAATCGGAAATACTTCCTTCAAAAATGCCTTTGGTTAATGCACGGTAATACAATCCTGCACCACCACAAATAATGGGATATTTTTCATGAGATTGAATTTCTTTAACTTTTGCTTTCACCAATTTTGCATATTCCCCTGCAGATATCGGGTCTGAGGGTTCTAGGAAGCCCATTAAGTGATGACAAATACCACCCATCTCTTCTTCTGTGGGCTGTGCAGTTCCGATTGCCATTCCTTTATAAATTTGACGGGAATCCAATCCGATGATCTCCCCATTCAACTCTTTGGCAATAGCTACAGAAATGGATGTTTTACCAACTGCAGTTGGGCCCACTATGGCTAATATGTTTTTCATAATCTAGACGGAAATTATGATATGAATGGGTCAGTTGGCAAAGACATATACCTGCCAAATTTTATTCTTACTTGTTTATTCTACAAAGCAGAATTATATTTTTGAATATTGGAGTTAAATATCACAAAATAATGTGCCGGGTATAAAGAAAAAATGAGGAATGTAATTTTTACGGAACCCTTTTCGAAATAGGTTCAGCATATTTCGCACCTCCAAAAAATTTACGTCATTTTTTTCTTTCAATCCCAGCTCAAGTGAACGTAATCTAACTTTCACCCCGTTTACCCCAACCCATCTTCACTCTCAATGTCTTGAAATAACTAGAGTCCGCAAATGTTATTAATTGAATGTAGTATTCTCCCTTTTCCACAATAATTTTAGAATTGCAATCCAATAGTTCTGTGATCTGACCATCCACCGCTAGTGAAGCTTGATCTTCTTTATCGGAAAACTCTATTGATAATATGCTGTCTCCAGAGAGCACAATAGGTCGAAATGTAAGGGAATGAGGACAAATCGGTGATACGATAATTGAAGAAACTGTAGGATCCACAACTGGCCCCCCTGCTGAAAGCGAATAGGCAGTTGAGCCAGTAGGTGTGGAAACGATGAGACCATCTGCCTGATATTTTGCCACCATATGATCATTTGATTTTAACAGATAAGATAACAAACGGGAAGAAGCACCCCGATCCACTACAAGGTCATTCAGTGCATAAAATATCTTATCCTCTCCTTTAAGTTTCACCGAACCCTTTAATATCATTCGTTTTTGAATCTGATATTTTCCTGAAATCACCTGATTCAATCTCGTGAACATCTTATCTGTGGTCACTTCAGAAAGGAATCCAAGTTTACCTAAATGAACGCCGAGAATAGGTGTATTACGTTGGGCGACTGCACGCGCTAGTGAAAGGATAGTTCCGTCTCCACCTAGTGCAAGGATAAAATCTAATTTATGGAAATCCTCAGCACTTTCAATAATGTGGTATGTATACCGGCGTTTATCTTCAAGACGTTCTACAATGTGTGTAGTGAGGAATACATCCAGAGAGGAGGATTCAGCCCATTTCATTATTTGAGGCAGATACTCCCAGAAGTCAGTTTTTTGGGAGTTCCCCCAGATACCGAATGTACGTGGCCTATTCATGACCATCCTCTTTTTTAATGAACCCACCCTTATCCTTCATCAATTCCTGAACCTTTTGCTCAGCGGCATTCAACTGAGCTCGGCAGATTTCTGTAAGGGTCATCCCTTCTTCGAACAGGATTAAACTTTTATCCAGAGGAATGTCCCCCGATTCCAGATTGGAAATAATGCTCTCCAATCGTCCAAAAATTTCCTCGATTGATTTAGGCTCGGTTTTTTTCACTGACATAATTATTCCTTTAGTCCAATAATAACTATTTCTTTCATGTATCTTTTATTTTTTCCGCTTCGAATTGTCCATCTCCTGTCTCTAAAATAAATGAGTCCCCCACCTTTACATCTTTTGCTCTACGTATAAGGAATCTATCTGGGTATGTGTAAGCCAGAGAATATCCCCGTTTTAAGACTCCTCTAGGGGACAATGCAATCAGAGTTTCACGCATGGCCGTTGCGTGAGTCTGATTCAATGTCATTTTAAAATCTATGCCTTGCTTTAGTTTTGCAGCATACCCCTTTAATTGGTCCATGTATCGATCTATTTTTTTAGATGGTTCCTGAACTCCGGTTCTATCAATTATGTGATCCAATTTCTGCCAAGCATTATTCAAGATGGTTTCCATCTTATGGGTTAATTTATCTCCATAATTACTTAAAGTTCCTACTATCTCTATGAGAGGTACAGCCGCTAGTTCTGCTGCGGCAGAGGGTGTCGGTGCCCTTAGGTCCGCCACAAAATCGGAAATAGTGAAATCTGTTTCGTGCCCCACTGCCGAAATTACCGGTATCTTACATTCCGAAATGGCTCGGGCTAATTTTTCCTCATTAAACGCCCAGAGATCCTCTAGGGATCCACCGCCTCTCCCAATAATAATAATTTCCGCATCACTTTCATTTTCCATCTGCTTTAGTGCAGATATTAAATCATCTGCCGCTTCATTACCCTGAACTAAAGAAGGCCTCAGACAGACAGAGATATGAGGTACCCGTCTCTCAAGTATATTCAATATATCTCGAACTGCCGCTCCTGTGGAAGAAGTAATAACACCTACTGTTTTGGGAAAGGGTGGAATTGGTTTTTTCAAACTCTCATCAAATAGACCCTCTCCGAAGAGCTTCCGTTTTAGCGCTTCCAAAGCCAGAAATAACGAACCGATCCCCGCCGCTTCAATCTGTCTGACCACCAGTTGATACTGTCCCCTGGGTTTATAGACAGACAATGAACCAAAGGCAAGTACACTCATCCCGTCTTCAGGCGTAAAGGGAAGATACTGACTAAATCCACGGAATATAACTGAACGGATTTCTGCTGATTCATCCTTCAGAGTAAAATACAGGTGACCGGAACGATGATGTACTACATTGGACAACTCACCGGAAACCCAAAGGTTAGTAAACTTTCCTTCAATAACAGATTTAATCTGTTTGGTAAGCTTACTTACCGAGACAGCCTTATCTTTTGAAATAATAGTTGGTGGATCTAATGCTCGCATAAATTCTGTGAGACTTTTTTCCTAAAATCAACTATTTCCGGTTCTAAACCGGAACTATAAGGAATTATACTTTTTTCTTCTTATGTCGATTTGCACGAAGCCGTTTTTTCCGCTTATGAGTACTAATCTTTCTTTTCTTGCGTTTTTTTCCGCAGGGCATTTAATCTCCTATTAAATTACGAATAAAATTATTTTAAGATAGCAGAATTAACTCTGCCACGCATTAGTTTAGATGGCTTGAATGTAGGTACATGCCGTTCCGGTAAAAAGACTGAATCCCCCGTACTTGGATTCCTTGCCTTTTTCGGCATTCGATGTTTTACCCCGAATGTACCAAACCCTCTCAGCTCAACTTTTCGATTTTCCATGAGTGAACCAATAATGGTTTCCATCACACCATTCATCACCGCCGCAGTTTCAACTTTGGTTAATCCTGTATATTCTGAAACCTGATCTACAATTTCCTGTTTTGTCATGTTAATTCTCCAGTTTCCAAAGGAAAAGAGGTAATGTATGGATATATCCATATACCCGTTCTTCCATTTCATTAAAAAAATAATCTAAAAGGCGATATCGTTTCTTCTCCGGATAAATTCGTTCCGGAATTACTTCCAAACTGGCTAAATGTCCAGCCAGTGATACCGCATCATCTAACGTTCCTAACGTGTCAACCAATCCTAATTCATATGATTGTTCACCAGTAAAAACTCTTCCATCTGCTAAAGATAATACAAAATCTCTATCCAAAGAGCGACCCAAAGACACCGCATCAACAAATTGATTGTGCAAATTGTTTACCACAGACTCCAGTGCTTCACGGTCCTGTCTCGTTACTTCTCGAGTTGGGCTTCCAATATCTTTAGCGGTACCAGAGGTCACAGTCTCAAACCGTAATCCAATTTTTTTCAACAACTCAACTGCAACCGGATATTCAACAATGACACCTATGCTCCCTAAGATAGAACCGCGGTTCGCAACGATTTTATTTGAACCCACAGCAGCGTAAAATCCCCCAGAAGCTGCCAAAGAACCCACTGATGTAACTACCGGTTTCTCCTGAGAGATTGATTTTAGTTTTTCATATACTTCCTGAGAAGGCGCAACCGCTCCTCCGGGACTGTTCACCCGAAGGACAATGGCTTTTACATCAGAGCGCTCTGCAAAAAAATCTATATCCTTTAACAAATCCTCTACATCGAAAATTGGACCTTCCAGCTTAACGATTCCAATCTTATCTCCTGAAACTAATCTCGAACTGGAAGAAGTAAGGTAGGGAATACGACTAAGGAGAAATAATCCAAAAATAGCTGCAAGACTTATCCAAACCCAGCGATTAGTTTGAGTTGGTTTGTTCAACTTTTTTTCGTCCAGATGGTCAATTTTTGCCCCGGAAAAATATAATGACCATATTTTAGATTATTCCATTTTCGAATTTTACGGGCTCGTGTTTTATAATCTTCCGCAATTTGTCCCAATGTATCCCCTTTTTTCACAGTATAAATCTGTTTTAAATGAGTTGAGGACAATCCCAGATTTAGAGAAGGTCCAATTGTTCCACTTCCCCGTAAGGGGATAGTCAGTTTTTGTCCAATACGAATCAAGGAACGATTCTTTATTTTATTGATAGACGCTATGTCGTGTTGAGAAACCTTGTATTTACGAGAAATCGTCCACAAACTTTCTCCATTGCGAACTCGGTGAAACACATACTGAGGAGAAAAACGCTGGTTTTCAGGAAGCGCATTAAATTCATTTAAAAATCGATTTTTTGTACCTAAAGGTAATTTAATAGTATAAGCGCCATCTGCAGGTGTAGCACTTTGCCTCAGTTCTGGATTAAAATCTTTAATGGTCTTCAATTTTATTCCTGCTGCCATAGCTAACACTGATAAATCTGCACTTTTTTCCAATGAAACGGTATCATATCTCCATGGTTCTCCTTTTATTTTATTTTCATCAAATCCAAACTCTTTAGGATTAGAAGCTATAATAGCAGATGCTAGGTAATATGGAATATAATTTCGAGTTTCTCGTGGCAATGAATGTAACTGCCAAAAGTCAGATGTTCTGTGAAGACGTTGTGCTCGATGAATCCTTCCTGAACCTGCATTGTAAGCGGCTAAAGCCAAATACCAATGATCAAACTCTTTATAAAGATCTTTTAAGTAATGACATGCAGCAATTGTAGCTTTTTCAGGGTCTCTCCTCTCATCTACATACCAAGACCAATTTAAATCATATTTTTTCCCTGTTGAAGAAATAAATTGCCACATACCTGCAGCTTTTGCATGAGAATAAGCCTTTGGATTGAATCCCGATTCTATCATCGCCAGATAAAGTAACTCCTCTGGTAGTTCATGCTCCTTCAATATGGATAGAATCATGGGGCCATATTTCTTTTCCCTTTTCAGCCAGATCTCAAATTGTTTCCGTCCTCTTGTTTGAAAATAATTAATAAACTGATCTACCTTTTTGTTTTTCACCAATGGGATATGACCATCTCTATCATCAAGAACAACAAACTGTGTTTCCCCCATCTCCACTTCTAGAGGTTCAGTAAATTCTGTAACATCTTTCCTGAATTGTTCGGCGGTATGAGTAACATCTGCTTTACCAAGGGTAAGAAATTTATGACCGTATATTTTAACCATTGAATTTTCGAACCGTTTGAACTCTTCTCTGTCTGCTTCATTCATTTCACCTAATTGATCCGCTTCTGTCAATAAATCAAAAATTCGATCTAGAGTATAGATAACTTCCAATGTATCTTCCCAAACATCCGCTATGAGTGCATCAGTTAACAAAACTTTAACATCCCGCAATAGCTGTGGCAACCTGTTCTCTGTTTCCAGAAACCCGTTACCATTTGTTTCCTGAACAGGTATTATTAAGCTGTCAACATTTGTGCTTTTATCATGGGTTGAGACAGTGGACGAATCTCTTCCCAAACATAATGCAAGTAAAACAACTAGTGGTAATATTCGTGTAACTTGTTGTATCAAAAGGATTTATAATTAATAAATGGGGCGAAAGTTAGGGGAGATTGGAAGGTGTGTCAAGAAATTTCAATTTTTCTGAATACGGGTAATAAGATCTGATGTGGAATATCCCTTGAGAATAGGAATAAGGGCAACTTCTCCCCCAGCTTCTCTGACCGTATCCGCTCCCACAACATTTTCAATAGAATAATCTCCGCCTTTAACCAATACATGGGGAATTATTTTTTTAATAAGATTGTAAGGTGTATCTTCCTGAAAAATAGTGACGCCATCCACAATGGAAAGACTTTCAAGTACTGAAGCTCTTGCCTCTACCGGATTTAAGGGGCGGTCCAATCCTTTTAGATTTTGGATTGACTGATCTGAGTTCAATCCAATGAGGAGCCTGTCACCCAAGCTTTTTGCTTCTGTCAAAAGATGGACATGACCAGCATGAAGGATATCAAAACAGCCATTGGTAAAAACGATTTTATTTTTCAACTCCTTCCAGTATCGCACTTTATCAATTGTCTGAATTTCAGTCCAACCAGCCATTAATATTTTTCAAAAGGAAAACTAAACAAAATCAGTGTGTGCAAAAATTGAAATCTAACACAGGATTCGATCTAAACTCCTGTGTGTTAGATATTGATATTTCCGCGTTCAGATATATCATATTTGAAGGGTAGCACTTCCAAAATAAGGCTGAAGGGGTTCAGGTATGGATATAGAACCATCCTCTTTCTGATGATTTTCCAACAATGCCACCATGAGCCTAGGAGTGGCCAAACCAGACCCGTTCAGTGTATGTACATAATCTACTTTTCGGTCTGCAGAACGGCGATAACGAATATTTCCCCGACGAGCTTGGAAAGCCTCAAAATTACTACACGAGGAAACTTCCAGCCATTGTTTTTCCCCAGGGGCCCACACTTCTAAATCGTAGCATTTTGCCGCTGAAAACCCCAAATCACCTGTACATAGGTTTAAAACACGATAAGGTAGCTCCAACAGTTGGAGAATTTCCTCTGCCTGACAAGTCAAACTTTCATGCTCTTCATAAGATGATTCCGGTTTAACAAATTTTACTAATTCCACCTTGTTAAATTGATGCAGCCGTAATAATCCTCTGGTCTCTTTACCGTACGAACCAGCTTCCCTCCGGAAACATCCCGTATAAGCTGCATAGTACAGAGGGAGATCATTTTCATTCATTATCTCTCCTGAATGGAGATTAGTAACAGGTACTTCAGCAGTAGGAATGAGGAAAAGATCATCATCTCTTAGCCTATACATATCTTCCATAAATTTAGGGAGTTGCCCGGTAGTAACTAGAGCATGTTCTCTAACCAAAAAAGGAGGAAAGATTTCTGTGTAGCTATGTTTGGTCACATGATGATCCAGCATGAAATTGATAAGGGCTCTTTCCAGCCGTGCTCCCTGCCCTAGATATATGGGGAACCCTGACCCGGACATAGACGCTCCCTGTTCCAGTGCAAGAATATTCAGAGATTTTCCTAAATCGGTATGCGTTTGCGGAGTGAAATTTAATTCAAACGGACTCTTAGGCTCCCGTACAATTTTATTTTCTTCCTCTCCTGTACCCACTGGAACCGTTCCATGGGGTATGTTTGGGATTCCAAGTAGTAAATCCTTAATTTTTTCATTTAGCGAGTTTACTTTAGACTCCAGTTTCTGAATTTCTTCTCCCTTCTTACGCATGGTAGTGACTGCCCCATCTGCGTTTCCCCCATCTTTTTTAATTTTCCCTATTTCTTGAGAAACTATATTTCGTTCAGCTCTGAGAGTATCCAACTTAGTGATAAGCATTCTTCTATCATCATCCATCATTAACATTTGGTTTAGGTTTAACTCAACTCCTCTGGATCCAAGGGAAGATTTAACCGAATCTAGTTCAGACCGTATTTGCTGAATAGGAATCATAAAAAATCAAATTATTAAAAACAAAAAATATACTTAACGGAATAAAATTTACCTTCCTTTCCCCAACAGCATAACCCGTACTGTTCTGATCATAATTTTAAGATCCAGCCATAAACCCATATTTTCAATATAATATAAATCGTATCTCAATTTCTCTCGAACATCTTCTAAATGTTCATCGTATGGATGTTTTATCTGTGCCAATCCAGTTATTCCAGGACGCACTTTTAATCTGCGCATATAAAACGGATACTCTTGGTTCAATTTTTTCACAAAAAATGGGCGTTCTGGTCTGGGGCCCACCAAAGACATATCACCCTTTAACACATTCAACAACTGGGGGAGTTCATCCAAACGAAAACGCCGTAAAAATTGTCCCACCTTTGTAATACGAGGATCGTTTTGTGCCGTCCACACTGGACCCGTTTTGGCTTCGGCAAGAAAACACATTGAACGAAATTTATACAATAAAAACACATTATTTTGTAACCCAGTTCTGATTTGTTTGAACAAGACAGGACCATTGGAATCCAATTTAATTAACAGTCCAAAAATGATGTAAAATGGTAATCCAATCACAAAAAACAATACACTAAAAATCAAATCTAAAAAACGCTTAATACCTGTTAAATATAATAATTTATAATTTGAGAAAGAAAATTTCTTCTCTGTATACACAGGTACGATTAATTCATTTGATCCGATTAATGTTGATTTTTCAGCTTCACTCATAGTTGAAATTATAAAATACATTAAATACTAAAGACCATTTTTCCACATCATTTCCCTTTGTTGGATCAGGCATGAATGGATCAAATCCTGCATTATGCCAATCAATATACTCCAAACCGAATTGCCCCTCAACTTGATTATTCAAATAATAACGGTGTATTAATAATTCAACCATTTTCCGATGTTCATACCCAGCTTCTCCAGAATATCTATCATATTCAACATCCTTATATTGATCCTCAAGCATTATATCTGTTAATTGCCCACGCTTCGTATCTGAATATCTCAATGTAATTTCAGAATTAAGAATGGATGTATGATATTCCACGAAAAGATCTTCAGAATGAGGTCCAGCCCAAAATCCCAAGGGGTAACCATGACTGTAATAATCATTGATTGAGAATTTATGGCGGTATATTCGATGGTCTGTCCAAGAGAATTCACCTACTAATTTATCCGATTTCATGAAAAGTTCAGCTTTAGTGAACCCAATCTGCCAACCAAACCAATTACGATTTTCCTTTTCAAATGTCCATTCTGGGCGCCATTCATCAATAAATAAAATCATATACAAATTACCATTATTAAATTTCAATGAAATATCACCACTCATCTGGATATTATCTGTATCTCCAAGATAATGCTGAAGAGACCAAAAGGGTATAAGAGGCATCAAATAATGAACATCCAAACTACGAACACCATAAATAACCGTTTCAGTTGCTCCGAATGTTACCCTGGGTAAAG
>CAYSQB010000011.1:0-4677 GCA_964433085.1 uncultured bacterium
CCAGTTCCAGATGGAACCATGTATTTCCATGCAGATATACCTGATTCAATTTTAGATGCAGGACCGGTAGAAGCTTTTATATTCTATGGCAATGGACAAAACAGTGATTGGAGTGAAGAAGATGCCTACTATCTTGGAACTCCTGGTTATGAGAATACTTTTGAGGCAGTGGCCCAAACTCCTTCGTCTGGAGATCTACATATCGGTGTGCAAGCAAATTTGACCTTTGAGGGGATAGAGGTAACGGCAACACAGAGCCCTTACAATGCCAGTGATAATGTCCCTGCACCTTGGTACTTAAATGCCTGTGAGGATGAAACCGGTGATGAGGAGACTGGAAATCAAAGCCTCGATATTCAGAATGTAAGTGTTGCTGTGAGCGATAATAGAATTCACGTTCATTTGACCAATGCAGGAGGTGGTTTTCCAACAGGGGGATTTTGGGGTCCGTGGAATTTATATGTAGTGGGATTCTTGAATCCTGAAGATCCCGATTCAAGCCTGTACGGAATTGCATATGGGGATGGTGGGTTTGGACTACTTTATCCGGGAGTATGGAAATTTCAATTGGATGCGGATTTACCTGTATTTGTTGGTGATATTGACTATACCATTACAGGAAATAATTTATACATGGCAGCAAATATGTCCGATATTTTTAATGATTCAGATTTCGGTGAGTGGCCCAATGAGTTTGAGGCTGTGGTTGTAACAGGTCTCACCGTATCGGCAAGCTTTGATGAAATGATAATAGGGGACGCAACCGATCCCGCCTTTATGAATCCAGGTTTTCAATCCTATGAGATTGGGCAGAACACAGCACCAATTCTATCTGATCTATATTACGAAGTTGTTGGGGATACCGCAGGTTTATCTTTAGTATACCTTCAAACCGCTTACACCGATGAGGATAATCATTTTCCAGTAAACTCAGAATTCTCCATCTACCAGGATTGGGATTTGCTCTATTCAGGAAATTTGATCTCTTATGATCACTCATATAGTGATGGTTCAAATTTTGAAATTATCCTTCCTTTAGATTCAGGAACATATGAAGTAGTTACATTTTTTAATGATGGGATGAATTCAGTAGAAAATTCTACTACTATAAATATCGGAGGCGGAATTTTTGACTATGATGTTTCAATAATTTCAGGGTGGAATTTAGTAGGACTATCTGTTAATATGGAGCTGCCTGGTCAGTTATCAGTTTTTCCTTCAAGTGTTGATGAAACTTTATATGGATATTCAGATAGTTATTTTTTAACAGATGCATTAGTTCCCGGTTTCGGTTACTGGTTGCGATTTGATGAAGGTGATTCAGTTACGGTATCAGGAAATGTTATAAATGAAGTGGCTATCTTACTGATAGAAGGATGGAATCTTATTGCCGGTCCTTCCGAAGATGTGTCAATAGGTTCGGCCTATGATCCGGAATCATTAATTGTTCCCAATACCATGTTTGGTTACAACACGACTGGATACACAGAAACAGATGTTCTCTCACCCGGTTATGGATACTGGATACGTTCCTTCGGCGAGGGAGAAGTATCTTTGTCCATCGCATGGAATGATAGTCATTCTATATCTTCTCTTTTAGATAAGAGAAAATTGGACATGAATTCAATTACCATAAATGGAAAAAAGCTTTATTTTGGTTCTTCTTCCATATCTTCAAAGGATAGATTGAGCTACAGTCTCCCTCCCAAGCCTCCGGCAACAGCAAAAGATATTCGATTTTCTAACAGTTCAAGACTTTGTTTAACGGATGAATGCACAGTTGAATTGATGAATTATAATGAACCTATATATGTTGAATGTAATGTTATTGACGGTGAGACTTGGAAAGTTGTTGATGATAAGGGGGAAGTATTTAGTTGTTCAAATCTTCCGGTATCGGATGTCTCTTGTGATCTGGAGTATTTAACTCTAAGGAAAAGCACTGACTTTACGCCTGAAACATTTTCTGTATCACAGGCCTTTCCCAACCCCTTCAATCCAGTGACAAATATTGAAATTTTTATTCCTGAATTATCCATAGTAGATGTCTCCATACATAATATTCAAGGACAATTGATTGAAACACTTATTAATGAAAGCCTTCATGCTGGAAAACATCATATCGTTTGGAGTGGGAACTCATATCCGTCTGGAATTTATTTTCTTATGGTAAAATCATCTGGATTTTCTAAGGTCGAAAAATTGATGTTGGTTAAATAAATGAATATTAAAGAAAATATTGTTACACTTACTCAAGAAGACAAAGTGATATATCTGAATCAAATTCATGAGTTTGATCTATCCAGAAAAACGGAGTTAATGAAATTAGTACCTGAAAAACTAAACGCCCTGATTCAAAAGGATACATTAAACTCTATACAGGTTCAATTAATCAATGACCTGGTTCAGCTATATAAATTATTGGAGGATAATCCAAAGATGGACGAAGATATCCAAAAAAAGATATTATTTGCCTTGGATTATTTTTCCAACGTTGATGACGAGATACCGGACTCTATACCGGTGTTTGGATTATTGGATGATTTAGCAGTGATTAAATGGATCGTGAATGGACTGAAAGGGACACTCCAGAAAAAAGTGCTTTCCTGAACAGATACAAATTATTTAATCAGGAGAAATCATCCTCAGAAAATTGCCACTGACAGGGTCCGCACCACCAAGGTTTACCATAATAATCTTTACGATCTTCATTTAGCTGAAGGGAGGCCTTACAGCGGGGACATTCTCTTTCCGTGCCATCCTCGGGCCATACATAGTCAGGTTTAAATTTTATTGGATTATCCAATTTATGATGTTCATCCATAAATAAATTTAGAGAGAAAATCCAATAAAAGAACAACTGATAATCCTTTAAATTCTATCCAACATGAGAACCTCTTTTCAACACTTTTCAGGGTTTTGTATCTTTTTTGTTTTCATTTTTGCCATTAACTCCTCATGCGTTTATTATAACACTTTTTATAACGCAAAAAAATATTTCAAAGATGCGGAAAATATTAGGCTAGAAAATGAAAACAAGTCTCTACCCGTAAATGCACAGACTGCTTATACTAAGGTAATTGAAAAATGTGATATTGTTTTGGAAAAATATCCAGACAGCGATTATGTAAATTCTGCTTTATTATTGTCTGGGCAGGCACACTACCATAAGGAAGAATATGGTTCTGCTAATCAAAAATTAAAAAGGTTACAAGAATCAGGAGACCCAGATCTTATTCAACAAGCGAAATTTTGGATTGCTCTAATTAAATGGAAAAAAGGAAAAATACAGCCATCTATTGATGAATTGAACGATCTTTTAAATGACAAGTTATTTTCAATCACACCAACAGTAATTCATTTGTACTTAGCGGATATCCACATTGAACTAAAAAAGGTGGATACAGCATTATTTCATTTAGAAGCAGCAGCAGAAAACACAGTTGAACGAACAGAAAAAGGACGCATTTATCAACGTTTGTCTGAATTAGCCTTAAACAGAGAAGAGTTTGACAGGGCCCTAAATGCCTATGAACAGGTTATAAAAAACTCTCTTGTAAAAAAACTTAAACAGGATGCACATTTACAGATAGCTAAAATACATAGATTGACAGGTAATTATGAAACAGCTGTCAAAAAGATAAAAAGTCTTCTTGTTGATGAGGAGTTCAAGGATCTATTTGGTGCTCTAGAGTTGGAACTAGTTAAAATTTATGATTTAAAGAATGAAACAGAAGCCTCTGAAGAGCGGCTTCACTCAATTGTCAAAGACTATCCCTCTACTGAGATATCTTCAGAAGCCTATTTCATGTTGGGGAAAAAATTAATCAAAGAATCTTGGAATTTGAAAGGAGCAAAAGATTATTTTGAAAAATCCAATAAAGAGAGTCGGAAATCGGCCTTTACAAGAGAATCACAAGAAATAATAAAATATATTGATCAATATATTGAAGCAGAGGATATCATTTATGGTGAAAAGGATACCCTAACTATTTCTCTCCAGGATACTCTGAAAATGACATCAGACCAAAAAGTAGATTCATCTTCGATAAATATCTTAAAAAATGATAAATCAGGATATAGTTTGATGGTAATGTCTGAGTTGGAAGCCTTTCAGTTAAATAATCTAGATTCAGCTGTAGTGCATTTGAATATTTTTGTTAAAATGTTTTCTGAACATGAGCTATATCCAAAAGCAGTGTACATGCTTTATTATCTGCACACTACAAGAGGGGATGCCTCACTCGTAGATTCATTGGGGAGTATTCTAATATCACAATTTCCTGATACAGAATTCGCTGAAACTGTAAGAAAAGATTTAGGCATGGAAAATAACAAAACAAAATCTGAACATTTATTTTCTGTAGCAGAAAAATTATGGTACTTTCATAATCAGGAAAATGCCTTGGACACTCTAGGTTTTATCATCAGAACAGACACAACCAGTGACTTTTCATTAAAATCAGGATATTTCCTTGGATATCAATATGATTACACACTCATTAATCCTGACAGCGCTTTAAAATACTATACATGGGTAGAGTCCTATTTTCCAGAAAGTGAGCAGGCTGAGCGGTCAAAGACAAGAGTTAATCAGATTAGAGATTTATTAGCTCTCTCAGATTCTACTAGCCTGTCTCCAGATTCTCTACATATGTCTGTATCTGACTCTCTAAA
>CAYSQB010000011.1:4777-34657 GCA_964433085.1 uncultured bacterium
ATTACCTCGATGATAAATCTTTAGATATGGTTGGTGTATATCCTATTTATGATAAAAATAGTAGATCTGCTCAATCATTTAGAAAATCTTTTTCAAATGCACGAAGCGCTGGAGAAGCAGAATTTTCTTGGCAAAACAGAAAATATTCTGTTCTTCTTAAAGAAGAAACCGAAAAATAATTTCAAGTGACAGCCATAAACAAATGACTTTTGAAGATGTAACTATAGTAAATAATTATGAAATCGCGTCTGGTCTCTGGAAAATGAATATTCATGCTCCTCTAATTGCATCTATCTATAAGGGAGCGGGGCAATTTATTCAAATACAGTTGGATAAAAATTGGAGACATCCCTTGCGCCGTCCAATGAGCATTGCGGGTGTTACTAAAAATACTCTGTCCATTATATATAAAATTTTTGGCTCTGGTACTACTATTTTATCTCAAAAGGTTCCCGGTAATAAAATCAATATTCTTGGACCACTTGGTAATATATTTAAATTATACCCTAATCACTCTAACATTCTCGTTGGTGGAGGAGCAGGATTAGCGCCCATTATAAATCAGTGGAATCAATTTAATCAAAATAATAAAAATAATTATCTGCTCATTGGTGCAAAAACTCAAGGTGAACATATACATTCCCATGATCCAAAAAACCACATATATTTAACTACTAATGACGGTTCAATTGGAACAGAAGGTACGGTTATGAAAACTCTGAAGGAGCTATGTAATAGTGTAGATAATCCAGCAGTCATTGCCTGCGGACCAAAACCCATGTTAACCTCAATACAGTCCTATGTATTAAATAGATCAATTCCTACACAAATGGCCGTCGAAAGTTATATGGGATGTGGAGTTGGTATTTGTCAAGGCTGTGTCATTTCTAGGCAAAATAACAAAGAAAAAACTCATAGCTATCACGAAAAATACTCCCTAGTCTGTATTGACGGACCTGTTTACAATGTTGGAGAGATAAAATTTGACTGATCTATCTGTACAAATAGGAAATATTACATTAAAAAATCCTATTTTAACCGCTTCAGGGACTTTTGGATATGGAACAGAGGTCTACAATAATATAGATGTCTCAAAATTAGGTGGTATCGTTACAAAATCAATTACACTTAATCCTCGAGAGGGAAATCCACCTCCTAGAATTGTCGAAACTCCATCAGGAATGTTAAACTCCATTGGATTAGCAAACATAGGTGTGGATAAATATATAAAAGAAAAAATACCTTTATATTCAAAATTTGATACATCTATTATCATGAATATCGCTGGTAGCAGTATCAATGAATATGTAGAAATTGTTAAAAGGGTAGAATCTGTATCTTCAGATATTGTGGCTTATGAAGTAAACATATCATGTCCTAATGTAAAGAAAGGAGGAATGGAATTCGGAGTAAATTGTGATTTAACGCAAGAATTAACCGAAAAGCTCAGAGCCCTTACAGAGCGTCTTCTTATAATTAAATTGAGTCCGAATGTAACGGATATTTCTGCTATCGCTATTTCCGCTGAAAGTGCAGGTGCTGATGCGGTTTCAGCGATCAATACTGTAGTGGGAATGAGTATTGATATTAACACCCGAAAAAGTAAAATATCCACCAAATATTCAGGTCTGTCCGGTCCCGCAATCCGTCCTATAGGTATTGCATCAGTTCATAAATTGTTTCAAGCGGTACAAATTCCCATCATCGGTATAGGTGGAATTACAAACAGTAAAGAGACCCTGGAATATATGATTGCCGGAGCTTCTGCAGTTCAGGTTGGAACTGCAAATTATAGACATCCTGAAATTTCTATAACTATAATCGATGATTTGATTTCATATGCTGAACAATATAATTTTAATTCTCTAACTGAATTTGTGGGTACCGTATTGTGAAAAAATTAGTAAAATATAAATGTACCATATTTTGGTTTATATTTTTGTTGATAACTTTTTGTCAATCTTGTTCAAATTCTCCACGTTATAATAGACATAAACCAAAACCACAAAAATATAAATCAAACTCAAAAATTCAAAAAAGTCAAAAGGTATTTTATGGTATAAGCTCATATTATGGCAAAAAATTTCATGGTAAACTTACGGCCAACGGCGAAATATTTGATATGTATGGTCTAACAGCAGCACATAAAACTCTTCCATTAAACACGATTATCAGAGTCACCAATCAATCTAAAAAAAAATCTCTTATTCTTAGGGTGAACGACAGGGGGCCTTACGTTGGAAATAGAATATTAGATTGCTCTTATGGGGCAGCGCTAAAACTTGACTTTCTTACACAGGGAACAGCGGAAGTTAAAATTGAGGTAATTGAGTGGGGAGATAATAAATATATGAAACACAAATAAATATTAATGAAATATTCTTTAATTGTAAATCCCCATGGCGGAATAAAATCCGGTTCTAAAATATTGGAAAAGGTTAAACCATATTTTGAGGAGGCTAATGCAGAGCTAAATATTATTGAGACAAAATACGCAGGACACGCCTGTGATATTGCTGCTGAGTTGCCATTAGATGATTTCACAGGGCTGTGTGCTATTGGAGGTGATGGCACAATGCATGAAATTGTAAATGGAATAATGAGTCGGAAAGATGGAATGCGAATTCCTATAGGACTGATTACAGGAGGAACTGGAAATTCCTTTATGCATGACTTGGATTGTTTGGATCCAGTTGAAGCTGTACAGAGAATACTCACAAACCGAACGAGAAAGATAGACCTATTTAAAGCTGAAACTAAAGGTAATCTATATTTTGGATTTAATATTGTAGGCTGGGGAATGCCAACGGACATCAATCTTTTGGCTGAAAAAATGCGATGGCTTGGAGGGCAACGCTATAATATTGCATCGATATTGGAAGTATTAAAATTTAAAACTCGTCTCGCACGAATTGAAATAGATGGAAGTAATATTGTTGCAGATTTTGGTTTTGTTATAGGATGTAATACTATGTATACTGGCAAAGGAATGAAAATGGCTCCCCTTGCACGTTTGGATGATGGATTACTGGATTTAATTATCGTACGAAAGGCCGGAAGAATAAAACTTCTACGTATGTTTCCAAAAATATTTTCAGGTAAACATATTGCTGACCCCATTGTTGAATATCGTCAGGTAAAAACATTTTCTATTTATCCAGAGAAGCATAGTACTTTAAACATTGATGGTGAAATGTTGGGCACTACGCCTGTGAAAGTTGAGATTTTAGCAAAAGCAATTGAGGTTTTGGTATGATAATCAATTCCCTGCAAAAATTTAACTGTTTTAGTTAATCATCCTTTTTTATTCATCCACATAAATCAGTACCTTCCTACTTTATTTTATCTACAATGACAATTAAATCGAGTAACAGAACTGTAGTAAATGTTATAGGTGTTCCCGCTATTCTTACTTTGATCTGGAGTGGGGGACCTCTTTTTGGGATTTTTATTTCTTTTGTCATTTTGCTCGCATCTAGAGAGTTTTTAATAATCACTGAGGTAAACAATCAAGGTTTTTTAAAATTGCTCACCTATATAGGCGGACTAGGATTTTGTTATTATTATTATTTTCTTCCAGACTTGAACGCTATGCATATCTTATTATTTAGTACATTATTTGTTATGACAGCATTTTTAACTGAAATTTTTAATACAACCTCAAATCCCACTCGTAATTTATCAATAAATATTTTTTGCGTTCTCTATATTGGTGGCTTGTTAAGCACATTGATTGGTATTAGAAATTTTGATACTTTACATTCAACATATTTTACATTGACGATGATACTGTCTATTTGGATATGTGATTCAGCAGCATTTTATTTCGGTTCTAAATGGGGAAAAAATAAAATTCTACCATCTATTAGTCCAAAAAAATCATGGATTGGTTGCATTGCCGGACTTGTCAGCAGTTTTATTGTTTATGGTGTCGTAAGATATTTACATTTTCTTGAAATTTCCATTGAACAACTGTGTATTTTTGCTATTATCACTGGTATTTTTGGTCAAATTGGAGATTTTGCTGAATCATTATTAAAAAGAAATGCGGGTGTCAAAGATTCCGGAACCTTATTATTGGGTCATGGAGGAGTATTGGATCGATTCGATTCCCTTATTTTTGCATCACCTTTAACATTGATATATTGCAACTATTTTATTGAGATTGGATAGTAATATCAAATCAGAAGAAATAAAAATAATTTTGGCCACAGATTGTGGATCAACTACCACAAAAGCAATATTGATTCAATATGTTGAGGGATCCTATCGTCTTACTCATCGGGGTGAAGCACCTACAACTGTTGAGGCACCATTTGAGGATGTAACTAGAGGTGTACTAAACTCTATTCTGGAGTTAGAGGAGCTTTCCGGACATAATATTTTAGATGGCGAAAAAATTATGTCACCTGCCAAAGATGATTATGGAGTGGATATCTATATTTCCACAAGCTCAGCAGGTGGTGGACTGCAGATGATGGTAGGAGGAGTAGTAAAATCTATGACAGGTGAAAGCGCACAAAGAGCTGCCTTAGGAGCAGGTGCAATCGTGATGGATGTTCTTGCCTCTAATGATGGCCGTTTATATCATGAAAAAGTACAGAGAATTCGCCAATTACGTCCTGATATGATTTTACTGTCAGGTGGAATTGACGGTGGTACTGTAACTCATGTTGTAGAATTATCGGAGATATTGGAGGCTGCCAATCCCAAGCCTCGGTTGGGTATGAATTATAAATTGCCTGTGATTTATGCAGGAAATAAGAAAGCAACTGAACCTGTCAAAGAAAGGCTGAGTAAGATTACAGATTTAATTACGGTTGATAATATCAGACCTACACTGGAAATTGAAAATCTTCAGCCTAGCCGGGATAAAATTCATGATCTTTTTATGGAACATGTTATGGCACAGGCTCCCGGGTATAAAAAACTCATGAGTTGGACGGATACACCTATCATGCCAACACCGGGAGCAGTGGGTGAAATAATTAAAAAAATTGCTGACACAGAAAATATAACAGTTGTTGGAGTAGATATTGGAGGTGCAACAACAGATGTGTTTTCTGTATTTCAAGGTCAATTTAACCGAACCGTTAGTGCAAATTTGGGTATGAGTTATTCCGTTTGCAACGTGCTCTCTGAATCAGGTTTCAGTAATGTTGCCCGATGGGTACCATTTCATATGGATGAGTCCGACCTTACAAATCGTATTGGTAACAAAATGATTCGCCCTACAACTGTACCGCAATCATTGGAAGCCTTGATCATTGAGCAGGCAATTGCTCGAGAAGCTCTCCGTCTTTCTTTTGAACAGCACAAAGAATTTGCGGTCCATCTTAAAGGTGTACAAACGGAACGTACAATATCGGATGCATTTGAACAATCAAGTTCGGGTGAAACCTTGGTCAATCTTATGGAATTAGATATGCTGGTTGGTTCAGGTGGTGTTCTCTCCCATGCCCCTAGAAGACATCAAGCAGCAAGAATGCTTATGGATGCATTCCTTCCAGAGGGAATCACCCAGTTAGCGGTAGATTCAATTTTTATGATGCCACAGTTGGGTATTTTATCAACCATCCATTCAGAGGCAGCGGTGGAAGTTTTTGAAAAGGACTGCTTAATTCGTTTGGGAACCTGTATTGCACCTGTTGGGAAAACAAAACAAGATCATACTGTTTTACATTATGAAGTTAATCTACCGAATGAAAAAATAACAGGTGAATTAATTTCAGGAGAGCTGAAATTATTGCCTGTACCCTATGAACCGATAAAAGTTCATCTAACTCCAGGTAAAGGATTGGATGTTGGTGCGGGTAAAAATGAGTACTTAGAAACAAAAATTTTTGGTGGTGTTGTGGGAATTATTTTAGATGGGCGTGGAAGGCAGCCTTTTAATCTTAATAATGACACTAAATTAAGAGTTCAAGATTTAATCAAATGGTCAGAAAATACAGATGAATATCCAAAGCAGGAGATACCTGATGTCTAGATCTTACACACCAGGACTGAAGATATTGTCTCGCACAAAAATTATAAAGCAAAGGCAACTACCATTAAAAGGAATTGTGCATTTGAATGTGGGAGAGGTAGTTAGTCCAGATAAAGTTGTTGCCTCTACTGAACTACCTGGAAATGTGCAAATGCTTAATGTCGCAAATAAACTAAATATTGAACCAGAAAATGTTCCAGAGTGTATGCTGGTTAAATTAGAAGAATCTATTTCCAAAAATCAGATTATTGCTGAAAGTAAAGGGATATTTGGGATGTTTAAGAGTCAATTAAAATCACCAATTGATGGAACCTTAACAAGTGTATCTGAAGTTACAGGACAGGCAATTTTATCTGAGCCTCCCGTTCCTGTGGAGGTTGATGCCTACACATCTGGTGTAATTACCGATGTTCAAAACGATGAAGGTGTTACCATTCAAACTGAGGGTGCTCTGGTACAGGGAATCCTTGGAATAGGAGGAGAAAATCGTGGAATATTAGAGCTTGCCACTAACTCATCAAACGATGAATTAACTAAAGATATGATCAATGACAATCATAAAAATAAGATTTTAATAGGTGGTTCTTTTCTAAAAATGAGTACCTTTAAATATGCAAAGGAAGTGGGAGTTTCTGGCATTATTTCTGGTGGATTTGATTATTTAGATCTTTCAAATATATTAGGTTATTCTTTAGGAGTTGCCATAACAGGTTCAGAAAAAATTGGTCCCAGTTTGATCATTACAGAAGGTTTTGGTAAAATAGGAATGGCAGAAAGAACATATAAATTGTTATCTTCCAATGCAGGTAAGTTTGCAGCTATAAATGGTTCCACTCAAATTCGCGCAGGAGTCATACGGCCGGAAATAATTATTCCGAGTGAAGATGTAGCTGGTGAAAGTAGTGACTATGAAGAAGCTGATTTAGCTATCTCATCGGGCTCATTGATCCGAGTTATTCGTGCACCATATTTTGGTAAAGTAGGTAAAGTTATATCTTTGCCAACTGCGCTTTCGAAAATGGAATCAGAAACAATGGTCAGAGTGGCAGAAATTAAATTTGAAGACGGATCTATTGAAATAATTCCTCGTGCAAATTTAGAAATGATATTAACATGATAGATTATAGTATGACCATTGATCAATCTGATAGACAGCTTATCTCAAATTTAGCACAAAAAATTGTTCGACATGGTATGGCAGTGCCGGCCATATTTTTTTTAGAGATGGTAAAATATATGTCATTTATTGGTAGCCAGTTTATGGTATTTTTGGGACCTGTTATTACGGTTTTTATTAGGTCGGAATCTTATTACAAAGTAACACACTTACTGGAAGAACGAAAAAATATTGAATTTCTTATGCTTGAAATTGAACGAATAGTATCTGAAAATAAAATAAAGGAGTCACAAGAATAATATGAATAATAAATCGATCATTTGGAGCGTATTATTTTTGGGTGCGATGGTATTATATATCATGGGAGAGGGTGTGATATTTATTGAAGGTGCTAGAGTAAAATTTGCTTCTATTCTGATTGTTTCACTAACCATATATTATTACATTGATCGTGCCAGGTCTGGTGAAGATATTTACCTTCGTAAAATACCTGGATTACAGGCCTTGGAAGAGGCTGTAGGTCGTGCTACAGAGATGGGAAAGTCAGTACTATTTGTTCCTGGAATAATGGACTTAGATCAGGTAGAAACAGTGACAGGATTAAATTTATTGGGACATGTGGCTGAATACACAGCAAAATATGAGACATCACTTAATGTCCCTGTATCAAGAGCAATTGTTATGGAAGCAGGACGAGAAATTTGCAAAGAGTCCTATTTGAAGTCGGGACGACCTGATTTGTTTTATGATGACATGGTCCATTATATCTCAGATGAACAGTTTGCCTATGCAGCCGGTGTAAATGGAATTATGGAAAGGGAAAAACCAGCAGCTTGTTTCTATTTGGGCAAGTTTTATGCAGAATCCCTTATATTGGCTGAAACAGGAAACTCAATTGGTGCCATCCAAATAGCTGGAACAGGATCGCCAGCACAAATTCCATTTTTTGTTACAGCCTGTGATTATACTCTTATTGGGGAAGAATTTTTTACCGCTAGCGCATACCTATCAAATAAACCAGAACTTGTGGGCAGTATCAAAGGTCAGGATATTGTTAAACTTCTTGTAATGATTACCATGGTGCTAACTGTTGTATTTAATGGGCTATACCAAACAGGATTGATATCCTTTGACATTTTAAGCTTATTTTAGGAAATTATTAAGGAGATTTTATGTTATTAAAACGGCATATACCGTTGATAATTGTGATTGGTGTTGGATTGCTTACTCTTTTTGGACATTTTATCAATAATGATTCAATACAAGCTTTTGTGGATAAGGATGCATTACAATGGTTTGATATTATCGCATCATTTGCTGTATTCCTGGGAGCATTGAATATGTTGAAACTCCAGTTCATTAAAATTATTAAAAAACAGAAAAACTGGCAGTATAGTATTTTAGCAGTTGTTGGATTTGCTTTTGCTATCTTTGCTGGTTTTTTCTATCGGGGAGCAAACTTTATTACATTATCAGATATTAAAGAAGGCCAATTAGCCGTAGTCTCAAAAATGATTGCAGAAGAAGTAAACGAGCCGAATCCATATGTGATACAGACTAATCTGGAAGGATATCAAACTGCATTCGAAATAGATAAAATATACATGACTTCAGCAAGTGCTACATCTTTTATGGAAAAATTAAATCCTTATGTAGGTACGATTGAGTTAAAATCAAAACCCTGGGGCGCACATGTACAAACTAAGGGTTCTCTTTTTTATTGGATGTTTATAAACATCATTACCCCTTTAAGTGCCACCATGTTTGCTTTATTGGCATTTTTTGTTGCATCTGCTTCTTATAGAGCATTTCGGATTCGTAATTTTGAAGCTACACTTCTCTTGGTCGCAGGTATTATACTCATGTTGGGGCGCGTACCGATCGGTGGATTAATACCCTGGTGGGTAGTGAGTATGATTCTCATGTTTGGTATTGGTGCTATAGCAGCACCATTTATAAAAGAACGGTTATTACTGTTGGGGCTTATAGGTGGAGGATTTATTATTTTTATTATTTCTGGAACTTTTTTGGGATGGAACCAAAATCCACCCGAATTATTATCTATTCCAGTTATTCAGGATTGGATATTTGCCTATCCAACTATGGCTGGTTCTAGAGCACTTATGATCGGAATTGCCCTTGGTATTGTTGCCACATCTTTTCGAATAATCATAGGGCTTGATAAATCATTTTTAGGAGACAAGTAATGGAAACAATAAAAAGAATATTTATTGTACTTGGTTCGCTAGATCGAAGAATAATTTTTCTTATTGTTGGATTATCCGTTCTTATACCACTACTAAAACCAGAGTGGGTCAATCTGCCTATTCGACCCAGACCGGAATCACAGGTTGTATTTGATGAAATTAACAAATTGAAAGAAGGTGATAAAGTTATTCTTTCATTTGAATATGGCCCAAGTACCAAGCCGGAAATTCACCCCATGTCTATTGCTATACTAAAACATTTGTACGCTAAAAATATACTAGTGTATGGGTTTGCACTATGGCCGGATGGTAACTTTATGTCAACCGAAGCATTTTCTGAGGTATCGCATGATTATGAAAAAAAATATGGTATTGACTATGTTAATCTTGGGTATAAACCTGGTGCGGAAGCTGTTGTAAAAGGGATTGCTGCCGATATACGTGCGCTTTATACGGTAGATCTAAAAGGAACACCTATCGATGATTTACCTATGATGCAAGGTGTTGTTAATGTTGAAGATTTTGATTTTGTTTTCAGTTTATCAGCAGGATTTCCCGGTTCTACCGAGTGGGTGCAATATGCATGTGATCCTAAAAAAATCCCTTTGTCTACTGGATGTACTTCCATTCAGGTAACAGATATATTACCTTATGTAGAAAATGGCCAGATCAGGGGAATATTGGCAGGTATGCCGGGTGCAGCAGAATATGAAAGCCTAGTTGAAGTAGAATTAATGAAAATGGGAATAACTGGAAAACCAGGTAAAGCTTCAGGGATGATGGCAGCGCAGTCCATTGCCCATGTTGTTATTGTTTTATTTATTATTTTCGGGAATATTACATATTTCATTACCCGGAAGACAAAAAGGAAAGGATAAAATATGCTATCAGCTGAAATAGTAAGTGCTTGGTTTGTTGTTTTTCTGACTCTATGTATATTTAGCTTTTTATATAAAGACAATCCATTCTATAAAGCTGCAGAACACTTATTTATAGGTGTTTCAGCTGGATATGTGGCTGTCATATCATTTTGGCAACAAGTTCAGCCCAATTTGTTTGGTCGATTGTGGCCAAGCAGGGGAGAAGTGGACGATGGTTCCATTTTTGAATCTTCTTGGTATGCAGTCTATGAGTTCTTCAATTTTATTAGTACTGGTTTTGGTGTTTTGGATAGGAGTATTTTTCCTGAGGGCGGAATAAATGGATTCGATGAAATTCGTATGATGTATATAATTCCGTTTATTCTTGGTATTTTTATGATCCTTAGACTTGTACCAAAACTGAGTTGGCTCGCCCGATGGGCTATTGCCTATATAGTTGGGATGGCTGCTGGTTTGCGATTTTATGGATTTCTGAATTCAAATGTTCTTAATCAGATAAAAGCATCTGCGATTGATTTTACATCAGATTGGGGAACTATTATTAACTCCCTGATAATTTTTATCGGCACTATTTCTGGACTTATCTATTTCTTTTATTCTACAGAACATAAAGGTGTGGTTGGTCGTCTCAGTAGAATTGGAATTTATTTTCTTATGATTAAGTTTGGTGCATCTTTTGGTTTTGCAGTAATGGGCAGAATCTCCCTTTTAATTGGTAGAATAAATGATTTAAAAGATTACAGTTCATCTGAATATCATTATGCAACACCAGTCATATTGATCTTTATCATTATTTGTTTAGCAATTTGGTCTTTTATGGGTGAGAAAAATAAAAATGAATCTACTGCATGATTTGATAAAATAATGCATCAGTGTAGAATTGAAGAAATGATCTAATTCTCTCTTGTTAAATATGAAAACAATTATTATATCACGTTGAGCTCTGATCACTATACCTCAATTAATCTGTTAAATGGAACTGTAATTATTAGAGTTCAAATAATATATAGAAATTTGACTGTTAATTATTACTATAGATATGATATATAACCTAAGGCGATAGCAAACATTATACATATAAATAATCTCTCAATAATCTATAAAGTAAAGAGAGATAATATAGCTGTGGTTGATGGAATATCTTTTACCATTCCTATCGGTAAAGTTACCGCAATTATTGGAGAATCAGGTGGAGGAAAAACTCAAACAGCTCTTGCCTTGGCCGGTTTATTGCCTTCAAATGCACAGCCAATAATAACTTCAAAACCTTCACTGGATAATTATGTCATCTCATTTGTTTTTCAGGACCCTCTCAATGCGTTAAATCCCATCATGAAAATCAGTTCTCAAATCGGAGAGGCAATTAGAAAAAAACTATCGCCCAAAGATAAACATCAATTTTTACTTAATTTATTGAATGATTTGGAAATCTCTGATCCAGAAAAGAGGTTGAGACAATACCCTCACGAACTTTCGGGAGGAATGAGACAGAGAATATTAATTGCAATGGCATTAGCCAGAGATCCGGATATTTTAATTGCTGATGAACCTGCAACTGCGTTAGATGTTAGAACTAAATATCACATCATTCAATTGTTAAAACAAATAGAGAATAACTCTAATAAAACTATTATCTATATCACCCATGATCTGGCATCGGTTAAAGGATTTGCAGATAAAATACTTATTATGTATTCTGGTAAAATAGTTGAATCTGGTCCCGCAACAACGATATTTAAAAAGGCAAAACATCCATATACACAAAAATTAATTGCCCTAATGATTAAAAATATTGATAACGAAGGAAAACTAGAATATATCGATGGTCAGCCACCTCTTCCTGATGATTTACCTGAAGGATGTAGATTTCATCCACGATGTGAATTTGTCATTCCTTCTTGTAAATTAGATACTCCTGAAATTATGGGTTCGGATATACATTGGTGGAAGTGTCCTGTAAGTAAATAACATTTGCTAATTACACAGTTATTTATACACCAAACTTAATTGCGGGATCATTTAGTTTTTCTAACTATAAAGTTGGAATAAGTTTTGTGATATCTGAGTCTAATATTGTATAAATATTATGGGTAATAATGTTATAGATTTAACAGTTTTATTAATAACCCAAAAAATAAATGCAATTGAGTTTACTAATTTATATTGGTGTACATAAAAATTAATACCAGTCTAAATTTTGATTTATGATAAAAATCAAGTACCTTTTAGGTTGGTTCCTATTAAAAAAAAAGGCAATTTAATGATGAAAAATATATTTATTCAATATTTGTTCTTGATTGGCATCATAGTTACCGTGTCACTTGGTGATCAGGCAAAATTTGTTGTCCGGATTCATAACCCAACAGAAGGAGTGATTCAAAAATACAGATCTTCTCTATATGATGTAGCTGCATATCGACCAGGTGAATATCTAGACCTAGTTGCAAATCATAATTTATACAATGAATTAAAAAACGAAGGATATTTTATCACAATCACTCAAACAGAATCGCAGCTAATACAAAATAAAAGAGGTGAAAGAGATTTGGATGGTTATAGAAATTATGCTGATGTTCTGGAAGAACTTCAGGAAATGGAATCTCAATATCCTGATATATGTAAACTCTATGATATTGGAAATAGCCGTGGCAAAGAATATTCAGAGACAGGCAATACATACTATAATGATTATAATCATGAAATCTGGGTAATGAAAGTTTCAGATAATGTTGAAGATGAAGAGGATGAGCCTTCCGTGTTTTATATGGGGGAGCATCATGCCCGAGAGCCAATCAGTCTTGAAGTAAATATGTATATATTGAATCACTTAATATCTAATTATGGTAACGATCCTTCGATCACCATCGAAATTGATAATAAACAGATCTGGTTTATGCCATTGGTAAATCCAGATGGTCATAAAATAGTAACGGATGAAGTTGATCTATGGTGGAGGAAAAATATTAGGGACAATAATGAGAATGGTTCAATAAATTTTGGCGGTGGTGACGGAGTAGATCCCAATAGGAATTATGAATGGAATTGGGGAGGACAGGGGTCCTCAGGTAATCCAAATAGTGAAACATACCGTGGACCTTCGGCCTTCTCAGAACCAGAAATTCAGGCTATGGAAGCTATGTTAGCAAGTCATCATTTTGTTACTGGGATCACCTATCACAGTTATAGTGAATTAGTTCTGTTCCCTTTTGGATACGCTAACAATCTCCAGGCACCTGATTATGGTGCACTTCAAGAATTAGCTAATGAAATGGCCTTTACTATTCCTGCTGCCGGTGGTGGATACTATGATCCTATTCCATCTTGGCAACTTTATCCAGCCAGCGGAACTACGGATGATTATGCATATGGAGAACATGGAGTCTTTTCATTTACCATTGAATTAGCAACAGAGTTTATTCCTCCTGCCAGCCAGATAGAGGGAATTTGTGAAGACAACCTTGAAGCAGCACTAATATTACTAAGGCGGTCAAATTATAAGACATTAACTGGACATATTACCGATGCGGAAACAGGAGATCCTGTGGTAGCAGAAATTTACATTGATGGTATTGATAATACTGGGGAATTCAGGAAACCGTATGAGAGCGATCTCTACTTCGGAAGATACTACAGGCTATTACAGGAGGGTACGTATGATGTGACTTTTTCAGCACAAGGATATGAGTCAATCACAATAAACGATATAGGTGTATCATTATTCCAACAAACTGTATTAGATATAGAACTTGTCCCTGTTCTCATGGTACCTGTAACAGGATTGGTTTTCGATGGTTATACGGGAGCTCCAATTGGGCAGGCCCAGTTAATTTTAAATAATGATCCAGAAACCGTGATTTATTCTGATGACAATGGTAATTTTTCTTTTCCAGCCGTTTATGAGGGGAATTATTCTATTCATTCTGAAGCAATTAACTATTCGACTGTTGATATTCCAATAACTATTACAGCGGATGATTATTTTATTGAGTTGGAGATGTATACATTCTATACAGAGTCATTTGAAACCGAAGAATTTACAGATGAATGGTCAACAGAAGGAGATTCTGAATGGTATTTTGATAACGAATCAGTTTATGATGGTATATATTCGGTTCGATCCGGTGATATTGATGACAATGAAAATTCAAATCTATCTCTCACTTTGGATGTAACAGAATTTGGTAGTATAGGGTTTCAATACAGAGTCGCTTCCGAATACAGCGGTTCAGGAAATTTCTTTTATGACGGATTAATCTTTTACATAAATGGGGAACAAATGGGACAATTTCAGCCTACACCAGAAGGTGAAACGCCATGGACATATATCTCATATCCCGTTTCACCAGGAGAATATATATTTACATGGAGTTACGTGAAAGATAGTGGAGGCGGATCTACTGACATGGAGGAAGACTGCACCTGGCTTGATGTTGTCGAATTTCCTCCTTCAGCTGGAGATTCATCGACAATTAATATAGAAGTTTCTTATCCGGAAGACTGGAATTTAATAAGTCTGCCAGTTTCTATCGATAGTAATGAAATGGAAGTAATTTTTCCAAACGCTGTAGAAAACTCATTGTATTCATTCGATGGTACATACAATGAAGAAAATGATTTGATTCCTGGAAAAGGATATTGGATACGTTTTGAAAATGATAACATAAACTCATTTACAGGTTACGAGCTTAATGAATTAACTATCCAGCTGAACGAAGGTTGGAATTTAATTGGAGGATTGTCAACTACAATCGGTTTAGGATCAGGTATAATTGATACAGATGAAATTATAGTTCCTGGAACGCTCTATAGATTTTTTGATGGTGGATATGAAAATACTTCAGTTCTTAATCCTGGTTACGGATACTGGATACGTACTCTTGAAGATGGTGAAATCACATTAACATCTATGCCTACATCTCTTAACAGAATATTTCCAGATGCATCTGCATTATTAGAAAAATTTAATATTTTAGAGATTAACGATAACTCTATCTATTTCGGTAAAGATATCTCTGAATTAAATCATATTTGGTACAGTTTACCTCCAAAATTTGAAGGTCTTTTAAATGATGTTAGATTTACAGAAAATACCTACATATCGGATAGTGGTGGAGATATTCACGTTTTAAGTTCATTTGAGTTCAATACATTCTATTATAATATTTCTACAGATGAATATTGGAAATTGACGAATGAGGATTTTAATTATTCCAAAATATTATATGGTTCTGGGGTATTTCAAATAGAGGGAGATATTTCCCACTTATTTTTGGAGAAGATACAAGCAATTCCTGAAAATATTACCATAAGCCCTAATTTCCCGAATCCATTTAATAATGAAACCAGATTAACATATAGTCTTCCTCAGGACACACATATTTTAATAAATATATTTAATCTAAGAGGTGAGCTTATTAAATCCCTAGTAAATGAACATAAAAATAAGGGCATATATTCGGTAAAATGGAGTGGAATTGACAATCAATTAAAACAGGTTTCAAGCGGTACCTATTTTCTATCTGTTTCTGCGGGAGACTATAACAATATTTCTAAAATCATTTTATTAAAATAAAAGGAAGAAATGAAAAATATACATATAATCATATTAATTTTTATCTGCGGTTCAATCCAAGCTTCACCACTGACAAGTCAGCTTGAGGAAAAAATTCGTAATACACCTTCCCAAGAATATATTCGTATATACATAGCGCTTACAGATGTCTATGATTTTTTATCTATTGAAGAAGCATTAACTGAATTAAACAAAATTGAAAGACATGAATATGTTAAACAAGAATTGAAATCATTTCATTTTGAATCACAAGAAGACATCATGTCTCAAATAAATGAGTTAAAAGAGGAAGGATTAATTACTAAGGTTAAATATTTGTGGATCACCAATGTAATAATTTGTGAGTCTACCGGTGAAGCAATTTATGAACTTGCAAAAAGGGAAGATATACGAAAAATTGATTACGATGAGTATAGAATTGTTCTTCCTGATTTTGATGAAAATCAATCTCACTTTAACGACCATCAAACTAGAGAAATAACCTGGAATGTATTAATTGTTAATGCGGATGATGTCTGGGCTGAAGGATACACAGGTCAGGGCTCTGTGGTCTCAGTTATTGATACGGGAGTTAATTATAACCATCAAGATCTTAATGATCATATGTGGGGAGGGGGGATATTTTACCCCCTACATGGTTATGATTTTCATAACGATGACAATAACCCCATGGATGATATGGGTCATGGCACACACTGCGCTGGAACAGTGGCAGGAGATGGTACTGCTGGCTCACAAACAGGAATCGCTCCTGATGCAGCTATTATGGCATTAAAAGTGTTGGATGCTTCAGGCGGTGGATATGAAAGTTCTTGCTGGGAGGCAATTGAATTTTCTGTAGATAATGATGCAGATGTAATGAGTCTTTCTCTTGGGTGGCTTCATGCTTGGGGTCCAGATCGAACCAGCTGGAGAAATGCAATGAATAGCGCGCTTTTTGCTGGTGTTATTGCCTCTGTAGCAGCTGGAAATGAAGGGACTCAATATGGTGTACCTGATAATGTTCGTACCCCTGGTGATGTTCCACCACCATGGCTTCACCCGGATCAAACCCTTACAGGAGGATTGTCTGCGGTTGTAAGCGTAGGAGCAACAAACAGTAATGATGGAATAGCCAGCTTTTCTTCAAGAGGTCCAGTGAGTTGGGATACTATATCTCCCTTCCTTGATTACCCATATAATCCTGAAATGGGTTTGATAAGGCCTGATGTATCAGCTCCCGGTGAAAATATAAAATCCTTAGCTCACTATAGTAATACCGGTTATGAATCAGGATGGTCTGGAACATCCATGGCAACACCCTGTGTTGCTGGCGTTATGGCCCTTATGATATCCAAAGATCCTAGTATTACCCCTACACAGATGAGTGAAATAATCGAGACAAGTTCACTACATCTAGGTTCGACTGGGAAAAATAATACCTACGGTTCCGGTCGCGTAGATGCCTATGAAGCTGTAAATATGGTATGGGGAGATCCTATCCCACCAAATCCAGCGACAAATCCTATTCCTCAAGATGGTCAGATAAGTATTTCTTTGGATTCAGATTTAAGATGGTCAAATGGTGGTGGTGCAACATCTTTTCTTTTATTTTTTGGAACTGATAATCCACCAACTAATATTCTTTACGGTGAGTGGCTTGAATCTCCAATATATGTTCCTATAGAATTAAATTATGAAACTGAATATTATTGGCAGATTACATCCATGAATCAGTATGGTGAAACTGAAGGTGACATCTGGTCATTTACAACAACAGGCCCTCCTGATGAAACATATGAAACAGGTGACTTTTCACAGTTTCCATGGCATTTTCAAGGATATGAAATTAGCTGGCCAAATGATGAACCAATTGAAAATTATATTGTTATTGAAGAAATAGAAAATGTCAATTGGATTGTAACAAATGAAGATAACAATTCTGGTCTCTACTCTGCAAAATCGGGACCAATTGATCATAATCAGGCATCTACCATGTCTATTACTGGTGATGTTTTGAACGATGATTACATTGGATTTAATTATCGTGTAACCTCAGAATACAGTACTTCAGGTAACTATTTTTATGATGGATTAATGTTTTTTATCGATGATGAAGTTATGGGATGGTTTCAACCTACACCAACTGGAGAGACCCCCTGGAACTTTGTGAGTTATCCGGTACCTCAGGGTGAACATACTTTTACCTGGGCCTATGTAAAAGATCCTGGGCCTGGTGGTACTGATATGCCTGAGGATTGTGCATGGATCGATGATATTTATTTTCCGACAATGGATGACGTAACCGGCAATGTGACCGTAGAGGTAATGGCGGATTGGAATATACTTGGGCTGCCAGTGCTCACCGATGACACATTTTATGGATCATTATTTCCTGATGCTATTGAAAATACATTATATTATTTTAGTTCCACAGGGTATCTTCCCGCTACAGAATTAACACCTGGTGTAGGATATTGGTTACGAATGTCTGAAGAAAATACCGTGGAAATTCAGGGGCAATTGATTCAGGATTTGACGCTCACCTTGTATGAAAATTGGAACCTCATTACTGGAATATCAACTGATGTCAATGTTAGCTCCATCAGTGACCCACAAAACTTAATCATTCCTAATACGTTCTATGCATATGGTTCTTCAGGATACTATGGAGCTAACAGCATCCTACCTGGAAAGGGTTACTGGCTACGCTCATCTGGCGAGGGTGAGATTACCCTATCATCAAATCTTCGTTCTCAAAATCCTAAAGTGATAACTGATCATTTATCTTGCAATTCAATTACAATAAACGAAAATACTCTTTATTTTGGTGGAAGTATTTCTGAAGATAATTTACTTAGTTATTCTCTTCCACCATTACCACCTGAAGGCTCTTTTGATGTGCGATTCTCAAATCATATGAAATATTCTGAAAATGGCGGTTCAATTTCACTTCGTGGATTCAATAATTCTGTTAGCATTGAATATTTTCTAATAGAACAAAATGAAAGTTGGATATTATCTTTATCAAGCGGAGAGAATATTACTTTGTCAGGTGAGGGGAGCTTTTTTATAAATAAAAACATCAATGAGATTATTTTGGAAAAACAATCTGCTTTACCCCATAAATTTACCCTATTAAAGAGCTTTCCGAATCCTTTCAATCCTGTGACAACTATCACCTACACTATTCCAGAAGATTCTTATATTGAATTAAGTATTTTTTCAGTGCAAGGTAAATTAATTCAACATTTGGAAAATAATTTCAAATTTACCGGAAATTATGCTGTTTTATGGGATGGAAAGGATATGATTGGCAAAAGTGTAGGTAGTGGAATTTATATTGTAAAATTATCGACTGATAAAGAATTCTTATCTCACAAAGTATTATTATTAAAGTAGGGAGAAAAACTGTATGATTTTTAGATATTGGGAACACTATAGTAAAATAATGAGATTTACAAATAATATAATGGCCATCTGTATTCTGTTTGGTTCAAATATTTTTGGTTCCACCATACATATAAATCAGAAATTATTTAATATTGGCATCGATGAAATAGGAAACGATCAAACTGTAATAGAATTTTCTTTCGGAGAATTTCAAAAAACTGATGTTGTTATCAATGGTGATATATATTCTATTTTGAATCTTGGAAAGGAAGTTAATATCTATGATAAGGGATCCCCAACATTGCCTAAGATAACTAGAAGCATTATCATTCCAGACGATAAAAAGATGACAGTTAATATACTGGAATCAGAGTTCATAGAATATTCGTTTAAAATTGCTTCAGGGAAAGGAGTAATTGTTCGTCCAGATACTCCCTCCGATATTCCGTTCACATTTTCAGATATATACAAACAAAATGAATATTATCCCGGCAATCTCAGTAAATTAGGAGATCCGTACATTTTACGGGATTTCCGTGGACTTACTGTCACTGTTTATCCATTTCAATATAATCCTGTAACCCAATCTTTAAAAGTATATCATCACCTAAAAATTGAGATAGTTCCAACCGGTATGAGCGGAAATAATATAAAGAATAGAACTATTGATGGATATAATAAAAACTTTGAGTCTCTTTATTCATCACATTTTATAAATTATAATCCCCTTCTATATGACACCGTAGATGAAAGAGGAAGAATGATTGTGATTTCCTATGGCGATTTTATGGATGTAATTCAACCATTTGTAGACTGGAAAAATCAAAAAGGTATTCAATGTGATCTTTATGATGTATATGACTTGGGTGCCAACTCTACAGGTATAAAGAACTTTATTCAGAGTGAATATGATTCTAGTGATGACTTATGTTTTGTTCAATTAGTTGGTGATCATGCTCAGGTACCTAGTATCATAGTTTCAAATGCAGGAGGAGGAGCATCAGATCCAAGTTTTTCATTGTTGGAAGGTAATGATGATTATCCAGAAATATTTGTCGGTCGCTTCTCAGCATCTAGTATCAGCCAGCTTGAAACTCAGGTTGAACGATCCATCCACTATGAGCGAGATATTATTGAAGGTAGTTGGCTTCATAAAGGGATAGGGATTGGTTCAAATCAAGGCCCCGGTGATGATGGGGAAATGGACAACCAACATCTTGATGTTATAAGAGACAAATTATTGGATTACACATATTCTGAAATAGAACAGATTTATGATCCAAGCGGTAATGACCAACAGGGGATTGATGCTATTAATAGCGGCAGAGGTATTATAAACTATACAGGACATGGGTCTGTCACCAGCTGGGGTAATGGTGCATCATTAAATATAAATCAAGTGAACAATCTTGAAAATGACTGGAAATTACCCCACGTTATCTCAGTAGGCTGTGTCAATGGAGCTTTTGAAAATAGCACATGTTTTGCTGAAGCATGGATGAGAGCAACCAATAATAGTTCTGGAGCTCCTACAGGGGCTGTTGCTTTTTATGCATCAACGGTAAATCAATATTGGAACCAACCTATGAGAGCCCAGGATCACGCTATGGATCTTCTTGTTGGTTACGATTATTCTACTAATCAGGTAATTAACCAGAAACATACAATCGGAGGATTATGGTACAATGGATCCTGCAACATGATGGATGTATACGGTTCGTCTGGTATTGATATGTTTCTTACCTGGATAATTTTTGGAGATGCATCTCTTGTTGTCAGGTCGAACATTCCTGAGCCAATTAATGTGAGCCACACTGGTACATTATTTATAGGGACCGATACGTATTCTGTAACGACTGGTTTCTCTGATGCACTTGTTTCCCTTTCCAATGAAGGTAATCTATTGGCATCGGGCTATACAGATGGGACAGGGAGTGTAACTTTAGAACTAATGAATCCTCCTTCTGAACCGACAGATTTAACCTTAACTGTCACGGCGTACGACCGTATAGCAAATGTGCAATCCGTAACAGTCATAATACCTGACGGTCCATACATAATTATAAACGATGTGGTAACCACCACAAGTGATGATTCTATCGTTGAATATGGGGAAAGTGTATCCTTATCTATTTCCATTGAAAATTTGGGTGTAGAGCCTGCTGAAGATATTACTTTCAATTTATCTACAAATGATTCATATCTTACCATTATTGACGAAACAGAGACACTTGAATTTCTTAACATAAATCAGACTATTATACTGGAAAATGGATTCTCTGGAGATGTTTCTCCAAATGTTCCAAACGATTACAATATTGATTGTCTATTAGAAATATTTTCTAATGATAACGTATGGTCTGCAGACATTTCAATATCAGCCTTTGCTCCTGTTTTGAGTGTGAATTCAATTTCAATCGAAAATGATGATAATGGAAATGGAATATTAGATCCCGGTGAATCAGCTGATCTTGATCTATCAATAGAAAATTCCGGAGGAACTGACTTAGATGATTTTATTTTGAATCTTGACTCAGCTTCCCCATATATTACCATTATTAGCGGAACAGATAATAATAATGGAATTGAAGAAAGCGGTGTTTCATCTTTCAATTTTAGTATTCATATTGATGGGGACACTCCATTGGGCTATAACGCAGAATTTATGCTGGTTGGATCTAGCGAAATAGGTTTTGATTATAATGACTCATTTGTTTTAAACGTAGGACTCGTTTTAGAAGATTTTGAAACAGGAAATTTCTTTCTTTATCATTGGGAATTCCTTGGTGATGCCTCCTGGGAAATAACTGAGGATTCCTATGAAGGAAGTTTTTCAGCAAAATCTGGAGAAATATTTGATAATCAAAGTTCTGTTCTTTCGCTCACACTTGATATATTAGAGGAAGGCGATATTTCATTTTATAGGCAGGTGTCAAGTGCTACTAATAATGACTATTTAAAATTTGAAATAGATAATTCCCTAATGGATCAGTGGTCCGGGAATATTGAGTGGGCCTCTGTTGCGTATCCTGTTTCGGAGGGTGTACATACTTTTAAATGGACCTATTTGAAAGACGGATGGGACACACAGGGAGATGATTGTTCCTGGATTGACTATATTATATTTCCGACTATAACTCTACCTCAATTACCACAAATTTATGTTAATCCTCAGGAAATGTATACTACAGCCCTACCTGGTGAGACGAATACTGAACCATTGGTTATAGAGAATATTGGAGATGAAATACTTGTATACAATATAACTCACTCTGCATCAGGAGCTCGGGATGACTATGAATTTGATATCCCCGATAGCCCAAATCAATATGATTGGGATTATAATACTCATACTGATCAAGGGTGGATTGAATATGAAGTTACCGAACCAAATATCGCGATGAATAGCTGGACAATCTTTTTTAATTGGGAAACAGATTGGTGGCCCACAGAAGGCTCTTTCTGGGTTACCTCTCCTAATGGGACCACTGCGGAAATTGCAAATGGGCTGGAATCTGGAGCTCATTCAATATCTTTAGATAATTTTATTGGCGAATTTCTCCCTGGAATATGGACGATCTGGATTGAAGATACCTATGGAGATGGAGGACATCAGGCAACCAACATTACCATGATAGTAGAATCATCTGCACCTGAAAATAACTGGCTTTCCGTTGATTCTTACTCCGGAACTGTCACTCCATCTGCAACTCAAAATATTAATGTGCTTTGCGATGCAACTGATTTAGTCGAGGGAGATTATCATGGCGAAATCCTTATCCATTCTAATGACCCTTTTGATTCAGAAGTTGTCGTTGAGATCTATTTTACGGTTGGAAATTCTGAATATGATATATCCATCAACGTAATGGATAACTGGAATATGGTTGGTCTTCCTGTTTCTCTTGATGACACACAATATCAGACAATTTTTCCTAATGCAATTGAAAATACGTTATTTTCTTTTGGAAATAACGGATACACATCAGAAGCGGCACTCGAATTAGGTAGGGGATATTGGCTTCGTTTTGATACGCCTGATCCTGTTACAATTACAGGGACACCCATTCAAGAATTATCAATTTCGCTCATGGAAGGTTGGAATTTGATTTCTGGAATTTCTTTTCCTGTTATGGATGAGAATATTATTGATCCAGATAATATCATTATTATCAATACAATTTATGGATTTACAGAAACCGGCTATTCGGTTTCAAACATATTAAATCCTGGATATGGATATTGGATTAGATCGAATGGTGTGGGTGAAATTCAATTGTCCTCTTCAAACAGATCAAATCGTACAATACCCTTTGAAAACAAACTCAAGTACGCTCATCGTATTCTCCTCAACGGTACACCATTATTTTTTGGTCTATCAGTTTCTGAAAACGAAGAACTTCAATACAGTTTACCACCAAAGCCGCCAGCAGGAGGATATGATGCCCGGTTTACAAATAATATGCTAATTACAAATGACAATGGTACTATTGAAGTAAACAATAATAAAAGCATACTAAAAATTACTTTTGACTTAAACGACAATATTGAGAATCAAAGTTCCTGGGAAATAGTTAACGTGGAAACTGGTATTAAATACAATATATTTGATCATACTACATTGAATTTCATGGGCAGTGAATTTCAATTCTTATTGAGATCTATAAGTGAACTACCACAGAAATACAGTCTATCACAAAATTTTCCTAATCCTTTCAATCCAGAAACGACTATCTCTTTCGGTTTGCCCGTTGATAGTGAATTAAACATATCAATTTATAATCTGTTGGGACAAAAAATATCTTTATTGACCTCTGGTCATTTTAATGCGGGATTTCATACTCTAACCTGGAAAGGAATATCTGACAAAGGTATAGAAGTTCCAGCTGGAGTCTATCTCTATACAATTGAAACAGACTCATATCGTAATATGAAAAAAATGATATTAATGAAATAAATGGAAATCTGTTATGTTTTCTAAAATATCATTCAGAATATTGAGTTTTTTTTTATTACTGATCTTACCTATTTATTTATTTGGTCAGATATCAAATAATAATGATCTAAAACAAAATACAGAAGAATGGTTTGAAAATAATCCCGACTCTTATCCTCATTGGCTTACGCCTGAAGAGAAAACATTTCAATATAATAATAGTAGAGAATTTTATGAAACGGATCCGCCTGTTGGTCCCATAATTAATATCCCTGAATTTGGTCCAATGGAAGGTGTTCTTATTCGGTATCCATTTGGAATTTCTTATTCTATCATCGCAGAGATGTCTGAAGATATCATAGTCACAACTATAGTTTCATCTACCGGGCAGCAAAACAATGTCACCAATCAATATTCTTCCAATGGAGTTAATCTTAATAACTGTAATTTTTTGATTGCACCAAGTAATTCATATTGGACCCGTGACTACGGACCATGGTATATTATTGATGGTAATCAGGATTTAGCAATCGTCAATTTTCCCTATAATCGACCCCGTCCATATGATAATGATATTCCCATTGAAATGGCGGATTTTCTTGGCATAGATCTTTACGGTATGAATGTCATTACTGCCGGTGGAAATTACATGACCGATGGAATGGGTAATTCCGCTTCGTCCACTCTAGTTTTTGATGAGAATCCATCTCAATCTCAAAATCAGATAAGGAATAAAATAGAAAATTATTTAGGTGTTCCCAATTACCATGTTATAGATGATCCGAATAACACCTACATTGATCACATTGACTGCTGGTCTAAATTTTTAGACTTTGACAAAATTCTTATCAGATCTGTTCCTTCAAGTCACGCTCAATACGATGAGATTGAAGAAGTTGTAAATTATTTTGCAGAGCAAGCAACTGCCTATAACACTCCCTATGAGATTTATAGGGTTTACACACCTCAAAATCAACCATATACAAATTCTATTATATTAAACAATAAAGTGTTGGTACCCATAACAGGATCTTCGTGGGATGATGATGCTATTGATATATATGAAGAAGCTATGCCTGGCTATGAAATTGTTGGCTTTACCGGAAGTTGGGAATCAACAGATGCACTGCACTGTAGGGCAAAAGGAATTAGCGATCGAGAAATGATATTTATTAGCCATATTCCTCCTTCAGAAGAACTAGACCCTGGAACAGAGGGAGTTGAGGTAAATGCATCTCTTGTTTCAATCACCGGAGAAGAGTTGTCTTCAATAAATGCTGAGATTATTTTTCGATACAATAATGATCCTTTCCAAACATTACCCCTATCTTGGATATCTGGCAATCAATTTATTGGTATTATCCCGTCATGTGTTGGAGGATGTGAAGTTTCCTATTACCTTAAGGTGGAATCACTTGAAACAGGGAAAATATTCAATCATCCCTTTATTGGTGAACCTGATCCACATGTCTTTAACCTAATAAACGAAGAAATCGATATTCCTGTTTTCTACAGTTCAGATTGGAATTTGGTAGGAAATCCTGTCAATACACAAAACAACAATGTTATTGATATTTTCCCATCAGCAACCGAAAATACACTGTATAGTTTCGGATTAACTGGATATGTTTCTCAATCAGAACTGTCGCCAAGTATGGGCTATTGGCTTCATTTCCAGGACAATGGTATGGCTTCAATTTCTGGACTACCTATTCACCAACAAACTTTGAATTTAATGGAAGGTTGGAATTTAATTTCAGGAATATCAGTTGATATACCCACCCCACAAATTATCGACCCATCTGATATCTTAATCCCCAACACGTTTTATGGATATGAACCGGGTACTGGATATGTTAATTCCGATCTGATCATTCCCGGTCACGGATATTGGGTTCGGACAAACAGTGAAGGAATAATTACTTTTAATGATGATTTGAGTCAGACCAAAACAATTGATTTTTATAACCGTACAGATACCGCAGATTGGATCTCAATAAATGGAATAAAATTGTATTTAGGAGTTTCAATACCTACCAGTGAAAAAGCTTCTTACAGTCTCCCACCAAAACCCATGGGAAATGGAATGGATGTTCGTTTTCGTGGTGATCTAACCTACTGTGGAAACAATGGTATTATAGAAATTATGACGGAAAATGAATTTCTTAATTTTGAATATAATATTTCAAATTCAGAAATTAAGTGGATATGGACTGATATCTTTGATGATAAAACAATAATTTTAGAGGACAGTGATACTTTAATAATAACTAACTCCAGTCTGTATAAGATCGAGAAACAGGTAGCTATTCCTGAGGAAATAACGCTACATCCAAATTTTCCAAATCCATTTAATCCAAAAACACGTATTAGAATTGATCTAATAAAAGATTCTAATATTTCGTTGGATATTTTTAATATATCAGGTCAGCATATGATAAACCTTATAAAAGGTATGACCAATGCCGGAACTTATGAATTTGAATGGGATGGAAATAATATGGAGGGAAGCATTCTTCCTGCAGGTATATATTTTTATACTTTAACGTTTGATAATAAAATATTATCACATAAAATGGTGTTTCTTAAATAAAGTATTATTATGAAAAACTTTATCATATTCAGTTTAACAATATCACTCACTGTACTGAGAAGCGAAAGTTTATATGAAGTTTATCAGGAGGCAGGTCCTGGTAATGGATTTGATAAATATATGGTTCTTGAACCTAATATAATTTATACTGGTGGATTCGGCACTTCAGTTTATTCGGTATTACTTGAAGGAAACGGCGCAGTAATAGATCTTCAGGGAGGAACCGGAATTTGGATATCAGGTGACGAATCTGATTCACCTCAATTAGTTATAAAAAGGTGTACTATAATAAACGGTGGGTATTATGGTGTTAATTTTTCGGGATACGGAAATCATGAAATTATTGATTGCAATTTCATTAATGATGTATGGGGAATTCAGGTTGGCGAACATTCCTCTACAATAATCAGGAATTGCAATCTGATTGATAATACATATGGTTTGGCTATCATTGGTTTAGATGCGGTTGTGAACTTAGCCTATTGTAATGGCTGGGGTAATACTGAAACTTACATGTCCAATTGTCTTGAGTGAGGAGATATTTGGGAGCCGTGTGTTCCTAATCCAAGCACAGGTAATATATTTGAAAATCCCTTATTTACAAACCAATTAAATTTAGATTTCAGCTATAGTCCAGATTCTCCTTGTATTGATTCAGGTGATCCTGATATCATAGATCCGGACGGAACAGTCAGTGACATCGGAGCAAATTATTTCTCTCAGGTAGCATCCTATTCTATGAATATAATGGAGGATTGGAATCTTATTGGGTTATCTGTCAATAATGATAATACGTTTTATATAGATTTGTTTGAAAATTTAATTGAAAACTCTCTGTTTTATTTTAATGAGGATGGCGCTTATACTCCTGTAGATAATCTTTTACCTGGTGAGGGTTACTGGCTGAGATTTGAGCTGCCATATATTGCCAATATTTCTGGTGAAGTGATAAACTCTTTAACTGTAAATCTTATAGAAGGATGGAATTTGATTTCGGGAATAACCAACTCAATAACACTAGGTTCGATCGATGATCCACAATACTTAATCATACCTGGAACATTGTTCAAATATAATGGCAATTATATCGATACAGACACAATTGACCCTGGATATGGGTATTGGTTGAGAAGTAGTGGAGATGGTCAAATTATCTTAAATTATTCAGAATAAATTCCAGGCATATACTTCTATTAAATATTAATTATGAAATTTGTTATTTATACTTCAGATTGGTGTTCTTACTGTGTTGCAGCAAAACAGCTTTTAAATTCCAGAGGATTCGAATTTTCGGAAATAAATTTGGAAGAAAAAGGGATGGACCGAGAAGATTTGTTTGAACTAACTGGAGGTAGAACGGTACCCCAGATATTAATAAATGAGAAACCTATTGGTGGTTTTGATGAGCTACAAAAACTTGATATTTCTGGAAAACTGAGGGAAAATAGTAATTTAACGTAGTAAAGTTATTTTCTGATTTGTAATTCCCGTATCTGTTTCAATTATTAAAAAATAAATACCCGAAGAAACCAAATTTCCTTTATTATTATATCCGTTCCAGGACAAGTGATCATAAAAACCTGGTTCTAATATTCCATCGAATATCTCTGTTACTTTTTGTCCCAGCAAATTATAAACAGTAATTTTCACTAATTCGTTATATTCTTCAATAAAAAATGAAATTCGAATTGATTGGATAGAATAATTCTCTGAAGGAAAAGGGTTAGGGTACGCCTGGGTAAAAGTCAAATTATTTTGAGGAGTTGAAGCTTGGATTAAAAATCTATGAATACCATTTTTGTTGTAGGTTTTATTTTCAGCAAGGTCATAAGCATACACCTGCCAATAGTAAATTACGTTTTCATATAAGGCTTCTTCAGGAGTAAATGATGTGTCTGCTCCCACATTGTATATTGTTTCCATATATTCTGGATTGCTCCCTAGTTCTAAAACATAAGACAACGTGCTGTCCATTGGATTTCTATCTTTGGATGCAGACCACTTAAAATGAGGAAACACTGTACCCAGACTTGCATTAAACACAGGTGAAATGATTGAAAATGGTTTTGGTGCTGTATTGGCAGCTTCAATTATTAATGAGTAATCAAAATCAAAACTATCTTTATCTTGACTGACAATAACAACATAAATATTTTCAACATTATATAATGAATTATAAATAAAGAGATTAGACCCAGACGTTATTTCATAAATATTATCAGTATATTCCAATACCGCATGTAAACCAAATTCTGCTTGGGTACCATTCAAAGTGTCTAAAGTAACTTTTACAGGGATATCTGTATTTATTTTTATGTATTGACTTGCATACTGATTAAGTGACGTACTATGAACATACTCAAACTCATCTTCTTCAGTGAAACTGATTGTACTAAAAATATCAGGCTCATAAACAGGGAAATCCTCTGCTTCTTCATAACTATATATTTCAGCGTAATTTCCAGGATTTGAAGACATAACTATATTTGCAATACACATTCCGTTCAATGCCTCTTGGAATGAAGAGCCAATATTTAATAGGGCATCATCAATTGCCTCATGACTATAGTCTTCATTCTGACTATCCGTGTTGACTCCTACATCAAAAATATTTGCTATCATATCAGACCCACCAAGATGTTCATCAATATATTCAAAAAATATCCACGAACCATACCAATGTGTTCCGCCTACATGATCAAGTGACTTTTGGGGTTCATTAAACCATGAATACATATACTGATAGCAGTCATTTATATCATCATAGATCTCTTCTTCCATCCATACTGCTGTTGCTTCCAATAACCAAGGTTTTTCATAGCCGTCATATCCATACTGAATTGCGTGAAAAAATTCGTGGGACGCTGTTACCTGTATATTTTCTATCTCAGTATTAGGAAATCCATTATAGTTATTACGCATTGCCATGTAGCTGGTAAAAGCATTCTGTTCATCTACATCAAGAGAAAATTCATTATTACCTGTGTTTTGTGCTGTGTATTCAGATTGAACATAACCATAGTAGGAAGAAGATAATCTACGAACATATACGTCATAATGATTGGAACCACCATAATCATAGTCATTTCCATAGTTTGAGATCCAATCGTCTCCTGGTGGCCTAAAATATCCCATTTCGTTTATTTGTTCATCATACACATGAACAAAAGTTTCCGCCATCATATCAATATAATCAGGAATCGAATTAGAGTT
>CAYSQB010000012.1:0-2051 GCA_964433085.1 uncultured bacterium
TCATTATCATACCAGTTAAGCGTTTTCACAAAACGTTTTTCTAGGACAATGGTAAAGGGTGCGTCAAAAATAGACGAATGGGGATTGCCGATAATATCAGATGAAACAAGGGGTGTATCTTCGTATTGTAGAATGGAACTCAGGCGATCTGTTTCGCTTGCTTCTTTTACTGCTTGTCGGATGTCATCGGAGTTAACATCTGTATTTAATTCAACATTCAAATCAACAATTGAACCATCCGAGACAGGTACACGCATGGCAATACCATCCAATTTGCCCCTGAGTTCTGGTAAAACCATTCCGACGGCCCTCGCTGCCCCGGTGGTAGTTGGTATAATATTTTCTGCGGCAGCTCTACTACGCCGCCAATCCGAGTGAGGAACATCAGCCAGTCTTTGGTCATTTGTATAGGCGTGAACAGTATTAATAACACCGTATTTTATTTCAAAGGCATCATTTAGCACCTTAGCCATTGGTGCAAGACAGTTTGTTGTGCAGGAAGCATTGGATATAATTTTATGATCAGATGTCAATTTATCTTCATTTACACCTATAACAACTGTAAAATCAATTTCATCCTTGGCAGGTACTGTAAGTAGAACATATTCTGCACCAGAATCTATATGAGATTGTAGTTGCTTACGTGTCCTGAACACTCCTGTGGATTCAATGACAACATCAACTCCCAATTCATTCCAAGGTAGGGCAGAAGGGTCGTGCTCATTGAGCATTTTAATTGAGTGGTTAGATGTCGTTAAGACTCCATTATTAACATTCACAGAATCTTTTAATGGTCCCATGACGGTATCATATTTCAGTAAATAAGTTAGTACATCATCGTTTGCAAGGTCATTAATAGCTACAACTTCTATTTCGTCTTGCCTATTTAAGATTCGAAAAACTGTACGGCCTATACGACCGAATCCATTTATTCCTATTCTCATGCTGTTTTTTCCAAGTCGCTGTACGCTTTTGTGAGTTCCAATATTCGCTGTGAATATCCATAACCGTCATCATACCAGCAAAGAGTCTTCAACAGTTTTTCTGAAGCTATCATAGTAGCTCTGGCATCAAAAATCATTGAATGGCTGTCACCCACAACATCGCTGGATACAATAGGGTCATCTGTATAACCGATGATGGTAGGCTTGGAGTTTTCAGAAATATCTTTCATTAATGCGTTCACATCTTGAACAGAGGGTGTTATTTGTAGTTGAGTGGTAAGATCCACACAGGAACCATCAGGAATAGGGACATTAAAAGCGATACCCTCAATTTTTCCTTTATGGTGAGGCATTATAGTTTCTACCAATTGGGGTGCCTGAGTTTGGTTGGGTATAATATTTTCTACAGCTGAACGGCTGCGGCGTAGATCTGACCGTACACTATCAGCTAGAGGTTGATCTGATGTATAAGCATGAACAGAGGTCATCATGGCTTTCTTCAAACCAAATTCATTATCTAAGATATCCAGCATCAGAGCCAAAACCTGCGTTGTAGATGAAGAGGGGGAAACGATTTTGTCATTAATAGAAATATCCTTATCATTCAATCCCATGACAATAATACGGTCTACGGGATCTCTGGGTGGCTTGGTTACTAAAACCCGTTTTGCCCCGGAATCAAGATATTTTTCTAGATCAGTTCGAGGCCAAATTTGACCTGTGCAGTCAATAATTATATCAGCACCAAGAGCATCCCAGGGCAACGAACCCGGCACCGCACCGGTTAGTATGCGAACCTTTTGCTGACCAAAATAAATGTAATTATCCTTTAGTTCTGTCTCAGCCTCCACAGGTCCATACACTGTATCATGTCCCAGTAAATAGAAAAGAGCTTCGGGTTCAGCCAAATCGCTGATACCAACAAAATTGAAACGCGGGTCATTATAGCCAAGACGTAATAAATTACGACCGATGCGCCCAAAGCCAACGATTCCTATATTAATTTTATCCGTTATATTCATTGTTCATATTACCCAATATTCAATGCTCAACCAATCGCATCTTTTCCGGTTTCACCTGTCCGTATACGAATACACTCTTCAATGG
>CAYSQB010000012.1:2151-33626 GCA_964433085.1 uncultured bacterium
CTCAACTGTAGGCTTTACTAATTCATCGTTTATGATAATTTCTAATCTAATTATTATCAATTATATAATAATTACGTTGATAAAATAAAACCTTCAATCGATATAATCATGACATTTATTCAAGAATATGGATTTATAAAGCATTACATTTCTATTTTCTCACCCTTAATTAAATACCTTTACATAAGAAATAGAACCATTTTACAATTAATAATCAAACTAAAGGAGTAATCATTGTCACAGCATTCATTTCAAACGGAAGTTAGTCAGTTACTTAAGCTCATTATTCATTCTCTTTATTCTCATAAGGAGATTTTTCTTCGGGAACTTATATCAAATGCTTCTGATGCACTCGATAAACTCAGATATTTAACTCTGACGAATGATAAATATAAATCTATGTCTTTTGTTCCAAAGATAAATATAGAATTTCATGAAGGGGATTATCCAACTCTGACTCTAACAGATACAGGTATTGGAATGAGTAAAAAAGAGCTTGAGGATAATTTGGGTACCATAGCAAGATCCGGGACAAAAAATTTTCTTACTAAATTATCTGGTGATGCAAAAAAAGACTCGCAACTGATTGGACAATTTGGAGTAGGTTTCTATTCGAGTTTTATGGTTGCAGATAAAGTTGACGTCTCAAGTAAAAAAGCAGGTGGGAAAGAGGCCTGGAAATGGTCCAGTGACGGACAATCAGGCTATGAAATTACTAAAGATGTGAAGAAAAAAAATGGAACCTCTATAACTCTATATTTGAATGAAGAAGGGAAGGAATTTGCTAATAAGTGGCAAATAGAGAGCTTGATAAAAAAATATTCAGATCATATTGATTTTCCGATTTTCCTTACTTTCCCAGAAATCGAATATGATAAAGATGGAAATGAAAAAAGCAAAAAGCTCAAAACTGATCAAGTCAACAATGCTAAAGCTTTTTGGACAAGATCAAAAAATGATCTAAAGGACAAAGATTATAAAGAATTTTATAAATCTTTGTCCAATGATTCAGTAGACCCATTTGATTGGGTTCATTTTAGAGCTGAAGGTAACTTGGAATTCACTATCCTGTTGTTCATTCCTGAAAAAGCTCCGCCAGATATTTTCCGAGCAGATTATCGTTCTGGGGTTAAACTTTATGTTAATCGTGTCTTCATAACAGATGATGACAAAGAATTAATGCCTTCATGGCTTCGGTTCGTAAAGGGAATTATCGATTCATCAGATCTACCGTTGAATATAAGCCGTGAGATCCTTCAGCAAAACAGAATCATGGCAAAAATTCGGTTAAATTCTGTAAAAAAAATACTTGATAAACTGAAAGTTGTAGCTGATGATAAAGAAAAATATGCTCAATTTTATGAACAATACGGTAAACTAATAAAAGAGGGTGTCTATCAGGATTTTGAACATAAGGATGCATTAACTGATTTATTGAGATTCAAATCAACAAAAGAGGATGGTCTTGTTTCATTGAAAGAATATGTGGATCGTATGGGAGAGGATCAAAAATCTATTTATTATGTTACAGGACAAAATCAAATATCTCTCCAGAATTCTCCTCTGCTTGAATTGTATGAGAAGAAAAATATAGAAGTTCTCCTTCTTGATGATGAAATTGATGAGATTATTATAACATCAGTACCGAAATATGATGAAAAAGAACTTAAATCTATCAACAGAAGTGGTGCTACAGATGATTTCTCAGACGAAAAGGATGAAGATGCAGAAAAGTTACTTATACCAGTTATGAAAAAAATTAAAAAAATATTAGGAGAAAAAATAAAAGAGGTAAAAGTGTCAAATCGATTAAACGATTCACCTTCCTGTATCGTAGCAGATGAGAATGATCCAACGGTGCACATGCAAGAGCTCATGCGTTCCATGGGTCAAACTGATATGCCAGAGATAAAACCAATTTTGGAAATAAATCCCAATCATGAAATAATTAAAAAATTGAAATCTAAAATCAGACAAAAATCATTTGAAAATCTTACTTTTTTGCTCTATGAACAGGCTCTTATTCAGGAAGGAGTTAAGTTGGAAGATCCTTCAGGGTTCGTTGAACGATTGAATAGTGTTATTGTTAAATCATTATAACCTTAATAGAATGAATAGTTAGACTTTTCAATGACTCCTCACTCAGTTTCAGTTATTATTGTTAGTTACAATGTTAAGCAATATGTGAATCATTGTATTGAAACAGTATTACGTTCTGATTTTATTGGCGAAAAAGAAATTATCGTTATAGATAATAATTCCTTTGATGAAACGTCTCAGCTTATCCAACAAAATTTTCCCGATATAAAATTAATTGAGAACCATAAAAATGTCGGTTTTGGGAAAGCAGTTAATCATGCTGCTGAAACAGCAATAGGTGAATATTTATTTATTTTGAACCCGGATACAATCATACAGGAAAATACAATATCAACCCTTGTAAATTATTTAAGTACACATTCCAAAGTGGGATTGATAGGACCCAAAATTATAAACCCAGATGGAACTCTTCAACCGACATGTAAACGTTCTTTCCCAACTTTAAGCGTTGCACTACCAAAACTATTGGGATTATCAAATATTTTTCCAAAGACAAAATGGGCAGGAAAATACAATTTAACTTATTTGGATCCTAATAAAACACACTCCGTGGATGCTATAAGTGGTTCCTGCATGTTTATTCGTAAAACATTATTTCATAAAATAGGTGGTTTTGACAAACAGTTTTTTCTATTTGGTGAAGACTTGGACCTATGTTATCGTTTAAAACAAAAAGAGCATGAAATACATTATGTGCCATCGACACAAATCCTTCATTATAAAGGTGAATCCGTAAAATTCGCTCCTTATGATAGCATAAGTGCTTTCTATAAGGCAATGATATTGTTTTACAAAAAACACTTTTCAAAAAATCAGAATATTTTATTTCGTTTTGGGATTCAACTTGGGATACAGTTTCACAAAAGTATTTCATTTATTACTGAATGGCGCTCTCAGATATTATCAATTTTTATAGATAGCTGTGTTGTTTTTATTGCTTTCTTAATTGCATTTATTCTTAGGTTTTCAAATTTAGAGCCACTTTATATCTCTCATGGAATAATTCCAACAGTATATATATTTTTCTGGTTGATTATAGGCACCTTTTTTCAGTTATATGGACGATACATACTCTCTTACTCCAGAGCTGTACTTTCCGTTTTGACTGGTTTTTTTGTAGTTGTGGCGTTTACATATTTCTTTAAACAATTTGCCTTTTCACGACTTGTCCTAATTACAGCAACAGGAATTGTGACCCTACTTATCCCTGGTTGGCGTCTCATTACTCACTTTATTATGTCAAGGGGGTATCTCTATCAGATAAAAGATAAGCATAACATTCTCTTCACAAAAAAAACAATAATTATCGGTGCAAATAAGGATGGGATACAGATAGTAAAAAAAATTTATGGTCGTGTAAATTTTGGGCTTAATATCATCGGTTTTGTTGATTCCAAAATGGGAGAGATACAGGAAAATTTGCCAGTTCCTTTTCTCGGAACAATCAATAATATTAGAGGGATAATAAAAACACACAAAATTCGAGAAATTATCTTTTCTAATAATACACTCAAATACAATAAAATTGTTTCATTAATGGATAACACAAAAGATCTTCATCTTACCTACCGGATGATTCCTGGAAAACAGGATATTATTATTGGTAAAGGATCCATTGAGGAAATTGGCGAATTGTCATTTATTAATTTTGATTATACACTTTACCATCGAATTAATAAACTGGCCAAACGATCATTTGATATTGTTTTTTCCCTTTTTATACTTTTACTGCTTTCCCCTGTTATAATTATAAAATTATTAAAATATCCGATAGGGAAAATGACATTTTGGGGAGAAAATAGCAAAATTATTACTACTTTTATTTTTCATTCTAAAAATCAATTTATAAAAAAATTACCACTATTTTGGTCTATATTAAAAGGGGACCTGAGTTTTGTTGGATCATCTTTGATTGAATTATCTGCTAAAAATCCTAAATTGATTTGTACTCCAGGATTATCAAGCCTTGATAAGATAAAAATTTCGCATATGAATCATTCTTACCGAAATCAATTTGATCGTTACTATGTCCAAAATCAATCCTTAGGTTTGGATATTGAAATTCTACTAAAGACGATTTTAATTTATTTTAATAGACCCGAGAATCCGTATGTTTCAGGTTCGAGTCCAAGTACTGGGACATAACAATCTCTTTTGAGATTGACGAAAAATACTGAAGGTTGTACGACTGCTGATGAGAGTGTATCTTCCATAGCCATAATGGCAAAATTTGGTAGATCTAAATGAAACCTTGAACTGATAAGAAACTTGATTAATCTAAATATATTAGTTTCCTTAATCTTTTTAAACTTTCAAATTTTAAAAATTCTTTTCCTTAAAAACTTAAGTAAAATAGTAACCAATCCTCGGACGATATTTTTTTTCAAATTATGACTTGAAAAGGTTTCTTTCAACTCATTCCATTGTTTTCTGAGAACATTCCGATTGTAGTAAATAATGTATGCAATCATTCCGACGATATAAAGAAATACAAGAATAATGAATAATCGAATCATATTGGGTTCAAAATCAAATTTAATTAAGACAAATTACAATGGAATTTATGCAGTTTGTAATTACTCGAACATATACAAATTATTGTTTATGTTCCTTCTGTAATGCCAAAAAAAAAACATTTTAAAACAGGAATCATATTTTTTCTGTACAGTTTTATCATTGGATATGGGGGAATTGCATTAACCAGTTTCCTGTATCTATGGACAGACAATAAAATATGGATTTGGTCCGGTTCCGGTGTTTATGGTTTTTCATGGATTTTATTCGGAATTGGATTTGTTCTCGCAGGTAAGGAAGGATTAAAATATTTCAGACTCAATAAAAAATGAGACCTAAATTTTATTTTCCAATTTTTTTATGCCTAGTTTCAATAGGTATCTCCGAACCTGTTATGGTAGATTCAACCAAATACGAAGATAAATGGTTGGCATTTGACAAAGTACAACACTTCACATTCAGTTTCCTCTGGACATTAAGCAGTCAATACATTCTGGTAAATAACATGAATATGTATGAACAAGATGCTCTGCCCTGTTGTCAGTTCTCTCGGACCTGGAATCATGAAAGAAATCTATGATATGAGGCAACCAAATGGATATTTCAGTAATAAAGATATAGTGGCAAATACCTTAGGCATTTTACTGGCGGTTATGATCATTAATGAAAATTTTTCACCAGATTGATTTAGATACAATTCCAGCATTTCATAAAATATATTACATATAATGATTCATAGAATTTTTTACTTTTTAATAACAATTTCACCCAAAACAAAACGATGGTTCTGGAATAAATGGTATACGATTTTTGCTTTGAAAGCGCCAAATCCAGAATTTCGATTTATGAATTATGGATATGATAAAGATGGATTTCATCCTGAATTGATCTCCTCAGATGAAAAAGAACGTTTCCCAATTCAACTATATCATCATGTCGCTACACTGGTAAATTTAAAAGATAAATCTGTCTTGGAAGTGGGATCTGGACGGGGTGGAGGAGCAGCATATGTTGCACAGAATCTATATCCTGCACACATGACAGGAATTGATATTTCAAAAACTGCAGTGGAATTATGTAATTCAATTTATAATATTGATAATTTGAATTTTGCAGTTGGGGATTCTGAAAATTTACCGTTTGATAATGAACAATTTGATGCAGTGATTAACGTTGAGTCTTCTCATTGCTATGGTTCAATGAAATCATTTCTTGGTGAAACGTTCCGAATATTAAAACCGGGAGGGGTTTTCCTTTTCTGTGATCTGAGGGAAACATCAGCATTGGAGGATCTATTTGTTCTATTTAATAATTCAGGGCTAAGAATAATACAACATCAAAATATCACAAAAAATATTATTGAAGCCTTGACCAAAATGTCAACAGAACGGAAAAATGCGATTCAAAAATCCGTTCCGGGATTATTCCGAAAGGCATTTGAATCTTATGCAGGTGTAAAGGGAAGCAAAATACATGACTCTTTCAATAATGGAACGCTTACATACGTAAGTGCCTGCCTAGAAAAACCAATGTGAAGTTTTTTAAAGTAACATATTTTTCTCTCACAAAAATGTGGTTAGGTTCTGCTTCTAATAAATAAAATCTTTCATGAAAATAACTGAAATAAATCCATTTATCCACCAATTCTGGCAGGAGGAAATCGTTCCTCAACTTGTTGAATACATAAAAATTCCTAATAAATCTCCTGCCTTTGATTCCAACTGGAAACAAAACGGACATATGGAAGAAGTGCTTAATCTTGCCATGGATTGGGTAAATTTTCATGCGGAAGAGGATTGGAACATACATTCATTTCAAAGTGAAAACAGAACTCCGCTGATTCTTTTGGAAATTCCTGGTAATACTCCTGGAGATATTCTTATGTATGGTCATTTGGATAAACAACCTGAAATGACAGGATGGAAAAAAGGATTGGGCCCATGGACACCAATTTTGGATGGTGATAAATTATATGGGCGAGGAGGAGCTGATGATGGATATGCAATTTTCGCTTCAGTCTGTTCATTGAAAGCATTAAAAAAATTAAATATTCCTCACCCTCGAACCGTCATACTCATAGAATTTTGTGAAGAAAGTGGTTCACCTGACCTTCCTTTTTATGTTAAAGAACAAAAACAATTAATTGGCTCCCCGGATCTAGTTATCTGTCTTGATTCGGGAGCAGGAAATTATGAACAGTTTTGGCTTACAACCTCTTTGAGGGGACTCATCGGATGTACTCTTAGAGTCGATATTCTTAATGAAGGTATCCACTCAGGAGGAGGAAGCGGAATTGTACCGTCATCATTTCGCATTGCCCGACAGCTATTATCAAGAATTGAAGATGAAAATACTGGAATGACAAAACTGGATAGTTTATCAGTAGATATCCCTCAAGAGAGATTAACACAAGCAAAAGAAACCATATCCATTTTAGGAGACAAATTTGTTGATGCTTTCCCATGGGTAAAAGACAGTTACCCTGTCTTGAAAAATCCAGTAGAATTATTGCTAAACAATACATGGCGGTCTATGCTCAGTGTGACCGGAGCAGATGGCCTCCCGAGTATTGAAGACTCGGGAAATGTTCTTCGTCCATATACTTCTCTTAAACTATCTCTACGTCTTCCTCCAACCCTGAAAGCTGAAAAAGCTCAATTATTACTCGAAAACCTTTTATTATCAGATTCACCTTATGGAGCAAATGTGAGTCTAAAATTTGAAGAGCCGGCTTCAGGATGGAATGCACCACCGCTTCAACCTTGGTTAGAAAATGCAGTTCAAACAGCATCAAAAAGTGTGTATGGAAAAAATGCTTTATGCATGGGTGAGGGTGGAACTATTCCTTTCATGGCAATGCTGGGTGAGGCATTCCCTGAAGCACAATTTGTGATTACAGGAGTTTTAGGACCTCAGTCCAATGCTCATGGTCCTAATGAATTTATTCATATACCTTATGCGGAAAGATTAACTGCTTCCATCACCTCAATTATTTCGGAATTCCCAAAATAATATTGATTGTTAATAAATATATTAATAAACCATGATACAAAATTCTCTAACGATTGGGTTGCCTGACTTGGTTGGTTTTATATAGTTAGTTGGCATTAAATCACTATTAATAAAATTCAAGGAAACAAGGATATTTATGGAGAATCTGTCAATGCTGCAACACTTATAGCAAAAAAGATAAAATCAAATATAGACAGGTTTATAATATGTTCTGGCACTTTCTTTAATCTAAACTGCCAGTTATATAGCTGAAGTATTAAGATTGAGGGTTTTATACACAACATTTAATTTACGCTCCTCTTAAAGTAAATGATCGCGATACTCTATCAATTGCAACCATAAAAGATGCAATACGCATGGGAACTTTTTTTTCAACTTTCATTTTAAAAACCTCATTAAACGCCTTGATCATTTTAGTTTCAAGTTTAGTATCTACTTCTTCCAATTCCCATTTAAATTGCTGCAGATTCTGAACCCATTCAAAATAAGAAACCGTGACGCCGCCAGCATTTGTTAGAATATCAGGTACAATTGGAACATTCTTTTTCCAAAGTGCTTCAGCAGCTATCGGTGTAACTGGTCCATTTGCTGCTTCTATGACAACCTTACAATTCAAAGTATCAACATTATTTTTATTGATTGCACTGCCTAAAGCTGCAGGAATCAAAAAATCACAATCCAGAGCTAATAATTCATCATTAGTTATTTTCTTTCCCTGTTCACACCCATCAATAGTTCTATTTTTATCATTATAATCAAATAGGCTTGGGATCTCAAGCCCATCCGGCTCATAAACACCACCGGTGATATCACTAACTGCAATAATCTTACATCCATATTCATCAAGAAATTTGGCTGTATAAGATCCCACATTACCGAATCCCTGAATAACCACAGTGGCCCCATCCATATTGATATCTAATTTCTTAGCAATTTCTCTCACTGTTATTGCTGTTCCTTTTCCAGTGGCATGTTCTCTACCTTCTGACCCACCAAGCTCAAGAGGTTTTCCGGTTACGATTGCGGGTGTATAGCCATGTAGCTGGCTGTATTCATCCATAAACCATCCCATCATCTGTGAATTTGTATTAACATCTGGAGCTGGAATATCAATATTTGGACCGATCACCGGATCAATTGAACGAAAAAATTTTCTTGATAATCTTTCTAGCTCGTAAACACTATACTCTCCGGGATTGATTGATATCCCACCCTTTCCACCACCAAAAGGAATATCTAATAGTGCTGTTTTCCAGGTCATTAGAGTTGCCAACGAACGTACTTCTGCAAGATCAACATGATGGTGATAACGGATCCCTCCCTTAAAAGGACCTCGAGTATTATTATGTTGAACTCGAAATCCCAACAAACTTTCGGACTCACCATTATCTCTTCTGAAGTGCACTTCCACCGTGAGTTCCCGATCTGGCATCTCTAGAGCTCGTGCTATATTTGGTTTAAGTCCAAGATTCTCTACGGCTCTTTGATAGGCTCCTGTTGAAGGTTTAATACTTGATGTTTTTTTGGACATAATTTAATTCCTTTTGTTTTGGAAAAAACCAGAAGTTGTTGAAGTTAATCGCTTTCAAAGCTAATAAGTTTTTGTGAATAAATATTATTAAAAAATAGAGATAAATACATTCACCAAATGGTCCATAATTTTGACATAATGAAAAGAATAATAATAGATAAAAAAAACATTTTCCATCCTGCTTTTATATAGTCAGACTGTTTCACCAATCCGCTACTGTGTATGATCATGCAAGTCGGCGAAGCAACAACGGTCAAATATGCAAATGCTGATGCGATAGCGGTAGAGAAACCCATGATAAGTGGATCACCCCCCATGTTTAAAACGATTGGGCCAATGACTGCAATGGTGGCTGAATTGCTGAGAAGATTGGTCAATGTTCCTGTTAATAAGACAGACACAATCCAGCGTAAAACAGAAATATCTTCACTGATTATTTTTAACAAATCTATAACCGAATTTGCAATCCAAAGAGCCGCTCCGGTTTCCTTCATCTGAAAACCAATAGAAATTGCCGCTCCAAAAAGCAGGATAACTCCCCAATTTGTATTTCGATTCAAATCTGACCAGCGAATTAGCCCTAAGAGCAAATATAGAAACACACCCATGAGAGCAATTATACCCAGACCAATTCTATTGCTGAGAAACACCCAACCTAAAAACACGAGGAAAAAAATAATAATTGTTGTTATATCCTGACCAGTCATAACTCCTTTCTTCGCTACTTGAACTTTTAATTTTCGAACAGCTGAGTCCAAAACCTTTTGTTTCGGTTTAAATGTGAACCATAAAATGATTACAGCAATTGGTATTTGGGCAATGAGCATTGGATAGGTATATTTCATCCAACCAAGATATGTGATATCTGCAAGCCCGAATTCCTGCCAGTATTCAATCATAATCACATTCCTTCCCCCACCTGAAGGTGTCCCAATAGATCCAATTGCACTTCCATAGGCAATTGAAAATAGAATCAATGCTGCCAAATTTTTGGTTACTGCTCGATTAGTACTTGTGTTATAAATCAGGGACAATCCAACCGGCATCATCATAGCCGTAACAGTATGTTCACCAATAAAAGATGATAAAAATGCAGAAATACTTACAAATCCAACTACAATTCTCCAGGTTTTATTTCCCGTTAATTTAATGATGCCCAATGCAAGACGGGAGTCCAAACCCTGACTTACAATAGCAACTGCCAACATCAATGATCCCATGATAAAGAAAACTGCATCACTCATAAATGACTTTGCAACATTATTAGGCTCATCAATCCCCAGTAAAACCTGCATGAACAACATCATAATTGCAACTCCAGGAAGGGGAATTGGTTCAAAGATGATTAGGATAATTGCCATTATCACGATAATCAGTGTTCTATATCCTTCGAGGGAGAGTCCTGAAGGAGTTTCCAGAAAATATAGAATCGAACCAGTCAGAACAGCAAACAAAAACCATCGTTTCTGAGTAATCCAAAAAATGATATTTCTTAACAAACCAGTATTTTGTTTTTTATCTAACGATTAGGACAGGACAGGGACAATTTTTCATAATCTTTAGGGGTTTACTCCCTGTAAAAAATTTAACCAATGGATTTTTTGTTGAAGCTCCCATGACAATTATGTGGTCATCTCCAGCAGTTTTTTTTATGACATTAATGGGATCGCCTTTTAATAAATGAACTACATATTGAATTCCCATTCTCCTCATCAGTTTTTTAGCTCGATTGGTAGCACTCCTATCTTCTGAATTAAAAGATCCAGTCTTGGAAACAGTAACCATGTCAACATTCACATCAAAAGCCTGAGATACTCGAACTCCATATTTCACTGCTTTTTCAGTATGGAGCGAATCATCTACCGCAATTAACAATTTATAGGATTTTTTTTGGTCATACTGATTCACAACAAATATAGAACTGTCTAAATATTGAATTAAATCATGGGCCATTCTACGTTTTTTGCTGCCTCCGATAATGGTTACATCAAAATTCCCATGAGATACCTCCTCTCTAAGTTCAGAAATAGTATCTCCGTTTCTTAAAATGAGACTCACATCAGATCCTGTGGTACCTTGAAGATAAACTTCCGCTCGATTATTACCCGTATCAATTAAAGTATTTTTAGGAAAGCCCTTTTCAACTATAGATGGTGTAATGTAATGATTATCTGAGAGAAATTTAAATGCCCATTCCAATACATCGACCCCCGGCCTGTCAAAATCCCATTCCCCCATACGCTCATGAGCAAGCTTTACGTGAGACGCACTATATTCACTGATTCTGGAACCAACTTTAACTACAGTTACAGATGCATTAAAGGCTGATGCAACTTCCATTCCTAATTGCAGAGTTGGTGCAGAATATTTTTCGCTTCCTACTGCAATCAGGAATTTCATGAATATTTTCTTCTAATATTTAAACTAAGGGTTTTGGTTTCGTAATAGTTTGTAAAAGATATTATAATAGACAGAAAAATTAGGAAATGGTCATGTGATATCGTTCTTCAAAAATATCAATTGGGAGCATCCTGATAGCGTCCCATGTCAATTTTGTGCATACTCTAGCACAAACTTGACATCCAATACATTCATCAAATCGAACCTGAACAGGAGGAATGGGGATTTCGTACTTATCTGTTGATACAGGTTCTATACAATCTACGGGGCAAAAAGGAACACAGGCTGAGCATCCTGTACAATTATCTTCATCCACCACAGCCATAAGTTTGGGGCGTTTTTTCTTAATATTTGGTTTTTCCGGTAACTCGGGAATTCCCTTCAAATAATCGTATGTTTTAGCCATCTTAATATTAATTCCTTTATTTTAATATATATTTTTCTATTACCCATCCTGCTGCAAAAAATATACCTCCTACCAAAAGCCATTTAGGATTCATCAATTTCGGAAAATTTTGTATCATACCCCCACCAATGACACTCAAACCAGATAATTCCAAGCATTTTGCAAGATAATACATTTTCGAATTTACTTCAAATTTTTATTATATTATTCCTCTGATACATTTAATTCACTCATGAATAATAGGCAATTTACCATTACAGAATGTTGTAATTTTATCAAATAAAAATAATGAACAAAACCTAGCAGAAATATCATTCCATGAAAAAAAGAAGGGAGGAGATTCGTATCTACTGCACCACCTAATAAAAATACAGTAGTTATCCATAGAATGGATAACATCCCATGGCTATAAACATTTCTTCGCAATTGAGTTAATTCACTAGATCGATCTTCTTCTAATTTTTGTTTCACAGATTTAATAAATGCTGAAATAAAGGTAAGTGTAAAGGTCTCGGTAAATGCAAATATTAAAATGGTTAATAGTCCTAATAATGGATGTGTTATTCCGAATATATCTGTTCGTGCCAGTCCTTGATATCCTGTCAGGAATAACAAAACCGTAGTTATTCCCACCATTAAATATGAAAGTATAATTAAAATAAACATCTAAGAAAAATGAGGTATAGTTATCCTATTGATAGAATTAGATAGTAGACATAATTTTATACAAATAATGAAACCATTTTATGTTGAATAAGTACCATTTGGAGTAGAGCAAAATTATGAAGTAATTTTAATCTAGTATCAGTAATTTATTAATTAATAAAAGGAAATATAATGCACTTCTTCTTAAAAAGGATAAGCTTAATAATAATGATTATTTTTATCATATCATTTGTTACAGCTGGTAATTTAACAGGAACCGTATCCTATTCAGGTAAGCCACCAAAGAAAAGATTATTGAAAATGGATGCAGATCCGGTCTGCAGCTCAGCTCATAGAAATAAGGTGTATACTGAAAGTTTTATAATAAATGATGATGGACAGCTTGCAAATGTGCTCGTTTACCTAAAGAATGTTTCTTATGATGGCGGAATACCAAAAGAAGCGGTAGTCCTTGACCAAAAAGGATGTATTTATTCACCTCATGTTTTTGGGTTAATAAAAAACCAAGAATTGTTAATTAAAAATAGTGATAATACCATGCATAACATTCATTCTATGGCAAAGGAAAACAAGCAGTTTAATTTTGCCATGCCAAAGGTAGTTAAGGAAAAAAAGGTGTCCTTCAATAAAACTGAAGATCCCTTTTACCTTAAGTGTGATGTGCATCCTTGGATGAAAGCCTGGGCAACTGTCTTTGATCATCCCTATTTTGCGGTTACCGATACAAATGGAAATTTTGAAATCACGGGAATTCCTAGTGGAAACTATGAAGTTGTGTTCTGGCATGAGAAATCAAAAGGAATGGGCGGTGTTGGTGAATACAAGGTTACCATAGGAAAAGATAGTGGTAATGTTGCAGTTTCTACTTTAGATCACACATTTATCCGTCCAAAGAAAAAGAAATAAAAAAATATTGGTGAAAATTGGGATTACTTCCCTCTTATCATTAACTAAAATATTAGCTAATTATCAGTGTCACTTTCTTGATACCAAATTTTCTGCGATTCTTTTATTCTGAAAATAGTAAGAATGGTTAATAGTACAATAAATCCAATGTATGACCACTTCCACGTGGATGAAAAGTTTTTAATAAATAATAGTAAAACAAACGATAACATCCATAGGATTCTGACAACCCATGTAATGCTTATATTTATTTTTATATTCCCCATTAAATACTTTATTTTTTTACAGTAATTAAAACCTAAAATGTTTTAAGGATTTAATTAATGGATAAACTAAAAAACGCAATTAAAATCAAATTAAAAGCAAATAAAAAATATAGTTTCTGTACCTGCGGGAAAAGTGCTTCTCTCCCTTATTGTGATAACAAACACAGAACATTCAATGAAAAAATGGATACAAATTATAAGTCAATGAAGATGTTTTCAGAGAAGGACACTACCATTTTGATTTCATCTTCTACCTGGGAAAATATAGAAAAATAGATTAGGGACAATTCAGGATTCTACCAGTCATCATCATCCCAATCATCCTCATCCCCTTCTTCTCCGCCAAAGTCGTAACCATTTTTATCAAAATAGGCTTTGATTTCTTTTGATATATCTTTTTTCCCTGATATGGATAGGTTATAATCTCTTAGTCCTTCCAACATAACTTTTCTATCCCCTTTTAGAGATAGTAACTCTTTTCCCCAGACAGATCTTGAATCCTGCATATCTAATTCTTCTTTTGTTGGAATATATGGTGCAGGCATTTTTGTCCCTGGCATTATTGCTTGTGGATCATCCAGCCATTTAACAATCCATTCAGGCCGAAGTCTTTCTTTGGAAAGGGCAAGGTTTGGCGCCCAGGTTTCCGCATTTTGTTTCGGAAATGTTGTACCATAAAAATGACAATTAGAACACACACCTAATTCCTGCAATTTTTCCCCTGCCATATATTTATTTGACCTAGTGTCAACATGGTAATCTGATTCAAAAACCAAATCGTTTTTATCTAAATCTTGAAATGCAGCAATAACGGAATTCCATTCATCATCACTCATATCAAATGTAGGCATTCGAACCTGAAGATTAGGTCTGATTAAGGTAGGTTCTTTTAAAAACTTGAATAACCATGAGGGCTGAACTTTTTCACCTTCTGTATTAAGATTTGGAGGTGAAAATTCCGGAGCACCAATAACATCTGCAATTTGTCCTCCAATCCCATCAATAATATGACATCCTCGGCAATTATATTGATTTAATAATTTATATCCGTCATAAACAGAATGATCTTTCTGATAATGACTAGCTTGTTTTTCTTCACCAACCTTATCTTCATTGAATGACAGCAAAGCTGTCACTACCGCCTCTATTTCTTCCGGTTTTAGGTAAAAATTTGGCATGCGGAGTTTCTCTTCTTCGGATACAATTTTATGCCTATCAAAAATCCTTGGACTTGCAAGCTTCTGCTCAAACCATGAATAATTCAAATGGTCGATACTATGAATATGACCAAAATCTAATTTATCCACAGATTTTGATCCTTCAGATGTTAATGCGGTTCCTATTGGTTTTTCATTTTCATATCCACCAATATTATGGCAGGAAAAACATCCGTAAAAACGAATACTCTTATCTGCAACATAATCAACCTTTTCAGAATAATCCATTTCTGATAACATATTTTGAGCTTTTTCTTCAGGAAAAGCTTTCAGAAGCCATCCACTAGCAATATCTTCTAATTCTTTTTTATCAAACTCAGGAAATTTTTCATTTTCAAATTTCTCGTTTTTGAACGAAAGGAGATAGGCTGTTATATCCTTTGCTTCCTGATCAGATAATCTGAGATCTGGCATTCTAGTTTCAGGCCAATAATCCTGTGGATTTTTAATCCAGTTATAAACCCATTCTGGAGAAGTCTTTGAACCCAGACCGATAAGGTTTGGACCTTGCTGCTTGGTTAATTCTGTTAAGTTTGTTTTTTCCTGCTCATATCCATACTTTGAATTTGAATATTCATAAGGGAGTTTGTCTAAATCATACCCAAGATTTACCAAATCTGTTGATTCTTCCTGAAGATTATGACATCCTCTACATCCAACATTGTTAAATAAAATTTCGCCATTTTCAGCATTTCCTATATATTTTTTCTCTGATGATATATTATTTTCTTTTTTACCCTTGAATAAAAATTCCACAATGGCATTAATTTCAGTTGTGTTACGTTGAATCATTTCGGGAGAAGAATTATTCTCCTGATTGAAAAAATGTGGCATCCATGTATTGTACCGAAAACTTTGGGGATTTTGTATCCATTTCCGTGTCCATTCTTTAGAAACCTTATCACTGATTCGGGTTAAATCCGGACCAGTTTCAAATTGTTTAGGGTAGGATTCTATCTGGTGACAGCTATTACAACCAGCCTTATCAATAATTGCTAGACCCAGCTGCATTTTTTCTCCGCCCTTTATATCCGGCTTTTCTGTGTGGCACTTAAAACAACTCGCTTCTGCGTATTTCAAAGGGAGCATAGGTTTAAGCCAATGATGCATTTTTTCCCAATTATACTCATCTTCCCAATCATGTTTTGATTTTTTAGAGTTTGGCATATGAACTGCTGAGTTAAACGTGGTTCCCCTACTTCTACCAGAGTGACATCCAGTACACCCAAACTGTCCCATGGGATGAGGAGATGCTTCAGTTAAATACAGATCAAGATCAGGGTGTGTTCGATAAGGTTGTTCTGCTTCAACATAATCAGGATTATCAATTCCAAGATGGCAACTTGTACAACGATCCACTGTAGGAACAAGGGCAAAATTCACATCATATTTTACATCAGGAACAACGATTTGTTTCACCTTATAATAAGGATCCATGAAATCAATAATTGGGAGATCTCTTATGATATCTCCTATCCGATTGGAAAAAGACATTCCTTGTCTGTCAAGCCGAGAAAGCTTTAAATCAACCAAATTCACATCTCGCATTACATTATTTAACTTATTTTCAGCCTGCTTAACGTCTGCTTCTATTTGTTCTAATTCTTTTTCAGTAATTTTTTGAAGCGATTCTATACCCTCTTTTTTTAGTTTAAGTTCATGAAGGTCCACTAAAAATAAATTATACTCTATTTCATATTTTGAATCTTTCACTTTTGGAAATTCATGGATATGGGTTTTTTCTTTTTCAACTAAATATTTTAAGGCATCAGCTTCCGCTTTTTTATGAAGATAATCCATATTAGCTTTATAATATTGAGCATTTAGTTCAATAATTTTTTCTTGTATTTTCTCAATTTTCTCCTTTTTTGATTCAAAATTTGTTTGCGCACGTTCCAAGATTTTTCTATAATGCTTTTGTTCTTCTTTTACTTCAGAAACAGCATTTTCCAATTTCGATTTTGCTGTTTTTATTTCCATCTTACGGAATGTTTTTTGATAACTTTTGAAGTCATCATCATTATCATCTATAAACATCCATACCATTGAAATAACAAATAACAAACTTGTGATAGCAAACCACTTATTTAATAAATGGATATCCCAATATCGTTCGTCTTTCTTATTAAACATTGAAATAATCTTGAATTAAATATTGAAGAACCATTCAGGAATAGCGACTATATATTTCAAATTAAACATCCAGCGGAGGTACATTTTTAGTGGTAGAGATAACATGCTAAGTCCCAAGAAAATGAAAAAAGAAAATTTCACAGCTCCCACTCTATTTAAAAATTCAGTCAGTACATATTTTGCCAAAATAAATGGAACTGCTACAAAGTAAAAAATAACTGTAAGAAATCCGATGGATTCACGCAACAAAATATTTAAAGGGAGACCAGTTTTTAACCATTTTACCCAGAAATATTCAGAAAGATTTACATTAGTTAATGGAACTAGTTTATGAGGATCCCAATACTCAAAGGGTCCGAAGAAATTCCAATTTGGACCTCTAAAAAATGTACCAATAAAAATTAAAAAGATCCATAAAATTAAAAATCCGTATAAAAATAAAAAAATACCCAACCTTCTTTCCTTAAAAGAATAAAATCCGCTTAAATTATTGGAAGTAGTACTCATATATGGAATTGCCATTAATCCTACAATAATCAAACTTGGAAAGATAACACCTGCCAACCACGGGTCGAAATATACAAGCATCTCTTGTAATCCTAGGAAATACCATGGTGCCTTAGAAGGATTTGGAGTGGCAGCAGGATTTGCCGGTTCTTCCAAGGGTGCTGCAACCAAAACAGACCACACGATTAAAAAAACCATAAAAATAATCAAAGCAATAAATTCAATATAAACAAGATCAGGCCAAACTAACACCTTATCATCTGGGTCATTATATTCGATTGGTTTTTCACCTTTGCTCATCCTCTCATCATTTTCATAAGCCTTGGACATAGACATCCATGTATAAATAAAAACGGAATAGACCAACAATATAATCGGAAAATTATCTGGTTTTGTAAGAGTAATATTGAAATTATGATCATAGTATCCCATGATAAAAAATAAGGTTATGATTCCAAGAGTTACATACAATCCCGGTTTTGTCCAAATTCTCCAGAACCCGAATTTTCGGTGCATTTTTTCAAACCAATCCCCCGGTGGGAAAATAAAAGGGAATAAAACTGTAACCAGTGTGAAGCTAATGGTTGGTGCAGAAATTATATCTATAAAGTGTTTTAAAGTATCCATAAATGATTTATTAAAGCGGCCCGGAGATTCCGCCGTCTTTACGTATACGCCAAAAATGAACAGCCATAAAGATCATAGCTATGAATGGAACACCAATACAATGGAGAACATAAAATCGAAGTAAAGTAGCTTCTCCTACAAATCGTCCTCCAAGGAGAGCAAACCGAACGTCTGACCCGGCATGAACTAGATTGATATCACCTATAGAAAGCATGGAAGCACCGGGTCCTTCATGTCCCAAAAAGGGAGTTGCCCTTGCCATATTTGTCCCTACGGTAACCGCCCAAATTGCTAACTGGTCCCAAGGAAGTAAATACCCAGTAAAACTTAAAAATAAAGTGATAACCATTAAAAGAACTCCCACACCCCAGTTAAATTCGCGAGGTGGTTTATATGACCCTGTCATAAAAACTCTCAGCATGTGCAACCAAACTGTCAAAACCATAGCATGTGCACCCCAACGGTGAATTTCTCTCATTATACCCAATGGTACCTGCTCCCCTAAATCAATCATATCCGTATAAGCATATTCCACAGTAGGACGATAATAAAACATTAACATGATTCCTGTGATTGTCAAAACGACAAACAGAAAAAATGATAACCCTCCCATACACCATGTGTATCCAATTTTTACTGCATGTTTAGGGAGACGAGCAGGATGTAGGTGAAGGAAAACGCTGCCTAAAATTGCATGCATTCTCTGACGTCTGGTTTTTGGTACTCCAGAGCGGATAATTGATTTCCAAATTTGGGAATTTCCCATTCGCTCCAACAATGTCTGCTTTGATTTTTTTTCACTCACTGTTCTAATACACCTTTTTTACACTTTTAAGAAAGATTCAGTTCTTTCCCATTCTCCTTTCTCAAATTTAAAATTCTTAGTTTTATCCACAATGACTTGACCATCATCTGCCAAGTAAATTTTGAATCGCTCCAATGGTCGTGGTGCAGGGCCTTCAAAGTTAATGCCCGTAGATCGAAACCCACTACCATGACAGGGACATTTAAATTTTCTTTCTGTATCCAACCAATTTGGTGTACATCCCAAATGGGTACAAACAGTTGACAAAGCATACATCCCTATCTCATTTCGTACAATCCATACACTAAATTCCTTTTTGAATCGTAAATCCACTTTTCCAATTTCAAATTCATCTGGATATCCTATTTTGAAACTTTGGGGAGGCTCAAATAAAACATTGGGGAAAAGGAAACGAATAAGTACTGTAAAAAATCCTCCTGTTGCTGCAGTAAACGCCAACCACCCAATACTCAACCATTTAAAGAAACCACGCCGTTCCATTTTCGTTCTCACTGTTTTACTCTGAGGAGTACCCACTGATGCTTCAGGGATAAATTTTTCTTCACTCATGATTGATGACCGTATATCTGCTTCAAGGTTTTAATGGCTGTATCTCTGATTTGCATATTTTCATCCGATTCTGCCAATATTACCAACTTTTCTTTAAACATATCATTTTTGAAAACAGAACTCACCTTAATTGCCACCCTCATTGCTTGATTTGCTTCTTCAGTGTCCACTTCTGGGAATGAAGAGTAGTAAGAACGATCCATTAAATCTGCAATAATTTTAAGCCCTGATATATCTCCCAATTTAGCTAAGCTTAAAGCAGTATCCCATCTGATATTTACTTCTTCATGATCCAACAGTGGTATTAAATCTGGGATGATACTTTTTTCTTCCATATTTCCTAGTGAAACAACCACGGAAAGATGTTCAATAACTTCCCGATTTTTATCTGTGATGATGTCTCTCAAATCTTCCACTGAAGAATCATATTGTAACATACCTAATGCTTTTATGGCTGCCAATCGCGTCATCAATTTGTCATCATTCAACCCAATTCTGAGAGTCTCTCCATAGAACTGATCTCCTGTTTGCCCCATAGCAAGAGCAAGATAAATTCGCACTTTTTCGTCATCGTGTATTGATCGATTATATGCAGTTATCAACTGATTTCTGAAAAGATTATCCTCAAAATTTTCAGTTTTACTTGTCAAAATTTTGGATAACTCAAAAGCAGATTGCCATCGTTTATTAGCAGAACCAATTTTTACATCATTGAGCAAATCTGATGCTGATTTTGGCTCCAAGGTTAAAAACTTAACTATTATAATAAATGATGTCCCTATTACCGCAATAACTAAAGGTATAAGGAAAAAAGAATAGAACAAAACGTAAACTTTGCTAGGGTTTGATTCTTTTGTTGAGATTACTGACATATTTAAGTGTTTAATTATCCTGAAATAAAACCAAAAATTAAAGCAATCTCTAAACTGTAAACAATTGAATTTCTAAACCATTGTCTCATAATAAAGGTTATTTCATACTTTTATTATTTTTTGTCTCATTTTTTAATTGAAACCCAAGTAATAAGGGGAAAAAGAAAAGCACTGCTAGAGATAAAAGTAATCCAAAAACTATCCACCCCAAATTATCCATCAACCAATGTAATGTAAGCCAATCTAGCATCATCAAAAGACGTAGGACACAACTAAAATATATCCAATCATTAATAGTGTGCATACAATCATAGAAACAATCTGAACTCGGGTGTAATGGTTTTTAGATTTCTCCACAGTGGATTTCAAATAAAGCTATTTGTAACTGATTTATTTTTCTTTTTTTCGTTTATTTTGAATAATCGCAGCTTTTATCTTCCCCCTAAGGACTCTATTACCAAGTGCGTTAATTTCTTCCATATTCCCATTTATTCCCACTGCAATGAGACGTTTTATCAATTCTTCTTCAGTTTCAACTGTCTCCGTTTTCCCCTGTTCTGATTTTTTTGAAGATATCTGTAACTCTGGCATGGGGGGACGATCCCCAGTTCGCTTGCTTTTGACCATCATTGCCTTTGCTTTTCCTCTAATGAGTTTTTCTTCAATTGAATTGATAAATTCCATGTCACCATCCAGCGCTTTGTTAACTGCATAATGAATGAGATCTTCCGTAGATTCAAATTGTGGAGAGGAATTATCTTCATCTAGCAATACTGATGAATCGGTCTCAATCGGAATTTCAGGCATAGGCGGTCGTTCTCCGGTCCGTTTACATTTTACCATAAGGGCTTTTGCCTTACCTCTTGTTGGTTTATCTGAAATTCCATTAATCACGTCCATGCTTCCATCTAATGCTAAATTTACAGCGTAGTGAATCATATCTTGAGTCGCTTCAAAAACGGGCACCCCATCAGAAGTCCGTTTTAGTTTTGAAGTTCCAGGTAATACCTTTTCAGAAGGCATATCTGGCATAGGAGGAACAATCCCCGTACGCTTTGCCCTAACTAGAGCCGCTTTTGCCAATCCTCTCGTAGGCTTGTCCGGAATAGAATTGATGAAATCCATATCTCCATCCATTCCCTTATTTACTGCAAATGCAATTGTTGTTGGTCTATCCATAACCGGAGCAGACTCTGCGTCAGCACTGCTTTCTTCTTTTTTCTTTTGATCATCAGTGGTTTGTGGAAAAAATATTTTTTGGAAGTCTTTTAATAAGAAAGATTTGTATCTATGAAACCCCATATATCCAATCAATGAAAATATTCCTTTATAGGTGCGAGCACATGTGACCAAGACCTTATCATCCATTTCTTCCAATTCAAATTGAACCAATTCTTTTAATAGTGGATTTATCCGTAAAGATAGTGTAAATAATTTTTCTTTTTCCAAATCCTTAATTTTACCATTTAAAAAAGGGAACAACGCTCTGGTACGGGTCCTCAAATGACTTCCAGATTTTAGATCAAATTGGTCAAAGGAATAATGATGCACATATCGTCCCATATCATTTAATGGAAGCATTCGCTGAATTCCCGGATACCATAAATGGTAATCTTTAAAAGAAATAAGACGCTTCCACACATCTGAAATGTCACCTTTGATCTCCTGCCAAACAACTGTTTTGACATTTAATAAACTCACCTCAAAAGATTTACCGGACCTTAGTTTTTTTAAGGTTGCTTCCTCAATAATACCCGGTTTTGCCAACGAAAATCCTTCAATTTCTATTTCATGCGTAGTGAATTTTTTAATTGCCCCATTATCAAACTCTACTTTGTACATAGTAGGAAAATAATAAACTTCCTTGATTGAGCCAACATCCCCAGTTGAGCGGACTGTTACCTGTGTGCCTGTCTGTATTTGATGTAAACTCATTAATTTATATCTTTTACAAAGAACATTATTTTTTATGGAGTTGATTCCATTAATTTTTTAAAAATAAAAAAATACTTATCATTAAATTTAATTCACTCCCCTTTAATAATTAGCTATTAAGTTTCTTCATCTAACTTTTGAATACGTCCCGCATGCCTGCCTCCTTTGAAGGATGTCGCCAGCCATTCTTCGATCACATCTATCATTTCTTTGGAAGATATAAATCGAGCACCGACCGATAAAATATTCGCATTATTATGCTGTCGTGAAAGTGCAGGAATGTCTCGATTTCCCCCATAAAAAACCACTGCTCTAACTCCCTTGATTCTGTTGGCAGCCATTGCCTCTCCCTGCCCAGATCCTCCAAAAATGATCCCCCGGGAGTGTGCATCATTTGCGACTGCCTTGGCAGCAGGGAAAATAAAATCAGGATAATCATCCAAGGCATCATATTTATAAGCGCCATGATCCATGATGGCATAACCGTTTTTAGATAAATATTCTTTTACAACTTCCTTTAATTTAAATCCGGCATGATCTGTTGCTATATGAATGTTCATTTTTAGTTCTATGTTGTTATATCTTTCAGTTTTCTTACATGGTTTCGAATCTGAGATTCAATTTTCTCCGGTACAAATCCAAACTCTTCTGCTAAATCCTTATGAGAGGCTGAAGCACCAAAATGATCTATTCCAATATTTAATCCATTTTCCCCGGTTAATCGCTCCCAACCTAAAGTGGTGCCCGCTTCAATTGAAACACGAAGTCCGAAATCTAATGGAATAATATTAGCTCTTTCTTTTTCATTCAATTGAAAATACTTTTCCCAGCAAGGAATACTCACAACCCTGCAATTATAATCTTCCAAATGTGAACTCACTTCAATCCCTAAGGATACTTCTGATCCAGTTGCTATAATAATGATATCAGGTGCCCCTACACAATCTTTTACAATATAACCTCCTTTTTTGACACCAGTTTTGATTTCGTCAATTTTACAGTTAAGTTGCGGAAGCCCTTGCCTGCTAAGTAAAATTGCACTGGGGTTAGATGTATCCTGAAGGATACATTCCAGTGAAACGGCAGTTTCTTTAGCATCAGCTGGGCGATAAACATTTAGATTTGGGATTGTACGCAAACTCATAATATGTTCAACCGGTTGATGTGTTGGACCATCCTCTCCTACAAAAAAGGAATCATGGGTGAACTCATATATGACTTGTAGGTCTTGAATTGCTGACAGTCGGATTGCAGGTCTTAAATAATCCGAAAAAACTAAGAAAGTCCCTCCAAAAGGAATGAATCCCTTGTGAAGGGAAAGTCCATTACAAATTGTGGCCATAGGAAATTCTCTCACTCCAAAAGCAAGATTTCGCCCACTGGGATTTAATTTGGAGAAATCACCATAAGTTGCGGCAAAATTGGATGTATAATTTGACGGCTCTAAATCAGCAGACCCTCCTACTATATGCGGAAGTTGAATTGCAAATGTATCCAGAGCTAATCCAAAGGCTTTGCGAGTTGCTATGTGCGAACCCGTTTCAAATTCTGGATATGTCAATTTTGGTAACTTATTTTTCACCGTCATATTCCAAAACTGATTAAAAGCAGGTTTTTCCATCGCAGAATCCATTAACTTATCCCAGCTAGTTCTCATCTCAGCTAATTTTGTAAATCTGTGACGGAAATGGCTGTGAACTTCCTTAGGCAAATAAAATGTGTCTTTTTTGAGCCCCAATTTTTCTTTTGTGGCATCAATTTCTTCATATGGCAAAGGCATACCGTGAGTTTCATGGTTTCCTTCCATAGTAGCAGTTCCATGCGCTATCTGAGTTTTCCCTACTATAAGACTGGGTTTATCAATAACATGAGCTTTTTGAACTGCATCTCTGATCTCACTATGGTCATGTCCATCAATTTGCTGAACATGCCAACCTAGTCCTTCAAATATTTTTCCATAATCTGTTGAATCTACTCGATCAGTTTTACCAGAAATTTGCGCATCATTAGAATCAAAAAACATGGTTATATCTTTCAGATTCCAATGTCCGGCTAAGGAAGCAGCACCTAAAGCTACTGGTTCCTGTAAGTCTCCATCACTGCACAAAATATAGGTTCTATGGGATAAAAATGACGAATCAATACCTGACTCTCTCTCACATATTTTTTTAAATATAATTTCACCTACAGCCATACCAATTCCCATACCTACTCCCTGCCCCAATGGCCCTGTGGTTGCTTCTACTCCTGGGATACTAACTTCAGGGTGTCCTGGAGTTTTGCTGTTAAACTGGCGAAACTGTTTCAAGTCATCCATAGATAACCAACCAATCATAAATAACAATGTGTACAAAAGCATGGACTCATGCCCGGCAGACAGAACAAATCGATCTCGACCAAACCAATCTGGATCTCCGGGATCAAAATTCAGATATTCTGAAAATAGTATAAAGGAATAATCAATGGATGAAAGAGGACCTCCGGAATGACCTGAATTTGCTTTTCGAACTCCATCAAGAATAATTCCTTTCAATACCCTGACTGAAAAATCATCTCTTTCCTCTGCTCTCCATTCAGAAAAGGAATCAATGTCTTTGTAGGTCTTCATTGTTTTTGTAATAGTTTAAAAGCAGCAAGTTGTTTCACAGGGTCTTGTGCTTTAAAAATCCCAGAACCAATCACTAAAGCATCAGCACCCGCACCTATAACATCCTGTGCATTTTCTAACTTAATTCCACCGTCAACCTCAATTTCAACTTTATTTATTAATTTGTATTGAACTAAAGCATTATTCAGTTGTTGCACTTTCTGAAGAGAAGATTTAATAAATTCTTGTTCACCAAAACCTGGTTCTACGCTCATGATCAATACCCTGTTAATTTTGTCGATAAAAGGGGTAATCTCTTCGAGAGGTGTTTCCGGTTTTAAGGAAATCCCAACATCCAATTTTAAAGATTTTATTTGGTCAATTAAAGAACCGGGGTTATCTACTGCTTCAATGTGAAAGGTAATTCCGTTAGCACCTGCTTTTGCAAACGCATTCAATAATCCTTGGGGATTTGTTACCATTAAATGAACATCAAAATACGTTTTAGAAACAAATCTAATTGATTTTACGACAGCCGGGCCAATAGTCAAATTTGGAACAAAATGATTATCCATAACATCGATATGAATATAATCTGCTTTTCCAGTATCACATAAATTTAATGCAGATTGTAGATCAGAAAAATCTGCAGATAATATAGAAGGAGCTATTTTAATCAATTAATGTTAGTAATAAAGAAAGAAAATTAGGGGATTAATATATGTACTCCAACTATCTCAATCCCATTCAAACCCTGATACATCTCCGGATTTAAGATTTATTTCGATAAAATTGTAATCCTGATATTCAGGAATATAGTAATAAAGAATTTTAAAGTTATCGTATTCATCGGTCCAGGAAGAATCCGGATCTCCAAAATATTTCAGTATTTCACCTTCAGAAGGATTTTTTTTTAGAAATTCCCATGCAACCATTGAAGATTTAAGCGAAAATTGATCATTGTTAACTTCAAAAGAATCTATGTCCTCAATAATTTCGTCTTTGTTTTCAGGTTTTAATTCTGGCAATCTACAATTTCCAAAAAAGAACAAAATGATTAATAAAATACACAGGAGTTTCATTAAGGAAATCTATTTCTATTTTTCATCTTCTCAAACAAAATTTTAGATAAAACTATATAATAAAACACCTTTTATATGGTCAATTCCATATTAATTTAAACCTTATTTTAAAATAGAGAACTATATGACACAAAAACAAAAAGACAAACCCTTTTACCTGAATCCTGATTTCCTTACAAGCTCTGATGCTAGAAGTATCCGAATTGCTGCTGAATATCTAGGCCCAAAAAGACAATTTTATCGAAATCATATTGAAGATACAATCGTTTTTTTTGGGAGTGCTCGATTAAAATCTTCCAAAGCTGCAAAAGTGGAATTAAACAATGCCCCCAAGAACATTAATCCTCTAAAAAAGAAACAGTTGGAACAAAATTTAGCTATGGGAAGATTTTATGAAGATGCCAGAACCTTAGCTAAAAATTTAACTGTATGGAGCAAAAAATTAAAAAATTCCAAGCACCGATATATTATCACCTCTGGTGGAGGCCCTGGTATAATGGAAGCGGCAAATCGTGGCGCTTCAGAAGCAAAAGGATTAGCAATAGGGTTAAATATCTCCGTACCTCATGAGCAATCGGGGAATAAATGGATCACTCCAGATCTTGATATAGAATTTCATTATTTTTTCATGCGAAAATTCTGGATGGCTTATCTAGCAAAAGCGTTGGTGGCTTTCCCAGGTGGATTCGGGACCGTGGACGAATTGTTTGAGATACTTACTCTGATACAGACTAAAAAAATAAAAAAAACAATTCCAATCGTTTTGTATGGAAAGGAGTTTTGGAATAACATTGTAAATTGGGATTATTTAATAGATGCAGGTACAATTTCCAAAAAAGATTTAAATCTATTCCAAATCTGTGATACTGTCGATGAGGCTTTCAATTATCTTACAGATAAAATAACGGGAACTCACACAGGACCAAATTTTTAAATGTCTCAAGAAAAAATCCGGTGTTCTTGGCCCGGAGAAAACGAATTGATGATTCAATACCACAATAATGAATGGGGAGTTCCAATTCATGAAGATAGAAAACTGTTTGAGTTCATGGTGCTGGATTCATTTCAAGCAGGTCTTAGCTGGCAGATTATCTTGAATAATCGGAATGGATTCAGAAGTGCATTTGCCGAATTTAATCCTGTAATAATTGCTCTTTTTGGAAAAAGGGATATTGAAAATTTGATGAATAATAAAACCATCATTCGAAATCAATTAAAGATCAAAGCAACTATTTCAAACAGTAAATATTTTCTAAATATTCAGAAAGAGTTCGGATCTTTTGATTCATTCATCTGGCAATTCACTGACAGAAAAACCATAATCAATAAATGGGAAACAACAGGTGATATTCCTGTATCAACACCCGAATCGGATATCATGAGTAAAGAACTAAAAACGAGGGTTTAAATTTGTTGGAACCACCATCTGTTATGCTTTTATGCAAGCAGCAGGAATGGTAAATGATCATCTGATATCCTGTTTTCGCCATGGGAATCTTGGTTAATTTTTAGATTAAATATATTTGGATATAACTATTATCAACACCTAAGATTCTACAGGTTATTTTGCAAGTTTTTAACTGATCGCAACAGGGAAGCCCGTGAAAGTCGGGCACAGTTCCCGCTACTGTAACCGCTTAGGACCTTTCATCGTGCCATTGTCCCGGGCAACTGGGATGAGAAGGCGGAAGGATTCCGTTGATGCGGAAGTCAGGATATTTGGGCATCATCGTTTCAAATAAACCTTCGGGAAAAAGGGTGGGTCTAGACAATGGCCTTAAATCCTTCCTTTACCTCGTTTTTAAAACAAGGAGTTAACATGAAAAGGATCGTTCTGCTGTCCCTTATCATTGTAATGGGATGTGAAGACACAAAACAGGAATTAATCGATGAAAATCAACTGGTCTTTATAGCCTCTGAAGGAAATTATGGTAGCAATAACGGTTCCATCTCAGTTTTCAGAAATGGAAAGGAAATTCAGCAGCTTAAAAATATAGGTGATGTTTTGCAATCTATTATTGTACACAACGATAAATTAATTGTGGCGTTAAATAATAGTCACTTCCTCAAATTTTATGAAATCACAGTTAATGGATTACTCCATCCTGGTATTGAAATTTCTACAGATAATTCAAGCCCAAGAGAGATGGTAATTATAAATAATAAATTATATTTCACCAACTGGAATACAAAGGATGTGAAAGTACTGAATTTATTAACTTACGCGCTTGAGTCTTCAATCCCATTTAATGGACTACCAGAGGACATCGTAACAGATGGAACCTATTTATATGTGAGCATTCCAAACTTAGAATTATATGATACAAACAAAGGTACCCATGTTGTAAAAATTGATACTTTCAGTGAACAAATAATCGAAACATTTGAAGTTGGAAGAGGTCCAATGCAATTACTGATTAATAACAACCAGTTGTGGATATCAGGCACCTATTATAGTGAAGATTGGACACAAACAATTTTCAGTTCTAGCCTCATTAACTTAGAAACAAATGAAGTTATAACAAAAGAATATGGTACCGGTGTTGTATGTGGCGGTGATATAATGAAAATTACGGATAGGGTCTATAGAACTTTTGAAGGTGGAGTGGCATCTGTGAACGATAACCTTTCAATAGATGGAACATCTAAAATTGGGGCATATCCAATATATAAACTTTATTCGGCAGGTGCTGAAAGCAACTACATTTTTTTTGGTATTACCAGTGATTATGAATCACCTGATACAGTTTTTGTCCATGACAATTTTAGTAATTTAAAATATATACTTGAGGTTGGAGCTTCTCCTGGTGATTATGGTGTTTGGAACGATCAGGGTAATTAGCTAGTCACCTTAACGACTAAAAATTAATTTTTAGTCTTCAAACTCCCATTCAACCCCAAAACTGACCAACTGACCCATAGGTAGAAAATAGGCGTTGTTTCGGGGCCAGATCCATTCCTCCGGGAGATCAGGATACAGTTGCTTGAACATATTTTTCTGTATGTTGAATAAATTTTGCATTCGATAAGAGAAAACTACAGATGATACCTTTGCACTAATTACAAAATGAGTCGTCCAGTAATCCTCTAATAAAAATGACCACTCCATTGGTCTTTGAAGTTCCGGATGAAATATAGAGGATGAATCCCGGTTCAATAATCCCTCAACTATTAACTCAGCTGTGAGTATCATTTTATCCGAGAAAAGGGAACGGGTATATTCCAATTCCGTTTTTATATGATCACTTATACCATCGGATAAAAGGGGTGTTGTACTGCTGTGTCTCCATGATCCTGAGAATTTTAATCCATGAATTGCTTCCCAACCATATCCAGTTTTGATGGAAAACAATTCTTTTGGAGAAATCCCCATTCCATCTTCAATCAGATTATTGACATGCCAATAATTTATGATACCAAAAATGGTTAGATCTTCCTTATTCCATTTTACATTACTGTTTACATTAATCCATGATTCAAAGAAAGATTGTGAGCTCTCCCATATCATTAAATGCTTAGGGATATTTTTCATTCCCATCTCGTTTTTCCACTTCATCGATCCTGAGTTTTTGTTCAAAGTAATTAAAAAATGTGGTAAAACCGATTCGTCCCCCGCGTCCACTCCACCATAAATCTGAAATTTGCTCCTATTTAGATTTCCCCATGCAGATATCCAGGACCTGTCTTTTGAAATAACTGCGCTAGGGAATGTAAGGGCCTGTGTATGTCCAGACATCCCGACCTGCCATAGGGAGCCCACATTCTCACCTGACGGAGAAAGAATCCCTTCATACAATCCTCTAATAAAATAGTGTTTAGGCCTAAAAGATTCACTTGTATTCCAATCTCGATTTTCCATATACTGAGCGATCCTGAAATGAAAATCGAACTGTTTCCATTCTGTATAAACAGAGAATGATGATGTGGTTATTTCATCTTTATGCAGCCCTTTTACTTCATATAGCTCTCCAGTATTTGGATCTGCAGAAAAGTAAAGTATTCCCGAATCTGTAATAAACTTCCCAATGGAGAGAACGGATATTCTATTATTCATTTTTGAAAGATAGTAAAATAAATAGGATTGCTGATTTGGAGTCAAGACTCGGGTAGACTGATTTTCTGGCTGAATGAACTGGGAAAATGGACCTCCGTAACTCCGCTTAAATCCGTTCCATTTCATTATTCGGTCGGATTGGCTAAAATCAGCATGTATATTTAATTGATCGTAGAGATAGTCACCCTGACGATAATCAAAGGAAGTGTAAATCTTGGAAGAATCAGGGAACAAGATGTTGCGAAATGCATATGTATAAGACAGGGTTGCATCTTGGGCAATTTCCTCTCCAAACCGCTGTGGATAAGACTGAAATGTTCCATCAAAAAACAGTTCATTTGAATTCCAGTCACGATTCCACAGCAAAAGGCCATCATACGAAGATATTCCGTTTTGACCACTCCAATCAAATGGAATAGGAGTCAATGATTGAGCTAACAATTGAGTTACAACATTAATTCCAAACCAGAACAAATGGAAATATTTCATAAAATATTAATGTATTATGCTAACCTAAAAATCTAAGATCACCTTTTATATAAAGGAATAAAAAGATGATTATTCCCCGAGGTCCAATCACTGTCTTCTTCATCCTGTTCAAGAGCCATTTTCATCAGGTTCATATGTTTTTCCAAGTGATGAATTTGGTGTAGCAAAAGAGCTTCAGGAAAGTTAGGCTTACGAGAACTTCTCCACTCAAGCTGCCCTTTGTGGGTCAGAATCATGTGCTCCAATTTCAACAGTAGTTCCTTTGGAAAACCATTTATAGTACCAGCAACTGCTTTTACCATGTCCCTCGAAATAACAGAATGACCAATAAATTTTCCCTCATCAGTTATCTCAGATTCCAGCCCAATAGATAATTCCTTCACTTTCCCTATATCATGAAGTAGAACCCCGGCTAATAAAAGATCTCTATCTGCATTGTATCTTTCAGCCAAGTCTAAAGCAACCCTGCCCATGGAAAGCAAATATTCCAATAATCCTGACCGATAATTGTAATGAGAGGTTAAAGAAGCTGGACAAACAAAAATTGATTCTTTATTCTCTTTGTATATTTGGGTAACCAATTTTTTAAGTCTGCGATTTTTTATTTTCTTGACTAACTCACGCAATCCCACCCACATTTCCTTGGGATTTTTTTCTGAAGACGGAACAATCAAGGTGGGATCGTACCCATATCGTCCATGATCCTGAACGGAAGCCCTACCAATTTTTTTTATTTCCAAATGAAGACGACCCTGATAGGAACTCACATCTGCTTTAGCAACTACTGCTTCTCCGG
>CAYSQB010000013.1:0-28749 GCA_964433085.1 uncultured bacterium
ATTTTTTGCGGATTGGCGACTTTTAAAGGGTCCTGCTCTCACCGCAAACAATGTTTTTTTATTGGAAACCAATGTATTTATAGTCACTGAGTATCCACCATTTGACAATTTTTCTTTAAGATTTACAGCATTATTTCTTTTGCTAAATGCTCCTACCTGAACCATCCAATTTCCCTGTTCTCCTTGAGCACCTACCACCTTTGAATCCTTTTTTGCGATCTTCTCTTTATAATATTTTATTCTTTTTATAGAATCAGGAATATATCCTAACTCATTCTTAATAAAATGTTGTTTAGGATATTTTTTAAAATATTTGTCGACAAAATATTGTGCGGAATCCAATTCTCCTGTAGCATCAAAGCTTCGAAGGAACATCCCCATCATTCGGGATAAATCTTTGGATTTATGATGCCGAAAAATGAATTTTCTTAAATGTTGGGAGGCTTGAGTGTAGAGTCCCCGAGAATATAAATACTGACCTATTTTACTAGAAGCTCCCTCAGAAAATTTTGAGGATGGATACTTATTTATGATCTCCTTATAAACCTCCATAGCTGAATCTCCATCCACTAGTGTTAATCCAAATAAATATTTTACACCTGGGTCATTTGGATATTTTTTTAATAATATTGGTATTTTTTCCTTTACTTCGTTGATCTCGCCCCTTTCAAACTGTTCAAATAGATGATCTAGTTCTTGTGTATTTCCTAATGTTAACAAACCAAAGACTATAAAAAAAAGACGAATCATCAGGAAGAAGTTTTCAGGGATTCCCTTATTAAGGTATCCACTCCTGATAAAATATCAGGGGAAATTTCATTGGGAAGAGATACCTTATGTTTTAATAATCTGATCGTCATTGAATCAACGGAATAACGATCTAAAAGGGAAATGGCTTTTCCTGCATTTCCTTTTTCCAGCATATGATTAACTATTCGCACCAATGCTTCCGTGTTTTCAGGATATTTTTCTACAATATCTTTATAAATTTTTTCGACTTCAGAATACCTATTTAGTTCGAATAATAAACCTTCAATAGCCTTGTAAATGTCTGGTTCGGGATTTGCAGTCAACAAAACATATTTTTTCCAGTATTCCAGTGCAGCTTCCTTTTTACCTTCCATGTCATAAATTTTTCCCAAATATGAATGTGGAAGAGCAGAATCAGGTGAAAATTTTATTGCCTTTTTATATTCTGATTCTGCTTTTGATAAATCTCCTGATTCCATTTTCTCCATTCCTGCATATACATGATATCTTCCCAAATCAAGAGTTATATCTTTTCCATAGATCTTTAGAAGTAAGCGGTTCCAATGTTCAGCCTGCTTCCAATCCTTTTCTTCTTCAGCAAGTGCCAACATTAATTCCAGAGCCCATTTATTTTTGCGTTCATATCTCAAAATCTTTTCACCTTCTCTTTTCGCAAAATCAATCTTTTTTAATGCTCTGTAATCCTCTGCTAGCGCCTTGTGAATATCAACAAGCACTGATTTGGATAACCCGGGCCTCACTGTAAGGGATTGATGAATTTTAACTGCCTGTTCCGGAAAATCTGATCGAATTGTATTACCTAACAGGAGATATGCTTCCATGTGATCGGAATCTTTCTTAACTACTTGTCTTAACAAGGAGACAGCCCTATGCTTATCATCTGTTACAAGACAGTGCAGGGCCTCAGTAAAAAGGCGTTCCGGGTTTTTTGGCTTTCTGAAAAACCTTTTAAAAAACGAAATCCCTACTGTTCCAATAAATAAAATTTCAGGGGTTAAATAATGTGAAACTAACAATTTGACTACTCATCATTTTCGGTATCATAAATATCTTGGTCAATTGCTACATTTCTTAGATCATTTAATTCATTTGTAATGGATTGATTTTTTTGTTTGAGAGATCGTAATTCTGACTTTGCTGAAATGAGAGTGACAACTGTAAGCCCGTAGCCGATCAATACACCGATCGCCACAGATATAAGTATCAGAACAGCCACCTTGGTCTCCTCAAATGTGTGGAAAATCAAATTAACAGGAACTGTGTCTGTATTTTCCACGAGAATCAATAATAAACTAAAAATGATTATGAGAGCAAATAATATTTTAATCAGTTTCATGAGAGGCCTTAATAATTGTGAACGATTTTTCCTTGAAGACTGATGCCAGAAGTATTCAAAATCTGTACAGGCACTGTTTCTTTGATCGCAGCATTCTCTTTTGGGAAAATTACCCATTTATTCGAATCTGTCCTTCCTGCCCATTGAGAAGTAGATTTTTTACTTTCTTTTTCAATGAGTACTGATTGAATTGACCCTATTGTTTTTTTATTCTTTGCTAAGGTATGTTCTTTCTGTAATAAAATCAACCGTTCGAGCCGATCCTGCTTTTCTTCTTCAGATATCTGGTCCTCATATTCAACTGCTTTTGTATAGGGTCTGGCAGAATATTTGAAGGTAAATGCAGAGTCAAACTGGACCTGGGACGCAACATCCAGGGTATTCTGAAAGTCTGTTTCAGTTTCACCTGGAAATCCAACAATAATATCTGTGGATATCCCAATATGAGGGATTTTTTCTCTCATCATATCAACCTGATGAATAAAATGCTCCCTAGTGTAGGTACGGTTCATTCTCTTCAATATTCGGTTAGAACCAGATTGAAGTGGGAAATGAATTGAATTACAGATGGACTTATGGGACGCCATCACATCCAATAATTCCTCTGTAACATCCTGAGGATGTGGTGAGGTATAACGAATTCTATGGACTCCTTCAACTGCCGCAACTGCTTCCAATAGTTTGGGGAATCCCACTGAATCATATTGATAGGAATTTACATTCTGACCCAATAAGGTGATTTCTAAAAATCCATCGGAAACTGCCTGGGATACTTCCGCAATTATGCTGTCTATCCCACGACTCCGTTCTCTTCCTCTTGTAAATGGGACTATACAAAATGTGCAAAATTTATCGCAACCACGCATAATGGATACCCACGCATTAATTCCTTGCTTTCGACTGGGGAATAAATCATCATATACTTCAAAACGGGATAATTTTGTATCAACAATATGATTTTTCTTCTCATTACGTCTTAAATATTCTGGAAGTTTTCTGTACGCATCGGGACCTAGAATGATATCCACATAAGGTTTATTTACCAATAACTCATCCTTCAGATTCTGAGCCATACATCCGAGAACTCCAATAATAACACCAGGGTTTTCACGCTTTACTTTATTAAAAAGTCCTAAACGAGAGTGGACCTTTCCTTCCGCATGCTCCCTTATAGCACATGTATTTACAAAAATAGCATCTGCCTTACTCATTTCCCTGATTGGTGTATAGCCTTCTTGGCTCAGCATCCCTTCAATGAGCTCAGAATCTGCCACATTCATCTGACATCCGTAGGTTTCAAGATAATAGGATTTATTCATTATTTAAAAATAGGTTAAATGGCTTGCAGCCATTTTAACCATTAAAAAAATAATTAAGCGGATTTTGAGGGGTACCATTATAAATGACTTCGTAGTGTAGATGAGGAGCTGTTGATCGTCCGCTATTACCAGTTTCTCCTATTAATTCTCCCCTGACAACCGATTGACCCTTTTTGACATTTATTTTTGATAAATGCAAAAATTTTGTCTCATACCCATATCCATGATCAATAATGATATACTTTCCAAATCCACCCCGATAACCTGTACGTTTTACGGTTCCATCTGCCGGTGATTGGATTGGCGCACCTCGGAAGACAGAAAAATCCTGTCCATGATGAAATCTTCGGATTCCATCTATAGGATCTTTTCGGTATCCATACCCGGAATTTAGGTATCCTTCAGTAACAGGTTTTATTGAAGGGATATAACTTAATATTTCCTTATTCTCCAAAATCTTTTGTTGAATATCATAAAAACTATTTAACTCCAATTGAACTTTTCTTGAAAGCTCATCGATGTTTATTTCTAGGTTTGAAACATCAGGATCGATTTCTTTTCCAGGAAGAGAGATATTAAAATTTTCACTTAATCTGACTCCACCAATACCCACTTCCCGGATGTCATCATCAATAATGGGCAATCCGGATAATCGTCTTAATTCTGTATCTTGTTTTTCCAATTCTGTAATTTTATTATTTAATATCCCCAACTGCAAATTTAGATCTGTCAATGTAGTGGATACGTGGGAGTAGTTTGAACGAATTTGATTAATTTTGAATCGATAAATATATCCAGTGAGCGTATCTGCAGTTAGGAAAAGCAGTGTCCCTAAGAGACATACACCTGCACATATTATTGTTGAAAGTCTTCCATAAGAAATATGCCATTGGCAAACTTTATCCTTCCATTCTGTTTGGAGAATTAATGATCTGGTCTGTTTTTTCATCAAATTATATTATGATATATCGGATAAGTTTACTAGGAGTTAAGTTTTAATACAATTGAATATTGACCTGAGATATTTGGTAATCAAATTATTGATTTTCTTTTCTATTATTTTATTAGACCTCTAACGAAGAACATAATTATTCATTAGGTGAGTGTTCATCCTTTATATCCGATGCAGAAGGATTCTCAACTTTTTCTTCTACAACATCGTCAACAGTTGCAATATCTGAATCATCTAATTTATATTCATCCTTTACCTGCTCTATATCTTCCTTTTTACTATCAATAAGCGTTTGAAGCTGGTCAACCTTTTGGACCATATCAAAAAATTCAGAATTCCCTGTAAAATTCACCATATTATCTCTCTTGGCATGGTCACACACAAATCTTCCCAATTTTTCATACAATTTTGCTAAGTCCCGTTCATGCTGGTGAACCTCCAATTTTATCTTGCTAATGCGGGTTACTTCTTCAGTTTTTGCAACAGCAATTTTTCCAACTTCCTCTGCTTTCTCAACAGCAACAGTTGTCCACTCTTTTACGGTTTCTTTTAGATCATCAAACAGCCTTGACATAATGATTATTTTTATATGTGTTTAAGTTATTATGCATTTCTTTCTTTCTTTACTTTGGTACAATACTCATATTTAGTAATGAATATGTTGTAAAAATACGACTTCTTCCAACTCTTTTAATGTGTCAAATGCTTCGGCAGCAACTTCATTATCAATTCGAATTGCACCCAAGGCAAATCCATCTTTTTTCCTGCTCAATAAGTATGCACTTATATTCACACCACACTCACCTAAAATTGTTCCCACTTTTCCCACGACTCCTGGTACATCCTTATTTTTTATAAACAAAATTGTACCCTTAGGCTCTATATCCAAATCATAACCTAAAAAATGAGTGAAGGCAATGCGGTTGGCATCAAAAACTGTCCCATGGATCGTTGTTGATTCACTGCCCTTGGATATCGTTGTCCGGATTAGGTTGGCATATCCGCCACAATCAGACGATTCAGTCTTTTCAACAGTAATATCAAGCTCTTTTGCCACTGCTTCTGCGTTGATAAAATTTAATCGTTCACTGACTCTTTCCGATAAAAACCCTTTTAAAAATGACAAGGTCAAAGAGTTGATATCGCTAATGGCACCTGCACATTCAACTTTGATAGATGATACCGCTCCCTCAATAAAATATCCATGTGTGATTCCAAGCTTTTCCGATAAATCGAGGAATGGAGATAGCTCAGTTAAATTACCATAACCAGATATTGGGACATTTAAACCTCCGGTTAATATTTTATGGGTCAGGTAATCCCTTATCGATTCACAAACTGCAATAGAAACACCTTCTTTTGCCTCCTTCGTTGACGCACCCAAATGTGGAGTAAGAATCACATGTTTTGTTTTCGTTAAAGGATGATTAGATGTTAAGGGTTCATTAGAATACACGTCCAATGCGGCACCACCAATAATATCCTCATTTAAAGCGGTGACCAGATCAATTTCATTAACTATACCACCTCTTGCAACATTAATTATTGCTGCCGTTGTTTTCATCATCTTTAACCGTCTTAGATCAAAGAGATTACGAGTTTTATCATTGATGGGTAAATGAAGCGATATAAAATCTGATTCCCATGTTAAGGTATCCAAATCAACAAGATTAACCTCATCTTTTTTGAACATATCTTGAGTACAATATGGATCATAACCAATAATATTCATCTGAAAAGATTTACATCGTTGAATAACTTCACGACCAATCTTTCCGATCCCAACAACTCCTAAGGTTTTTCCTTTCAACTCAACACCCACAAGAGAATGACGATTCCACTCACCATTTATTAATCCAGAATGACCCTGTGGAATATTCCGTGCTAAAGCTAACATCATCCCGATAGTATGTTCCGCAGCAGATATTGTGTTTACTTCCGGTGTATTAACAACAACAACTCCCTTCCGTGTTGCAGCGGGAATGTCAATATTATCAACCCCTACACCTGCCCTACCAATTATTTGAAGATTTTCTGCCAGATTCAGCAATCCCTCCGTTACTTTTGTTCCGCTCCTGACAACCCATCCAGAGGCATCAGAAACATGGAGTTTTAACTCATCTTCTGTCCATTTTGGGAGATAATCAACACTTAGGCCAGCTTTTTTTAATAGGTCAATACCAGTTGTAGAGACAGGATCGGATATTAACACTTTCATTATTTTTTCTCCGCTAACATATTTAAGGCGGAACCTGCTTTGAACCAATTAATTTGAGTATCATTATAGCTATGATTACATAATATCTGGTCCTCAGAACCATCCGAGTGTTTTACGGAAATGGTGATAGGATTCCCAGATGAAAATTGATCTAAATCAATCAAATCAAATTGATCTTTTTCCTGAATTAAATCGTAATCTGATTTGTGTGCAAATGTAAGAGCAAGCATACCCTGTTTCTTTAAATTTGTTTCATGAATACGTGCGAATGATTTTACTAAGATCACTCTCACCCCTAAATATCTTGGCTCCATTGCGGCATGCTCTCTGGAAGAACCTTCACCATAATTTTCATCTCCTACCACAAGGGTATCAATGCCAGATTGCTGATAGTGACGCTGAACTTCCGGAACTGGGGCATATTCACTGGTAAACGGATTGAGAACATGGTTAGATTTATTATTAAAGGCATTGACAGCACCAATAAAACAATTATTTGAAATATGATCTAAGTGTCCCCGGTATCTCAACCAAGGCCCTGCCATAGAAATATGATCGGTTGTACATTTTCCTTTGGCCTTAATCAACAATTTCAAATCAGTTAGATTTTTTCCGTTCCACGGAGTGAAAGGGGTCAATAATTGTAATCTTTCCGAATTAGGATTGATATTAATTATGTGTTCCTTTCCATCATCAGGCGGAGATTGATATCCATTATCTTTCACCGAAAATCCATGAGGAGGAAAATCTATTCCGTTTGGCTCATCTAAATAGACTTCTTCACCATCTTCATTTACTAGTGGATCTGTCAAGGGATTAAAACCCATATCACCTGCGATAGCCATTGCTGTGACAATTTCTGGTGAAGCAACAAATCCATGTGTATTTGGATTACCATCATTTCTTTTTGCAAAATTCCGATTGAAAGAGGTAAGGATAGCATTCTTCTCTTTTTTGTCAGCACCACCACGTTTCCACTGTCCGATACATGGTCCACAGGCATTTGATAAGATCATCCCGCCTATTTTTTGAAACGTGTCTAAATATCCATCTCGTTCGACAGTAAATCTAATCTGTTCAGAACCTGGAGTGACTGTAAATTGTGATTTTACAGATAATTTTTTATCTATAGCCTGTTGTGCAATGGAAGCTGCCCTTGTAATATCTTCATATGAAGAATTTGTACAGGAGCCAATCAAACCCACACTGACAGTTTTTGGCCATTCATTCTCAATAACAGCTTCTTTAAATTCTGAAATGGGGGTAGCCCTGTCAGGAGTAAAAGGACCATTAATATGAGGCTCTAATTCAGATAAATTAACAGTAATGACCCTGTCAAAATATTTTTCTGGTTGTTCGTAACATTCCGAATCGCCTTTGAGATCAGCGGAAATAGGTTCAGCAATGTCTACAAGCTCTGACCTTCCCGTTCCTTGTAAATATTCCTTCATCTTATCATCATATCCAAATACGGAAGTAGTTGCTCCAATCTCCGCTCCCATATTACAAATCGTTCCTTTACCAGTACACGATATTGAATCTGCTCCCTCACCAAAATACTCTACTATGGCTCCTGTTCCACCCTTCACAGTTAACATACCCGCTAATTTCAGGATGACATCCTTAGCAGATGCCCATCCATTTAGCTCCCCTATTAGTTTCACACCAATCAACTTAGGAAATCGCAATTCCCACGGCATCCCAGCCATCACATCTACTGCGTCAGCACCTCCCACACCGATAGCGATCATTCCCAGTCCACCAGCATTCACCGTGTGGGAATCAGTGCCTACCATCATACCACCAGGAAAGGCATAATTTTCCAAAATAACCTGATGTATAATTCCTGCACCAGGTTTCCAAAATCCGAGACCATATTTAGTTGCTGCAGATTCTAAAAAATCATATACCTCACCATTTACAGTTTGAGCTGTAGATAAATCATTTTCCGCTCCATAATGTGCTTGTATTAAATGATCACAGTGAACTGTAGATGGTACTGCAACCTTTTCCTTACCTGCCATCATAAACTGTAACAGTGCCATCTGTGCTGTGGCATCCTGTAAACCAACCCTGTCGGGAGAGAAAAATACATAATCCTTCCCTCTTCCAAATTCTGTAAGAGTTGTACTTTCCGATACATGGGAGTATAAAATTTTTTCTGTCAAAGTCAGTGGCCTTTTAAGAAGACTTCTAGCTTGACTCAATTTAGTTAGGTATTGAGCATAGAACCCCCTAATTAACTTTAGATCAAACATGTTGTGTCCCTGATGGTATAAAATAGATTAAAAATGGTGTTTTTCAACTGTGGAAATTAATTTGATTTAAAATATAATTCCAATCTCAATAATATCAATCATACCTAAATTTAACGCTTATGAATTGCCAATTTTTTATTTTTGGATTTTTATTATTTTTTTCATCTTTAGAAGCGAAGACTTCCTGGTCCGTCATGCACTTATCTCCTGATGAGATTAGATTAAAAGTGAAATCAGAGGGAAATTACGCTAGGGAGATTGAGCCACTCCACTGTCTCATCGGACTTCCTGATTCACAAACTCCGGAAGTTGAGTTCTCCTATTCTGCCCCACTATTTCTGAACGATGCTCCCGCTTCCACTTTCCCTCTAGGAGTTTCCTGGCTCCAATTTCAACTTCTAAGAGGATTACACACAGGAACTCTGGCTATTTCACCTTTCAGCTCTGAAGGGATAGCTTATGATGAAGTTATTGTCACCATTCATATACCAGGAAATATCTCTACCACAGAAAGTAGCATATCACCAGGAACAGCATCCTTTATGAATACCCGTGTTATCAATTGGGAATTTGCAAAACATTGGGTTAAACCCATTCAAAAATCACAATCAAAAATTCTGAATATTCCATCATATACAGTTAATGTTGTTCCTGAAAATACCGATTACATCATTATAGGAGCTTCTGAATATGAAACAAATCTGATGCCTCTTATTAACCTGAGAAGAAACTCCTTTGATGAGCCCCTAAATACGAATTTTGCTTCTACCGATTCCATTTTTCAAGTATACAGCAATGGTAACCTGGATGCTCAAGCAATTAAGGATTTTCTTTATGATGCCCTTTCACTTGCAGATGAACTTACTTTCGGCTTATTGGTCGGAGACATCCCAAATTTACCAACACTTTATGAAGGTGACTATGCGTCCGATGATCTATTTGCTACATTTAATGGAGGAATCCCTGAGATTGCCTTGGGTCGATTCCCTGCAAAAACATCCGGAGATGTTCAAGCCTTCGTTAGCAAGGTTATTCAATACGAAACAGATCCGGAATACGGATTGTGGAGACAGAGAATAACACTAGTAGCTGACGATGAAGCACGTCCCTTAGCAAATGATACATCCCATACATCTAATTCTGAGAAGCTAGCCCAAATTATTCCACCTCAATTTGACGTTGAAAAGGTTTATCTTATGGAGTACCCTGGATCAAATGATGCATCATTATATGGGGTCACAAAACCAGAGGCAACGGAAGACCTGTTCAACTTGTTGAGCCAAGGAACCACAATTGTCAACTTTATTGGCCATGGTTCATATTACAAATGGGCTCAAGAAAGTATTCTTGATAAAAATCGTGGAGATATATCCTTTATCCAAACTGGAAATAAATTACCACTTTGGATCGTAGGTACTTGTTCCTGGGGTGAATTTGATAATCCAGCATATGATGCATTTTCTGAAGATATAATACGACTAGTAGGGAACGGTGCGATTGCTATAATTACCACTTCAAGAAGTGTCTATGAAGGACCAAATTGGATCTTTTTAAGGACTTTATATGAAGCAATATTTCCAAATGGCGGTATAGCTGATATTCCTTTGGGAAATATTTTACAAAGTATAAAAACTGGCTCTATAACAGGTAAAGTTTTTCACCTTTTTGGTGACCCCGCAATGAAAATACAATTCCCTGTAGAATCTATTGACCTTACAATATCAGAACCATTAGAAATCTTATCACAGGAAACGGCTTCATCCGATTTTTTACATAATGGAGGGACAGGATTTTTAGTTGTCCGTGAATCTGATCGGATGGTTGAAAGAGAATATTCTTATATATCAAATTCAGGATTGATTAATTCTTCGATTTCCTATTCAATCCCAGGATCAATTTTATCATTAGGTGAAATTTCTTTTTCAGGTTCTCAGGTCAGTGGATCTTTTTGGATACCAATGGATATAATGGGATCAAAAATTGATATAAAAATGTATGTTCAAAATGAAAATGACCACGCAGATGCAATAGGTTTCAAGGAGGAAATGGAGGTGTCTTTAGAAACAGATTTAAACGATTATAGCGGACCCGATATTACCTTTTTTACTTCTGAAAATCGAGAAGTTGGATATGGCGATCATGTTGCAGAAAATTCTAATCTTATTCTCAGTTTCTCTGACCAGTCCGGAATCAATCTTGCCGGAGAACCAGGACACGAAATTCAATTAACAAAGATAAATTCCGGTGAAGTTATGTTTTTAACAAACCAATTTATTTACAATTTGGATGATATAACATCTGGAACTATTTCACTGGATCTCAACGAGTTTACTTTTCCTTTCCATATTAATATTCAGTGCTGGGACAATGCCAACAATTCTTCAAACAAAAATATTTTACTCAAATCCTTATCAGGCTCAGGATTGAAATTATTCAATGTGTATAATTACCCAAATCCATTTAAAGATGACACTCAATTCACATTCGAAATCACAGAAAATGCTCAGGTATCAATTACGATTTATACATTAGGTGGCACAAAAATAAAAGTGATCCCCTCGGACAACTATCCAGGAGGATATCACCATGTGTATTGGGACGGGAAAGATGCCTTTGGAAAAGATTTATCGAACGGAGTGTTTATTTATCGAATTAATGCAAAAGGAAACAATGAAACCATTACAAAGTTCAACAGGTTGGCCGTTATTAAATAGTCATGAGCACTCTCCCAAGATAATTCTCGCATCCACCTCTCCAAGACGAAGGAGTCTTTTGGAACAAATAGGTGTACAGTTTGAAATAATCCCAAGTACGATCGAAGAAGATATTTCACTTAAACTAAATCCAGATAAATTTGTAGAACACTATGCTGAGTTAAAGGCAAAGAATGTCAGCCAAAATAGACATGATTCTTTAGTGATCGGCGCGGATACTGTCGTCGTTTTCAATGGGTCGATTTTAGGAAAACCCGGTTCATTTGATGAAGCTTACACTACGTTATCCATACTGTCTGGTAACACTCACTCTGTTTATACTGGTGTCTCTATTCAACAAAAAAATAAATCAATTTCACACACATTTCATGCTCGGACACAGGTTACTTTTAATAGAATAACAAATGAAGAAATTAATTTTTACATCGAAAATTACAAACCATACGATAAGGCAGGTTCCTACGGAATTCAGGATTGGTTTTCCGTCTGTGTTGAAAAAATTGACGGCTGCTATTTCAATGTGATGGGACTTCCGTTGAATAGACTCTATACAGAATTAAAGAACGTAATACAGACAGATTAGATCTGTAATTTTAATTATTTTTTAGACTGAGAGTTAAGCCTCAAACTGAACCGATACCAGTTTTGATACACCTTTTTGCTCCATGGTGACACCGTAAAGATAATTGGCTGATTCCATAGTAAGTTTATTGTGTGTAACAACGATAAATTGGGTCTCATTGCTAAACTGGTGTAAAACCCGTGTAAATTTTCGAATATTCACATCATCAAGTGGAGCATCCACTTCATCTAAAATGCAATAGGGACTGGGTTTGTATTGATATATAGCAAACAGTAATGCAATCGCTGTGAGGGATTTTTCTCCGGCACTTAACATTCTGAGATTTTGATTTCTCTTACCGGGAGGTTGAGCTCTTATTGCGATATCAGCTTCCAATGGATCAGGATCTCCTATAAGTTCCAATCTTCCCTCACCTCCTTCAAAAAAGAGGGTGAATAATTTGGTAAAATTAGTATTGATCTGTTCAAAAGTATTTAGAAACTTTTCTCGAGCAATTTTATCAATTCTCTGAATGGTTTCCCTTAAATTCTCCTCCGACTTAATAATGTCAGAGCGCTGTCTCTCCAACATTTGCAACCGGTCTGTTTCTTCATCATAATCTGATTGAACAGCCATATTAACTGCACCAATATTTTCAATACTTCGGTGAGCTTTCTGAATCTTCTCTTGAAGTTCTATTTCTGTTAATTTTACATCCAAATATTCAGGAATATCAACTTCATATAAATCACGCATCCTGTTAATTATTAAAAGCCTTTTTTGCTCATTTTCCATCAGTTTTTGTTCTGATTCTTTCATTTCTTCTAACAATGATTCTCTAGATTTCTGTTCTGTTCGAATTTTGTTTTGCAATTGTTCGACATCTTGAAAGGTGTTTTCTTTAACCTGACTTTTTAAATCCAATTTGGATTTTATTCCCGAAATCTTACCTTCAATTTTTTCAATGGATCCGGTCCCTTCTGTAATGTTTTGATTGAGCCCTTCAACTTTATTATTCAGTTCCACTATCTCATTTTCAATTTCTGAATCGCGCGACTTTAATTCATCAATTGTTTTTTCGGCTGTATTCATTTTCATCCGGGATTGTTCTCTTTGATTTTCAAGTTGTAGAACATCAATATGCAGGGCCTGAACTGCTGCAGATAGCTGATCTCGACTCACTCTTAGTCCGGACAGCTTTTCCTCAGATTGGGATAATTTTAATGATTTTTTTTCAATATCTTTTTCAACATTAATTAATTCTTTTTTTGTTTCTTTCTCCGATTTCATTAACTGCTGTATAAGATCATTTAATTTTTTTTGTTTTGTCCTGTGTTCTGAAATTCTTTCCTCTGTTTTTTCCTTTTGATACATAAACTGTCGAATTTCGCTGTCCAATATTGATAACTGTTCTGTAATATTTCGTAAGTTATCATTCCCAGATAATAGATCGTTTTCAACTTTGGAAATATCTTTTTCAATTTTTTCTTTTTTCTTTGTCAGGACTTCTGAATTATTTTTCATTTTAGAGATTATAATTTCCAGTTCTTTTAATCGGGATTGACGCCCTATTTGAATCAAACTGTTCTCTGAATCCTTAAATTTTATGATTCCCCTATTTGAAATATGCCCTTCCATATCTACACAATTCCATTCGTTTAATATGGACTCATCCAACTCATCTATCTTACTAACCAGCAAACAATCCCCAAATAAAAAATTCTTTATTTCAGATATATCTTCAGGACAATTAACATAATCAGACACCTTCCCAAAAATAGCGGGATTTTTCGGAAGAGCTACTTTTCCTTTCGCCGGTTTTGGAATACAGTCCAAAGGAATAAAACTGACATTTCCCAACTTCTTCTTTTTCAGTTCTCTGAAAACAGAAAACACAGAAATTTTATTTTTTATTACAAGGCAATTTCCTAAATCTCCTAAAACTGAATCCACCGCTACAGCATGTTTATCTTCCACATTTAACAGATCAACAACAGCACCGAAAATCCCAGAGTATTTTGTTTTTTGTTCCAAAATATGACGTGTACCATTTGGAAACCCTTCATTACTTGTAATAATGGATTGATAAAATTTCCGTTGGGACACCAGGCTTTTTAATTCACCATGAATTTCATGAATATTTTTTTGAGTTGAATTCAAGTCTAAATTCAACCTGTCAAGTTCAGATTTCAATTCAGATTGTTTTGTTTTAGCTTTCGATACATTATTTTTTATGCCTGAAACATTATTTTCCCCATCAACTAACTGTTTATCCAAATGAATCAATGATTTTTTTAACCCATCTATATCTGTGTTTAGCTCATCTATAGTTGCTGATTTTTCCTCAATGAGTAGTTGAGATTTTTGGTTCTGTCTCTCAATTTCAGTTTTCTTTGTTTGTGCTTTCCATCTATCTTCCTGATATAGTTCAACCTCCCTTTGTACTTTAACATACTTTTCATTCAACTCATCAAATAATTTCTTTTTGTCCTTGTGTTTTTCAACTGCTGTGGATATATCAGGTGTTATTATATTTATTTCTTTTTGCAATTCTCTTAACTCCTGATTATAATTTTCATCCTTTTTTGCGTTTGCCTTTTTCTCACTTTTTAAACGATCTATTTGATTTCGGGCTGAGTGTGATTGCTCGTTCCATATCAATATGTGTTGTTTTGTAGCATTCCTTTCGTCTTTCAATCCATCAAACTTATGTTTTAAATCTTCCACATCTGTCGCTTGATCCTGATATAACTCACGGAGCCTGGTCAGTTCTCTTTCATTTAATTCTTCCTGTGTAGATTTAGATTCCCTTTGTTGGGTAAATTTTTGGACTGTCAACCTTAGCGGATCAGATTCTTCTTTTAAGTCAGAAAGTTGGGTATATCCCAAACTTATTTCAAACTCTTTCAGGTCTCCCTGAAGTTTTTCGTATCGTTTAAATCGCTTTAGTTGGAGATTTAAATGCTTCACTTTTTCTTCAACTTCTTTTATTATATCATCCACCCGCTCCAGATCCTTTTTTACCATCTCAAATTTCCGTAATGAATGTTTTCTTTGAAGCTTATATTTATTGATTCCCGCAGCTTCTTCGAACATTCTGAAACGGTCATTCCCAGATTCAGAGAGGATTTGTTCTATCATTTTTAACTCAATTACAGAATAAGAATCAGACCCCATCCCTGTATCAATAAATAGATCATAAATATCCTTCAATCTGCAGGAATTTTTATTCATAAAATATTCACTCTCTCCGTTACGATATACTCTCCTGGATATCTCAATATCATTATATTCAACCGGTAGCTTTCCCTTGTTGTTATGAACGGTCAAGGAGACTTCACACACTCCCAAGGGTTTGACCCCTTTTGCCCCATTAAAAATAACTTCCTCCATTTTATTGCTTCGCAATACAGAGTACTTTTGCTCTCCCAAAACCCAGCGAATGGCATCAACAATGTTTGTCTTACCACAGCCGTTTGGTCCTACAACCGCTGTAATACCTTCACCAAATCGAAGGTCTTCTTTTTTTGCAAAAGATTTAAATCCATGAATTTTAAGGTCAGATATATACATTGACGTTTTCCTGTTTTAATGTTGAATTATTTATCCCGGAGGCCAAACCAAATTCCTTCCACCCAGTAAGTGAAGATGAATATGAAACACGGTCTGACCTGCAGCCCTGTTACAATTAAAAACCGTCCTAAATCCCTCCTCATTTATTCCCTCCTCTTTAGCTAAATAGGAGGCCGTTAATTGCATAACACCCAAGAGCTCCCCGTGACCTTGATTTATATCATTCAAAGTTTCTATGTGTTCCCTTGGAATAATGAGAATGTGTGTAGGAGCTTGTGGATTTATATCCTTTAATGCAACCACATTTTTATCTTCATAAACGAGATCAGTTGGAATTTCTCCGCTAATTATTTTACAAAAAAGACAGTCAGACATTTATATTTCTCTGGTGTTCAAATAATATTCATTCATTGCTGATAATGCATAAATACCCGCTGTCTCCGACCGGAGTCTGCGGGACCCAAGTGTAGCTATAGGAATTTTCTTTTGATTCAATGTATCGAGCTCATCATCAGAAAAATCTCCTTCAGGACCAATTAATATACAGAATGCAGATTTAAACCCTGGAGATAAATAATTACTCAAAGAGAGCTTCCCCTCCCAATTTGCAGCAACTATTTTTTCTGTACTCTGATCAATAAAGTTGGTTAAACTTGAAAATTCTTCAATTTCTGGAAAAACACTTCGTCCACATTGTTTGGCAGCGCTTAGAATAAGTTTCTTTAAGCGTGAATCTTGAACTATCTGTTTTCCGCACCTATCCATTCTAATGATTGATATTTTATTTACACCCAGTTCTGTGGCTTTCTCGATCAGAAATTCAAACCTTGCTTTCTTTAAAACAGCTATTGCTAAATGTAAATACCATGGATTTTCTCCTTCACCAGAAATAGTTTCATGGATCTTACCTTTTGTGCTTCCATTCTGCGATGTTATCTCACCGGTATAGGCTGTCCCCTCTCCGTCAATCAACCAAATTTTGTGACCCAGTTTGAGTCTCAATACATTCTTTGCATGGTGAGATTCATCATCCGACAGAGTAAATCTATCATTGTTTATATTTAGAGGACTTACATGGAGAAATATTTTGTCAGTCATCTATCTTCACAGAAAAATCTATTTGTAAAACTCCACCATTGTAGTTATCACGACCATCTGCTTCTTTTGACAATGGGAAAAAATCATACCCAACAATAATAGACATGTAAGAATAGGGCGGGACAATAAACTTAATCCCACCAGCAATTTGAATTCCATAGGTTACCTGGGTCTCAGGTTTTTTCCATCGATCCATAAAACCTTTGATAGATTCATCTGCATCAAATACGAAAAGAGGGCCTGCTTTTGCCTGTATAAACGGAAAGAAATTATTGGCAATCTTTCCCTGAAGGGGATAATGTTGAATTCCAATAGAGACAGGAATCATCAAAAGGCTTTTCTGGTTGCGTTCCTGATAGCCAAATTGATTATAATTACTGGAAGGCATATCTCCAAGTCCGGTAACACTATAAAATCGTCCGTCTATACCCCAAAATGACTTTTCGTTCAATCGAAATAACTTTTGGACCGTTATTCCCCACCCATGTGTTCCGGTGGTGAAACCCACATTGGTTAATTTTTCTTGCCCGAATGAAAAAGAGAGAAATAGGACTGTACAGAAAATATGAGATAGTATGTGATAGATGATTTTCAAAAAATTAACCTGGTCTCTAGTCGAGAATTTATCGAATTGAATGATAGTCTACCATGGTTTTTCGTTTACCAAAACAACTTTTCCCACGGGACCGGATGTTTCAATATATTCGTGTGCATTCTTGACCTCTTCCATAGGAACGACACGGTCTACTACGGGATGAATGACATTTTCATTAATAAGCGATAACATATCATCAAAGGTCTGCATATTACTCATGGTAGAACCAAGAATAGACTGCTGTTTCATGAAAAGATGTCTCAGGTCTATGGAAACATCTGGGCCTGTTGTTGCCCCACAGGTAACCAATCTTCCACCGGTAGCAAGCATTTTTTTTGATATATCCCATGTTTGCGGCCCTACATGTTCAAACACAACATCTACGCCATGTCTCCCTGCATTTTCTTTAACCACCAACCCTATATCCGTGTTTTTGTAGTTCCAGGCCTTATCTGCTCCCAATTTTATAGCCATATTTACTTTTTCATCTGTCCCAGCTGCGGCATAAACTGTGCATCCAAAATAATGTGCGATCTGGATCGCCATACTCCCTACTCCCGACCCTGCGCCCCAAATAAAAACTGTCTCTCCGGGCGTAATTTTAGCTCGTTTAACCAGCATGGCATATGCAGTTTGAGACACCAGTGAAAATGCAGCAGCATCAGGAAAAGAAAGGTGTGACGGTTTTTTCCTCAATTGATAAGATTTAAGCTGTACATATTCACACTGGGTACCGTTCACTGTTTTACCCAGTATCCCCATTTCTGAACAATAATTTTCCATCCCATTTATACAATGGTCACAGGTACCACAAAAGGTCAGAGGCTGAACAATAACCTCATCACCAGGAAGAAAATCTGAAACTTTTTGTCCACATGACTCTACGATTCCGGAACCATCGCTTCCCAAAATGAAGGGAAGTGGAAACCCCAAGATTCCCTGCCTGACCCATATATCCAGGTGATTAATGGATGAGGCTACGATCCGAACAAGAACATCATCCCCTGACTCATCTAATTGAGGTTTAGCAATGGACTCCCATTTTAATACAGAGATATCCCCATGGTTGTGGATCCGAACCGCTTTCAACGGTCTTTATTAAAAATAAAATGATCCAAACTGTATTTTCCCGGGTTTAGGAGTCCAATGCTTAGAAAAATAATGCCATACATTAGGGCCATTTCTGGACTCCCCTTGCCCAATGAAATATGAAAATTAGCTCCCACAAACATAGTGACGGTGATCAGTGCTGCAGCGGGTCTCGTCAATAGACCAATGACAACAAGGACTGCGCAAATTGATTCTGAAAATGCCGCCATAAATCCAAAAAACGTATGAAAATACTCTATCCCCAGTGGCATAAGTCCGGTCCGACCTAAACCGGTCCATTTATCTGCACCAGAAATGATTTTATCCCAACCATGGTTCATTAATAATAACCCACCAGATGAGATTCTTAGTAGCAATATTCCACCATTCTGGGACAGATTTGTTGAACTAAAAAACCAAGGCCTGAAATTCATTTTTCCTCCTCATCAATATCTTCAAATTCGGCGTCACTAATACTCAAATTTTTATACCCAGACCTTTTTTGACGGTTTTGTGAACCAATATTTTGATTGTCCGGTCTCTGAACTAGTATAGAGCGGACTAACTTATATAAAATATATCCCCCGATTAATAAGAGAAAAAGACGCATGATTAACGGTCAATGATAGGATTGAAAAATTTCGTCCCTGCGACAGGCTCCCTTATATATTTAATGACCTCATCCAGGTCATCACTATTATTAACAAAATCTATATTATTTGTGTTGATAATTATTAGAGGCGTTTCCTGATATTTAAAGAAATATTCAGTGTACACCTGGCTCAAGGCATCTAAATATTCAAAAGACATATTCGTTTCAAAATTCCTGCCTCTATTGGCAATGTTATGCATCAGTGTTTGTGTGTCCGCCTGCAGATAAATAACCACATCCGGTTTGAGGACATTCCTTTCCAATAAATTTGCTACCGTATCATATAGAGACAGCTCTTTATCATCCAAGTTAAGTGATGCAAACAAACGGTCTTTCACAAACATATAATCGGTGATCAGTAAATTATGAAACATGTCCACCTGACGGAGGTCCTGCTGCTGCCTGTATCGGCTCATGAGAAAGAACAATTGTGTCTGAAAAGCAAATCGTTCCGGATCATTATAAAATTCTTCCAAAAACGGATTGTTCTCATATTCCTCAAGCACCATTTTTGCTCCCAGTTTTTTGCCCAGCAATTTCACGAGACTGGTTTTTCCCACACCTATGGGACCCTCCACAGCAAGATAATATAAGTTTCTCATGCTCTGGACTCTAAACTATGCTTAACTATGGTGGATGCGTCCACACAAACATGGAGCAAGTTTTCCACGCTAACATTCAATCCCGGAATAAAAAAATCCGGGGCTAACTCATGAAACGGAATTAATACAAATTTTCGAAACGCTATTCTTGGATGTGGAATGATTAATATATCTGTTTCCAGAACAGAATCACCGTGACATAAAATATCAATATCAATAGTGCGCGGAATATTTTTTGTCCGGTCCTTTGGACGACCCATCATTTGTTCGACCTGGCAGATGTAGTCAAAAAAATCGAAGGGTTGAAAAGAACTGCTGAATTCAACTACCGTGTTCAGATAATCAGGCTGGTCTCCCTCACCTAAGTATGAAGATTCGTAAAAAGATGCACTGCGAACATACGTAATTTCTTTGTGGGTGTCTAAAGCACTTATTGCGCCAGCAAGGTTAGCCTCCCTGTTCCCAAGGTTGGACCCCAAGGATAAAAATACCCGCTCATCCATCTTCACTACGGCTCCTATCACATTCAATTTCCACGTGTTCTAGAACTCCTTTTATTGGAGCGTTGGGCTTACGTACACGTACGACAATACGATGAACTGAAAATGTTTTCATACAGGTATCAATGATGGTTTCTGCTAGAGCTTCAAGTAAAAAATATTTTTTCCGGACAACACAGGACTGCACAAGTTTATATGCAGCCTCATAGTCTAAAGTGTCTTCAATACGATCAGAATTGCCGGCTTTTTTCAGGGGAAAGAACATCTCCAGGTCTACCTCAAATTTTCCGCCCAGTTCCCTTTCCATTTCGGAAACACCGTGGTATCCATAAAACTGCATATTTTCAAGACGAATGACATCCATGAGCCGGTGAATTTACCGACGACTCGGAAGGTGAGTCAAGATTCGCTGACCCGAAATTTGTTATAAATCCTATTTCCCAAAGAAAAATAAAAGGGGCAGATGAACTCTCTCTGCCCAGGCGGTCTCATTGTGAACGGCTCCGCTAAATATTTTGTAGACCAGGTTGGACCCATCAAACCCTTTCTCCTCAAGAGCAGAATTCATGTCATCAAGAGCAGGCTGAAACTCCTGCTCAAGCCCTACAGTGCCGTTGTCCATGTAAATCAGGATATTATCCGGTGCAGTTCGGGCGGAGCTGACCCGGTTTACAATCTCACTGCTGTCAACTAAAAATGCCGGGGATAGACACCCTGCACGTGAAAATATATGTGAATAATCCCACAATAAATGAAAAGAGATAATTCCTCCCATGGACGAACCCATTACGGCTGTGCTTTGCCGATCCGGTCTCGTGCGATATACTTTGTCGATGAAAGGTTTTACAGTATTTACCAGAAATTCGCTGTATTTCTTTCCGTTATGCATTGGAGAATATTCTGCGCTCCTGTCACTAGTATTATAGAGTCCGACAACGATGATCTCCTCCATCTGTCCCGTTTTTATAAGCTCGCTCACTGTCTCATCCACTTCCCACTCCGCACCAATGAAGGAGCTCTGCGAGTTAAAAATGTTCTGCCCATCATGCATATAGAGGACAGGATATCTCCTCTCTATTTTTGTATCATAGGATGGCGGAAGCCAGACAAGAACTGTTCGATCATTGTTCAGCTCAGGTGAAAAGAACTCCTCGTGAATCACGACACTACCGGTGATAGATTCATAGTTGGTGACCAGCTCATCTTTCCATTTTTTCACTGTGTGCACCACCGTTGTGTCTGTACGTACAGTGAGCATATGGTTTGCGGGAACAATGTCGGTTTCATAAATGGCCTCTCTGTTCCAGCTCCCCTGGGTGAACTTGTATTCAAGTTTTGTGCCTGATTTCACATTAATTTGATGAATAAAAAGACTGTCACTTGATTTTTTCATTTCAACCTCTCCCGGATTCCAAATCCCCAACTCCTGGTGATCTCCAGCAATAAATACCGATTCAGGATTTCCATGTACTTTTACTTCAAATCTTACCGAAACCTTATTACACCCGGTTAAAACTACCAGATATCCCATCAAAACATTTTTCATTAAATGGGTGATAACTCTGTTCGTATTATTGTGTGGTATGATGGAAATCACATTATATACAGGTTTTGGTTTATCCGTGTGTAATCGAACAGGATTTTCTCCATTTTTTATAGAATCTGGAAAACTTCCACCAAGCACATATTGTGTCTTTCTGAATTGCAGAAAATATTTCTCTTTGATACTCAAGTGACTGCGCGGGAGTCATGCGGTATGTACGTCTGGGTTTTCCATGTAATCCTTTTAAAACCAGCCATTGACCCTTGACATAAATCAAGGTGTGAGAAGATGCTGGTTCATTGGATGGACTTATGAGATGTACATGAATTAAGTCTTCCACACCCGCCAGTTTCCGCCTCCAGTTTACGGATAAAATTGGGGTTTGCAGGGTAACCTGAGTCATGGGTGTAAAAAGCACATCCAAGATTCTCCATGATTCGCTCGCACTGATTATTCCGTCCTTTGCATGGTGAACCATGTTTTGAATATTTTGCAGTTCTATAGGGACGATAAAATCAACGTTGTTTTGATCTATACCTTTTTCAAAGGCAAACCCCTGGCCAGTGTGATGAATCGTAAAGCTTTCGCCTGTCTCCTCAATGGAAATTCCTAGGTGATTAAAAATCCCACGAAAATATTCAACTAATTCTGGAGTCTGTAAAATGTTTTCCCAAGTCTTCATGGATGATATATCTTGAGTAAACACCCCTGTTATAATAAAGAATGGTAATAAAAAAGATTTGATCATAAAAAACTCCTATGAAAAGTTAGTTTTAATGTACTACTTCAGTCTATTCCATCCCCATTTTTTACGAAGCGGTGCTACTTCAACAGCAACATCTTCTTGGTCTCAACAAACTCTCCCGCTTCTATCCGGTAGAGATATACTCCAGCACTTACTGCTCTGCCCATAGAGCCTGTCCCGTCCCACTGTACTGACTTGAAACCTGCCTGTTGGTGGGAGTTAACCAAGGTGGCAACCTCATTTCCCAACATATCAAATATAGCAAGTCTTACATCGCTACCTTTGGGTAAGCCATAGCCTAACGTCGTTATTGGATTAAATGGATTTGGGAAATTCTGATGGAGGGCAAACGTTTCAGGTATTGCTGATGAAGAAGACCTTCTCAATTCCAGGGAACGCACAGCACTAGAGATTTGGAGTTCTCCTGCACCTGTGAGCACATATTCCTCATCATTTTCCTTATCAACTAAAATCCAGTTTTTACCAATGATCGTTGCGTCATAGGAAAAGAGTATCATTGGGCTGGAGTGTCTGAGCTCAATTACACCAATATCACCCACTGCTTTCATATCTCCAGCAAAGCGTACATCAAACGCGCCGGGAATGTTTGGAGGAAGACTGTAACTCAAAATATTGGTTTCGGATAGTTCAACACCAAAATACAAATTCATTCCGTTATGGAACTGCAGAGTATTTCCCACAGGGTCATCTGCAAGTAGAAATCTGGTTCCCTCTCTCCTGCTCAATGTATTAGAAATTGTGATCGAGCCTGCTTCAACCGTTCTCATCCAGTAGCCATTCCCAGGTTCTATGGTTTCCGCCTGGAAATAAGAGCCGTTATATCCATAGATCGTCCCGGGAATGATAATTTCTCCGGAATCACCTATATCATTCACACTCACATCAGATGAGATTCCCGAAATAAGGTTCCACCCTTCAGCAAGCTCAAGGGCCAATGAATTGATAGATGTTCCGGTTAGAATGGTTGTCCCTTCAGACTCAAACCGCAAACAATATCCGGTTCCCGGTACCAACATATCCTCCTGAACATAGCTTCCTTCAAACGAAAAAAGTGTTCCCTCAATCGATTCGGGAAAAAGAGTCAACACGGAAGCATCCTCCACATTCAAAGGGAGGCCTACCAGGTTCCAGTCAACAATGTGGGAAATCTCCACTCCACCACCGAAAGTCTGGTAAAAACCAGTTCGGTCCAGATTCCCCCGGTACACGTTCCAATATCCTTCCGCTGTTCCAGGATCTTTTATATCCACCGCGACAACACTCTCGCTTGTTCCTGCACATAGCTCCAGGTCACCATCCATATCCATATCAGCGACGCTGGGAGAGCTGACAAAAGGCAATTCAAAATCAATAGGGATTTCATCAAAAGGGGTCCCATCCAATCCGAAGACCAGAAGGTCTATACCGCCGTTCGTGGCAATCACTTCCGGTGAACCATCACCGTCCAGATCAGCAAACACCGGGGAACCGATCACATCAACTCCTGTATCAACTGGCCACCCGGGAAGTGGATTTCCATCTAAATCAACTCCGTAGATGAAATCATCCTCCGAACCAAAAAAGACGGCAGGCCCTGAATCGATTTCCAGGATACCTGCAGATGACGGTACATCGTCGCCGGTCTGTATTTCAAACAGCAGGCTTCCATCAGAATTCAGCGCATAAAATGAGTTGTCCCGAGAACCTGCGAATATAATCTTTGTACCATTCACATCAATAACAATGGGAGCGCTCCTAAAGTCACCACTGGCCACAAAGGGAAATCCATCTGCGATAGTTCCATCATCATAAATGAGATAAAGATGCTCATCGTCGGTCCCGCACACTATATCATCTTTTCCGTTTCCGTTAAAATCTGCTAGAGCAACACCCCTCTGAATTTTTTCATCCAGCTCAAGAGGAAAATTATCCACCGGAGAGCCATCATGATTGATAGCAAATATGGTTCCGGGATTGGTGTATCCACCGAACACAATTTCCTTTTCCGGGTCATCATCCAAATTTCCAATGGCAGGAGTCCCCATTAAATACTGTTCCGCATCAAAATCCAGTTCCAGAACACAATCATCATCAAGGATATAGAGGTGCTGGCTTTTGGAAGTAATAATGATCTCCAGGTCACCATTTCCATCAATATCACTCACAGCAGGGGAACCCCATATCTGGTTTCCGGTATCGAACCAGCACACATCAATTCCATCAGGATTTACAATTCTGAAATAACCGTTGTAGTCTCCAAAAAGTACTTTGTTCCCCGATTCGAATGGTGCCACAGTCGGTGAGGAAATAACCTGTGTTATGGTTTCATAGGGCCAGCCGTCCTGGTACTCAACGAGACCGTACTCCACTTCAAGGCTGACAGGCACTCCGTTTTCATCCAAACCGACAAAAATCGGATCGATAATATTAACCTGATCCGGGCTCACTCCTGGTACCATCCAGGGGAGCTCTGCCAAAACGACCGTGTCCCCGGGAGCAATCCCCATATTGTCAAAAGAGAATGCCACCACTAAACCTTCGGGATTTATAAAACAGGTATATCCAAAGTCTAAAACAGCTCCTGACAGGGCATAAACAACTGTTGAGCTTACACTATCACCTGCTTCATTATAAAAAGTACTGTCCACCGGTGCAAATATATTTTCCGGTCCCCCATCAACACCAAACATCATTTGAAATCCATATATCTCCTCTTGCGCTACCATCGATACAGCCACAGAGATCTCATCTGCAGATGAGATCCAGAGAGTGACATCATCTGCTAGAAGCAGATGACCAGAAATAATGAAAAAAAGGAGAAATCTCTTCATAATACGCTCCAACTTAACGTGAAATTATAATAAAGGATGACATGACGATATTTGCCAGATAACCACTGGGATCTGTAATGGTGGGCCAATAGCCATAGCACTGGTTTGATGCGGATGCCCAGCAGGCCTCATACTCCATAACATTTTCTTCCCCTGGAATTAAATAATCCGTGATATCAACCACAAACGGTTCTACATCCATTCCCGGACACCAGCCCTGCCTGCCATAGCCCCAGGTCCCCCACTGGTTCGGGATCACACCATCACTGATGCTCTCAAGATCCATACAGGTGGTATTTCCGCCTGCTGTGGGATGGGATTTGTCAAACTCGTAGACACCGCCGTTTACAGTAAAAAAATGCCGTGTATTGCAGAACTCAGCGCAATTACCTGTATCGCTTCCCCAACCGTGGCCAGTGATATATGTGCTGAACTCGACCTTCACTGCATCCTCAGGAACATGAAAGACAACCGGATCAAGGTTATCATTATAAATGGGTTCTCCTCCAGAATAAAATCCGCCACCAAACCACATTGGATGAAATTCCTGCCTCACAGGGGTCTGCTCTTCCGCTTCAAACAGTCTCAGTTTAACGGTGAGTATCCGGTTGGGCCATCCGCCAATCATAAACTTAAACATTTTGCTTCCACCAGAGTAAAGCATTCCCAAATAAGGTGTAATATCTGTAACAGAGTTTGGCTGTCGGTCGAACGGTGTGATCCAGCGGGCGATCTCCTGACACTCCCGGTTGTAGTTCCAGTTTTCTTCTGGACACTCATCCTGTGACACACCATCGAGGTACTCTATGGAGTAGCACATCTCCTCGTCACTGTTCCAGGAATACCCGGCATCCAAACAGGCCTCCTCTTCCAGGGGATAATAGATATATTCATAACACTGCCCCTGGCACACATAAAAATAGGCAATCCTATCATAATCATCACAATTAGAGTCCAGATATCCGTTGCAAGGTAAAAGAGCTTCGATCTCCATGCGGGAAACTGTTGAGATGTAATCACTGTCCGGAAGGTCTACAATGGTGGAAATGGTTGGCGACCACCCTCCAGAATAGAGTGTGCTGTCAAATACGCTGATCTCAAAATATTCTTCATCCTCAGTTAGCGCTTCATACTCGTAATCATAGTACAGCGCTTCATGAGCTAAATAATGGACATAGGTTCCCGTAAATCCATTTGGATTTCCCAGATAGCCTATCTGTTTCAGTTTCTGAAATCGGTCGATTCCAAGTGCATAATTTCCGTTTAGTGCTTCTGTGAGCCAGTTATCAAGGGAATCAACCGGTATGGGTACAAAATGCAGGTGTTTTTTCCAATGGACTTGGATCTCATCGGACATTCCATCTAGGATCTCATCATAGAACTCTTTAACTGTCAGAACATCTTCCATTGCCGACTCCCTGCTGGAAACAAAAAAATAATGAACATTCATCGGAGAATTATTCAAAAGGGCTTCACGTTCATTTGATATCCACAAAGGAGTAGAATAACCTACTTCTGGACTGTAATGAATAAAAATGTAGGTTTCCTCACCGTTCCACTCTTCTTCAAAATCCCAGTAAGAATATTCTGATTGATATGCCCGGTTCACCGTTCCGATGACATCCAGTTCATCTATAACACTATCCTGGTTTACATCAGCCATCATGAACTGCTCTTCCGTCAGATCAAGCTCCCCGGTAAAAGCTCTGTTGCTCCATACCGCATCCTCCACAGTGATAGATTCATCATAATTGATATCACCCAAAACCTGAGCATTCACATCGGGAATCTGAAATGGGCCTGCAGTGTCGTAGTAGTTGGTTCCGTAGGGACCAGGCGAAAAATCCTGGGCAATAATTGAAGCTGTAAAAAGTAGAATAAAGTTATATTTTATCAGATTAAAACCCATAACATAGTTTACCCCATCCCCATTTTTTTACAAAGAGTTGGTTACTCCAAGAGAGCCCTCATCTTCGTCTGTAAAAACTCTCCTACCTGTGGGTGCTGCTTTCAAACAGGGTTGCCTGCCTGTTATTATTAATTAATCGGTAGTATCAGAATCTGTACTAATTGGTACACAGCAGTTTTTCGTGTTACAACAACCTCTACCAGTCCAACAGCGGATGATGCAACCCAAAACAATAAGCGGCAGGCCCAGTACTCCACAGCTACACGTAGTTAAACCACAGCATCCACCAAATATGGCTGCACTGAGTAAGTACGCACCGCCAACAAAACAAACCAAATCTAATAGCCCATACAAATAGCAACACCATTTATTATTACATTTTTCTTTCATAATATCCTTTCAGTAATTAATATTTTTGTCAACAAGGTATAGAAGATTATAATTCCATAATTCTATATAGAGTTTAACTCTACAAGAGGTTAAAGGCAATCTGTCTATGCTAAAAATAAAAGTCTCTTCATCTCTTAAATTTACCCCATAGCTCTTTCTTACAAAGAGCTGGAACTATTTAATTATCCATTAAGATAATAATACCTAAACTGTTTGCCCTGATCCAATAACCTTCTCCCGGTTCTATAATATCTGTACTTGAATAGCCTCCAGTGGTAAATCCATAGATCGTTCCAGGAACTACAATCCCATCCGGATCTTCTAAATCTGATATATTTATAGGATTGCTTATTCCTGCTATCAGATTCCATCCTTCACTCAGGCTAATAGAGAGCTCATTAATTGGAGTGCCTGAAATAGTGGTGTTGCCAACGTTATTAAATCTCAACCAGTAGCCTTCTCCTTGTGTCAAACTTGTTTCAAGGTTATATCCATCATCAAAAGAGTATAAAGTTCCTTCTATTGATTCAGGGAACAAAATGGTGAATGAAGAATCTTCAACATCAAGAGACAATCCAACAAGGTTCCAACCTGATAAATAATCAATATTCATGATAGTATTTTGGTTATCAAAGAATTCCCATATCTCCTCGCTGGAATTGATATCCATATTTCCTGAGCTTCCGGGCCAGTCGTGGCCACCACCGTTAACTTCATAGAGCCAGATTTCTGTGCTATTAGAACATCCAGAATGCTTGTGACTTATCACTACGCTACCATCGTTCGGGTTCAAATTTGGTAAAAATTCAGACGTTGATTCTGTGCAGTTGTTCATCTCACTCCAGAATTCAATTCCCTGCAATGTGCCTAAATAGGGTCCCCAGCCACCAATATTATCCAGATCACCATCCCACCAGACCACGTTGTCCAGTGTGCCATGAATTTCGAAGAGGGAGATCGGATTTTGAGGGTAACATGATTCAGTAATCCATTCCATCACACATCCAGCAACCGGCGCGACAGCTTTAAACACATCTGAAGCTTCACATCCCAAAAGGTAACACATATCTCCTCCATTAGAGAATCCGGTGC
>CAYSQB010000014.1:0-28507 GCA_964433085.1 uncultured bacterium
CATGAACAAAAGTTTCCGCCATCATATCAATATAATCAGGAATCGAATTAGAGTTGTCATCTGTACCATCTACTGCGTGAATTATTGTATCTATCGTGGTATAATGAAAGCGGAAAATTCCGATATCGTAGGTCTGATCTAAATTATTTGCCTCAGAGCGTATATCAAGAGTACGATTTACAATATTACCTGAGAAATTAAAACCAATAGATGTAAGTTGATTTTGAATATTTTGCGGAAGTGAGTGCCCGTGAGTACTTATTTCATGAATGGCAGGAGAGAGGTCCCTCCATTGAAATTCTCTCTTTGATTCATAGGTAGAAAATGCATCCAATATCATTTCTGCAGAATTTATCAAAAATGACTTATCCTCTGCTGAACTTATTGTGATAAATAATAAATTGCTAATGAGAATTATCGATATTTTCATCTTCGTTTCTATTTTGTTTTATCCGATAATAAAAAGCAAATCCAAGCAATCCCAGAACATAGAACACGGCAAACATTGGTAATAATTCCCACATAGTTTTCAAAGTTACAAATTATTTTCTCTGGTTCGATTATTTTCTTCTAATTTCTCGATTGAGAAACTTTTCTTCTTAACAAAATATTTATCATATACATAAGTTCCCAAAAATATCGCAACTCCAGTTGGTAATTCCCAATTTCCTGACCATTTAGAGTCTTCCTGAAGAATACCCGATATGGTAAAGGAAATACCTATAAAATATCCCATTACTTGTATTTTGTTATCTTTTTCAGAAAAAAACAACTCGGTTTTTTTTACCTTAGTTGCCGAGATTTGAATTTTCTGTTCGGTAATGGGGTCTGATTTAGAAATAGGCTGTATCGGTGATCGTAGCAATAGAAATATCTGACTTTTGTCTGTTCTTTGATAAAATTCATGATTATCAGGTGGAACAGATAATTTTAACGATATTTGTATTGATTCACCAACCTGATCAAACTGAATATCATTAATATATTGCGTTTTCTTTATAAGAGGAGCCATTGTACTATCGATAGATGTATTTAAAACGGTGACATAAAACCATTCTGTGTGTGAGTACCATCCGGACGCATATTCAAGTAAAATATTCGATGAAAATTTGAATTCAACAATCAATCCATTTTCTTTTGCGCTGATATGAATATTATGAAGTACCGCTGGTTGGTCTTCTTTTCCTAGCGCTAATCCTATTATTAGAATGGTAATATATAATTTTATACGCATCATTATTTGAAAAAATACTCTCGACAATTTAAACATAACGGAGTGAACAGTATAAAATAGATGTTGTTCAATGAAAGGTGTAACTTTAATTTCGCTAAAATTAATGAGTATATATATGAAAAAATGGTTACTACTTATATTGGTCTCTCTTGTATACGCACAAAATGGAAATAATATAACAGGTGCCTTTGGCACGGTCACCATGGATGGAAAAATTTGGAATCAATTGTCTTTTCGCCCTGAGATACCTCTTGGCAATTTTGGCTTAGTAATGGATCTAGTATTCTATTTTGATGAAAATGGAACTCTTCATAAAGAGGAGTGGGATTTCTCAGATGGTAATGCTATAAAAAATACCTTAATTGATAAAATTTATTATCTGAGATATGGATATCCTGGGGATCCTTTATATGGAAAGATTGGAGCTTTGGATCAGGTTGTACTTGGATATGGGATTTTAGTAGATGGATATTCTAATTCTATAGAGTATCCCCAGGTTCGCAAAGTCGGTATGAATTTTGAATATTCAAAAAAGCTCTATTCTTTTCAGGGTTTTGTGAACGATTTTAAAGAAAATATTGGTTTAATAGGGCTCAGGATGCAGACAACTTCACTTCTTGCATTTCCCATCGGAATATCCGCAGTTTTTGATCGCAATCAGTTTCTTGGATTGAAAGATTCCGATGGAGATGGTCGTCCCAATTTAGTTGATCATTTTCCGGATAACGATAACTTTTGGATAGATAGTGACGGTGATGGTTATGCAGATAACGATTATGAGAATGAATTTGATAGGGATGGAGATGGTTTGCCCGATAGAGAAGGAGATTTAGTATCTATCCATGAATTTTGGGATAATCTTGGTGATGGTATAGATGAGGATTTTTCCGATGAACCCTATTACGATTCACTTCCGGATGGAAACATTTCTTTATTAGCCGAGCCACTAAATGTAAATAACGATGCGGATCAAATTTTTGCTTTTTCTATTGATCTTGGATATCCAGTAATGGAAAAAGAGAATTTGTCACTCAATATGTATGCTCAGTTTGCCAAGATGATTGGTGAGACTCGTGATCCGGAAACTGATAGTACTGTCTCCATTGGGAGCGGTATTATTCCATTAGGTCTTCGTGCTAAATTGGGACCAATAAATTGTATTTTAGAATACAGAATAATACCAAACGGTCGTTTTGAATTTGGATATTGGAATCGCAGCTATGAACTAGAGCGAGCAACTATTTCTCAGATTAGTAGCGGCAGCACCAGTATCTTCACAAAAGAAAGTAAATTGGGAATAAGGGGAAGGCAAAAAGGCCTCTATATGGCAATACAATCCAATGTATTTAAGATACTCAGTGCAAATATATCTTTTCAAACTCTTAACGGAGAGCAATGGGATTTCATAGAAGAAAAATTTATTGAAGAATCAAATCAAAGTCTCCAGGGTTCTCTATCTCTGAATAAAGAAATATCACGCTTGAGCAGGGCTGAGCTATTTTATCAACAAAAAAATGTTCCGAATCCCTTTGATTTTAGCTATACTGAAAGTACTGTAATGGGCTATCGATTGGGAATTTCTATGGGTGATGGATTAGTAGTTAACTATATATTTAAACGAATGTTCAAAGATACTAATGGTAATGGAGTTATTGATGATTCAGAGGCAATTAATCTCACAGGGATAGAAACAAGTTTTAATATTTGATATCAATATATTATCTATTTAACATAGTTATTTTCTCATTATTTATTTAATTTTTAATCCTTGCAAATAAATTTGAAAAGTAAAGATATACGAAATTCATTTATAGGATACTTTAAAGATTTGAATCATGATTTTGTAAGGAGTTCCCCTGTTACTCCAATCAATGATCCATCAATATTATTTATAAATGCTGGAATGAATCAATTTAAGCCCACATTTCTTGGCAATGAAAAACCGTTATATAAACGCGTTATGAACAGTCAAAAGTGCATTCGTGTTAGCGGTAAACATAATGATCTTGAAGAAGTTGGATTGGATACATATCATCATACTTTCTTTGAAATGTTGGGAAATTGGTCTTTTGGAGATTATTATAAAAAAGAAGCTATTGATTGGGCATGGAAACTTTTGACTAAGGAATGGGGGATTGATCAAAACAGATTATGGGTGACCGTCTATGAGACTGATGACGAAGCTTATGAATTATGGAATAAAGTAACTGATATACACGAAAATAAAATTTTGCGATTTGGCAAGAAATTTAATTTCTGGGAGATGGGAGAGACAGGACCTTGCGGACCATGTTCAGAAATCCACTATTATATTGGTGATGATAAGAATAATCAGGATCCCAAAAAGGTTAATGTATCCCATGAATATCGAGAGCTATGGAATTTAGTTTTTGTTGAATTCAACCGCACCGATAAGGGGAATTTAATTGATTTATCTGAGAAGCATATTGATACAGGTGCAGGACTGGAAAGACTGACGAGTGTAATGCAAAACAAAAATAATAATTATGATACAGACTTGTTCATTCCTATTATTCAAACCATTGAAAAGAAAACAGATATTTCATGTTCTGATAATCCTATTCCTTTTAGGGTCATAGCAGACCATATTCGAATGCTGTCTGTTGCTATTTCCGATGGGGTCTTGCCATCAAACGAAGGTCGTGGTTATGTATTGAGAAGGATATTAAGACGTGCTGCACGTTTTGGACGGCAACTTAAATTTGAGGATCCTTTTCTGTCCGAACTTGTAGAACCCGTTTGCTCTATATTGGGTGAGACATATCCTGAACTTTATGATAAAATGTCTCACATTCAAAAAGTGCTACATTCTGAGGAATTATCATTCAATGACACATTGGACAGAGGACTTGTACATTTTGATAAACTAATAAGTTCATTAACATCAGACTCAATTTCTGGTAAGCAATCTTTTCGATTATATGATACTTATGGTTTTCCTTTTGATCTCACTCAACTACTTGCCAAAGAAAAAGGATTATATGTGGATGAAGCGGAATTTAAGTTAGAAATGGAAAAACAAAAAACACGGGCTAGAGGGAGTAAAAGGTTTTCTATTAACAAAGAAAATTTTCAGTGGGAAATAATTAGCAAAGGAAAAGATTCTCACTACCTAGGATATGAGTCCTTGACCTCACATGCTGAAATTCGAAAAATTTCCAGAAATAACGATAAAATTATTCTTATTTTAAACCAGACTCCTTTTTATGCAGAATCTGGTGGGCAAATTGGTGATACCGGTAAAATTTCTATCGATAATCATCACTTAACAGTCGAAAATACAATATATGATACCGGTGAATCAATTATGCATATTTGTAAAGGAACGATCGCTGATGATCTTTTAAAAAATAAAGTTGAGTGTATAGTAGATAAAAATCGTAGAAAGGCAATTACGTCAAACCACACTGCAACTCACTTACTCCATTCCGCACTAAAAACTGTATTAGGTGATCACGTTCATCAGGCAGGATCACTTGTTTCTTCGAATCATCTACGTTTTGATTTGACTCATAATAAAAAAATCAATTCTACTCAATTGGCAAAGATTGAATTATTAGTTAATCAGGAAATATTAAAAAATATTCCTCTGACTGTAGAAATTAAACCATTTGAAACTGCAAGGAATGAAGGTGTGGAAGCATTGTTTGGTGAAAAATATGGTGATGAAGTACGAGTAATCTCTGTTGGCAAATTTTCAAAAGAATTATGCGGAGGAACACATGTAAATCATACTGGTGAAATAGGATTATTTAAAATTATTGAAGAATCCTCCTTATCCGCAGGTGTAAGAAGGATCGTCGCTATAACAGGAAAAGAATCTGTAATTTATGTTCAAAATCAGAGCAACCTTGTAAAAGGATTACTACTAAAATTTAATTGCAACTCTGATGATTTAATATCACGTATTGATCAAATTATAGATGAGAAAAAAACAATTGAAAAAAAATTGAAACAGAAGAATCAATCTTTTGAGTTCGATATACCATCCTTAATAAAAAATGGAGAAGATGTAGGATCATCTATTTTGATTTCATCAATATTTGAGAATTTATCACTGGCCGAATTAAAAAATATAGGTGATTCATTGCTTCAGAAAATTAGTTCAGGAATCGGAATATTAGGTAGTGTCACAGAACAAAAACCTCAAGTTGTGATTGTTGTTACAAAAGATCTGATTAAAAACAATATCCTTGCTGGTGCTATTGCAAAGGAAATTGGTAAAACTATGGGAGGGGGAGGAGGAGGTAAACCACATCTTGCGACATCAGGAGGGAAAAATCCTGATAAATTAAAATCAGCAATTGACACAGGAGAAGTTTTTGCAAAATCATTAATTCATAAGGAGTCAAATGGAAGTTAAACAGTCAGGACAAGATTTTCTTGCTTATATCCAAAAGGATGAATCTGTAATGGAAAACCTTACCTCTATCTGTAAAAAGAATGATATCTTCAATGGCCAAATTTCAGGTATAGGAGCGGTCAAGGATATTGAAATTGGAGCATATGACCTTAGTTCAAAAATCTACTTACAAAAAATATATAAAGAAATACATGAACTGGTTTCATTTCAGGGAAATATCACTTTAAAAGATGGAAATCCATTTATTCATGCTCATATCACTATAGCAGATCATGATTTACTTGCACGAGGTGGTCATCTATTTGAAATGAAAGTTGCCGTTGTCGGAGAGTTTATCATCAGAAAAATTGATTCCAATGCATATCGTGAATTTAATGATGATATTGGTCTTGCTGTTTGGTGTCTTGAAGAAGAATGAATCGTATTGTTATTAAAACAAAAAATGCCCCCTCAGCTGTAGGAGCATATAATCAGGGGATTAAAGTAAATGGATTAATTTATACTTCAGGACAGATTGCTTTAAATCCGGAAACCAATACCTTAATAGAGGGTGGAATTGAATTACAAATTGATCAAATTTTTAAAAATCTTGATGCCATTTGTAAATCCGCTGGAAGCTCAATTGGTAATGCTGTTAAGTTAACCGTATTTTTGACAGATATTACATATGCACCTTTAGTAAATAAACAAATTAACAATTGGTTTGATTCAGATTCTTACCCGGCACGATCCATGGTTGAAGTTTGTAAACTACCCTTAAATTCAAATATTGAGATCGAATGTATAGCTATTGAGGATGAATAAAAGAAATTTATTTATTATTTTTGGAATTGTATTTTTCTCTGTTAATTTAATAAACGGGCAAAATGTGGATTCTTTAAAGAACAAGTCACCAGCTGAAGCAGCCAAATATGCATTAATATTTCCCGGGGGTGGCCAATTCTATAACGAGAAATATCTAAAAGGTGGGATCCTTATCGGACTTGAAATCTACAGTCTTCTTAAGTTTAACGAATATCGTATAGATGTAAAATATCAAAATGTCACTTCTGCAATTTCAAAGCGAAATAAATGTATCTGGTGGGCATTTTTCATTTATTTTTATGGATTTATGGATGCAATTGTAGAAGCGCATTTAATCCCTCATAAAAGTGTAATGGATACACCTGTTGAAGAAAATATATTACAAAAATAAAAAAATGGATTATTATGGATAAAAGAGAACACTGGGGAACAAAATTTGGTTTTATACTCGCTGCTTCAGGTTCTGCAGTCGGATTAGGAAATATCTGGAAATATCCGTATATAGCTGGTGAAAATGGTGGAGGTGCTTTCACATTTATATATTTGTTGTGTATTCTGATTGTGGGCATGCCTATTTTAATTGGAGAATTTGTTATTGGCCGTAAAACCCAATTAAGTCCTGTAGGTGCTTTTGAAAAACTGGCACCAAAATCATCTTGGAAATGGGTCGGGATGTTGGGCGTTTGTTCGGCATTTGTAATCCTGGCATTTTACGGTGTTGTAGGAGGATGGACATTACGATACACGTTTATGTCTCTTATGGGTGATTTTTCAGATTTAACTGGTAATCCAGCTATTTCCGGTGAAGTATTTAACTCGTTTATCACTCATCCGCTCTATCCTTTATTATGGCACTTTATTTTCATGGGTCTGTGTATATGGGTAATTATAAATGGAATTAAAGGAGGAATAGAAAAATGGACAAAAATTATGATGCCTATGATCCTTTTTATATTGATAATCTTAGTTTTTAGAGGAATTACCTTACCAAATGCTTCTGCAGGGATTTCATTTTTGTTCAAACCAAAATTTGATGACATAACAGCTTCTAGCATTGTTTTGGCCTTAGGTCATTCCTTTTTTACACTTAGTTTGGGTATGGGAACTATGATCACTTATGGTAGTTATCTAAAAAAGGAACAAAACCTTTTCAATTCAGCAATGTGGGTTCTACTTCTTGATACAGGAATTGCTATTATGGCAGGGATTGCAATATTTACCACTGTGTTTTCTGTTGGTGCTGACCCAGCGGGAGGTCCAGGATTGATTTTTGTAGTTCTTCCGACAATATTTCCTCAGATAGCAGGTGGTTTATTATGGGGAACCCTCTTTTTCTTCTTATTATTTTTAGCTGCGCTTACTTCTGCTATTTCTATCTTAGAAGTAGTTACAGCATATTTTATTGATCAAAAGGGATGGACTAGGTTTAGAGCTACAATTATATTTGGATTAATTGTAACTGCATGCGGTGTTTTCTGTTCATTATCATTGGGAAATGGATACAATATAACTGAAATGTTTGGTATTAAATTTTTTGATTTTATGGATAACTTATCTTCAAAATATATGCTACCCTTAGGAGGAATGCTCACAGCTATTTTTATTTTGGTTCGTTGGGGAATTCCAAAATTTTTAGAGGAATTTTATTTAGGAATGACAAATCGTATATTTTCAAACTCAACAGTAAAATTCTTGCTAACCATAGCGTCTACGGTAGTTGGATTTATCATATTGAATGAAGTCTTCGATATATTCTTTGGAGTTCCGTTAATTGGGAAAGATGGTATTCTGTTTGGATAAATTATGGTTATCCAAAGATTAATCAAACCAGACTCTTCTTTGTATAGAGTTATCTCTAAATTATTTATTTCTTTAAATTTTATAGAAAAATTTGAAGTTGTTTCGTGGTTTGCTCCATGGACCATCATGGCAGCGGGAATGGCAGCAAAAGCAGGAACAAATGATAGATATACATTCTGGGAATTTTCCAATTGGGAGCATGGATCTGTTTCTATAATTATCCTTATAATTGTAATGATCTTATTTAATAAAAATCAATACACCCTTTTAATAGATAAAGATAATTTCTCAATAAAATCACAATGGGTGGCTCGTTGTGTACTTTTTTTTATCTGTTGGATGATAGGATGGGGAATAAATGATATACTATCAGGAATTGGCTGGTTTTTTGGTTATTTACCAATGATTTTTGGAATAATTATCCCATATATGATTAAAACAGATGACAAAATATTATTAACATTTCGTAAAAATATTGGATTTATTTCCAGCGTTTTATTTTTGTTTTCCTGCTTATTCGGTTGGCTTATAGACGACCCTATTTTGGCAACTGCCTCCATTGTTATGTTTCCTTTCACTATCATATTGGCAATTACCACTCATCGTCGTCATGTACAGAGGACTCATATTTATCCACTTTTTATTATTATTGGTTTTGTTATTGCAAGACAGGGGTGGTTTATTTTTCCCACGTTAATTCTTTTCTACATTTTACGTTTTTATAATTATTTTATTTATAAAAAGGTATCCCCTGGTTTTGCTGTAGATCAATAATCTACACTGAGGGTTTAGGAAAATTTCACTATGATAATTATCAAACAAAATAAATGTGATTATTGTGGGTGCTGTGTAGGTGTATGTCCTGTGAATTGTATTGAATTAAAAGAAGCAGATATTGAGATTATACATGATATCTGTATTGACTGCGATCTTTGTATATTTGTCTGTCCAATCGATGTTTTAATTTCTGAAAATGAATCTAATTTCCAAAAAGTTTGATTGCATCGTTGTGGGTGGGGGTCCCGCTGGATCTACATTTGCTGATATTGCTTCCCAAAATGGTTTATCTGTACTTGTTTTGGAGAAGGATAGAGAAATTGGTGTTCCCGTTCGGTGTGGTGAAGCTGTTAGTGATAAGGGTCTTCGAATTTTTCATGATGTAGAGCAGGAATGGATCAACGCAATGATCACACGTATTCGGCTTGTTGCACCAAATGAAACTGTCATTGAATTCGATCTAAACGAGCCAGGCTATATTTTAGATCGAAAAATATTTGATTCTGCACTGGCACAAAAAGCAGCGGAGAACGGCGCTGTAATTAAGACAAAAGCTTATGTTGACGGATTGATATTCGATGAAGATAAAGTTGTGGGAGTTACAGGAACTCTCCTAGGGGATCCGTTTCAGATAACCGCTAAAATTATTGTTGGTGCTGACGGGGTTGAGAGCAGGGTAGGAAGATGGGCAGGATTACCTACTCATGTCAAATTGAAGGATATGGAATCTGCTATCCAGGAAACTGTTACCGGAATTGATGTAGAAACTCATATATTCGAATTCCACTTATCCAGGAATTGGTCACCCGGAGGATATTTATGGGTTTTTCCGAAGGGAAAACGTTCAGCAAATATAGGATTGGCAATTTCTGGACTCTATGCAAAAGAGGGGAAATCCGCATATAAATATTTACAGGAATTTTTAAGCACAAAATATCCAAATGGCTCTACCCAAACGATGATTGCAGGAGGAGTCCCAGTTGCTAAAACAGTAAAAAAAATGGTTACAGATGGACTCATGCTTGTGGGAGATGCAGCACATACGGTTAACCCCATGACCGGGGGAGGAATCATATCTGGAATGCGAAGCGGCTTATTAGCAGCGGAAACTGCGGTTTCAGTTATCAAATCTGGACAAAATCCTACAAAGAAATATCTTCAGAAATATGAAAAAGTATGGCATAAGATTGGGGGCAAAAATCATGAAAAATTCTACCGTATTAAGGAATCAATTTTTCGATTTGAAGATAAAGATTTAAATCGAATCGCCGATGGGATAGCTGATATTCCTGAAAACAAACGTTCCTTATTAAAACTATTTTCAATTGCGGTTGCTAAAAAACCTTCCTTGCTTCTTGATGTAGCGCGATTGTTCACGGGTCTTTGATGAAAAGAGCAGACCTGCTCAAATCACTGGATTTATCATCATTCATTGCATTGGATTTTGAAACAACAGGGCTATCTAAGGTCACTGATCGAATGATTGAGGTTGCTGCCATCCTTTTTAAAGATGGAGAAATAACTGACTCATTTGTAACGCTGGTAAATCCTAAAACTCAGATCTCTGATACAATTACCGATATAACTGGGATTACTAACAATATGGTAGCAAATTCTCCTACGGAAAAGGAGATTGTTGAGGATTTGCACACATTTATAGGAAATTATCCATTGGTTGCCCACAATATGAAATTTGATCATGGATTTCTAGAGGAATTATTTGAGCGTTATAATTATCCAGAAAAATCAAATCAATTATATGATACACTTCACCTGGCACGTGTTACAAATTTTGATCAACCAACCTATAATTTAGGATTTTTATCTGAATTATACAATTTATCCTCAGAAGGATCTCATAGAGCAAAAAAGGATTCAGAGAATTGTGGATATATTTTTATGCATTTTATTGATGAAGCTTCGACCTATCCCTTAGAGGTAATTAGTAAATGCGTTTCTATTATGAATGGCAGAGACTATTTCAATACCACCTTATTTATTAATTTAGCAAATTTATATCTAAAAAAGCAGGTAACCTCAAAAGGTTTAACAAATTCCAAATTAAATAGAAATATTCAGAATAACAAATTTATTCAGGAAAGTGATTCTTCATTTTATTTTCCAAATGTCAATGATGTATTTGGAGAGACAGGTAATCTATCGGATTCAATACCTAAATTTGAAAAAAGAAATAATCAGATAAAATATATAGAATTTCTTGATGATTCAATGCATCAAGAAAATTCTATTGGTATCATTGAAGCCGGGACAGGCTTGGGTAAGTCATTTGCTTATCTATATGAAGCGATGAAATATGTATATGAATCAGAAGAAAATATACCGGTTGTAATCTCTTGCCATACAAAAAGTCTACAGGATCAATTATTTTACAAAGATCTCCCTGTTTTGGCACAATCAATAGGAAACCCTATTTCTGCCGTCAAATTAAAGGGAAGAGCAAACTACATTTGCCTTTCAAGACTCAATTGGTTAATTAGTGAAGCCTCTGGCATTTTGAATGATGAGGAAGCAGCATATTTATTGCCTCTAATCTTTTGGTTAGAATGGACAAAAACGGGTGATTTGGAGGAATGTAGTGGTTTTACAAATAGTCGAAATTTTCGTATTCACAAAATGATACGAAGTGAATCTGGGTTTTGTACTACTCATATCTGTTCCAAATATAATGGGTGTTTTCTAGGGAAAGTCAGAAAAAATATATTTAAAACTGATCTTATAATAATTAATCATGCATTGTTATTAAGTGATGTAGTGAATCCGGGACTACTTCCACCGTTTAAGACATTAATTGTTGATGAGGCGCATAATTTAATTGATGCAGCATTTACACAATTTAGTCAGAATATAGATTTTGCATTGTTAAAATCAAATCTTTTGGTATGTCAACCAAAATTTTCTGGGAATAGTCGTTGGAAAAATAGTCTGAATTCATTTTCCGAAAAAATTCCTGAATTAAAAAATAATATAATTGATATTGATCAATCTATTGATATTGCATTAGATGTAATAAAAATATTTTTTTCTCGAATAGCAATTGAATATGGAAACAGATATTCAACTAGTTCACCCTATATAGAAAAAATAATAATTGAGGATATAAATGAAGAATATCGAAATCTACCTGAGGAACTTCGTCAAGTAAATAAAAAATTGGACGATTGTGAACGATATATTATAAAATTATGTGATATTCTTCATAAAGCTGATTTAGAAAAAGATAAAATCAAAGAATTGCACTTAAATTCATTACAAAAGGCTGATTCATTACATGCCATCATACAATCGTTTAGATTTTTAACGTCCAATCAAGACAGTGAATGTGTTTACTGGCAAGAAGGAACGTTTCGAAAAAATTCTCCATCAAAAAATACCCTACCTGAAATATCTATTCATGGGGCACCAATTGATGCAGGCACTATTTTATCAGAATCTCTATTTCAAAATATTAATTCAATTATTCTAACATCTGCAACATTACAGATTAACCACTCATTTGATTATTTTTTAAATCGTTCGGGTATTTCCAGAATTGATAATGTAAATACAAAATTTTCAGTCTGTCCAAGTCCTTTTCTGTACTCAGAACAGGTACACTATCACCAATATTCAGGTAACACATCTCTTTCGGATAATCCACATGGAATTGCAGAACTTATCTTGAAATGCCATCAAAAATTAAATCGAAAGGTTTTAGTTCTTTTTACCTCATATAATTCTCTTAATAAAGTGACAAATTGCTTAAACACTTTAAAAGGAGGTAGAGACCTTCCAGTATTTTCACAAATCCAATCTGCATCCAGATATGGCTTACTAAAGAGTATGAGAAATTCCAAAAATGGAATCTTAATGGGAACGAGCTCTTTTTGGGAAGGAATTGATTTATCAGGAGATATGCTTGAAATATTAATTATAACAAAACTTCCCTTTCAGGTACCCTCTGATCCAATTGTAAAAGCATACAGCGATAAATTAGCTGATCATGATATGAACCCTTTTTTAAATTTCACGGTCCCAGAATGTATTTTAAAATACAGACAAGGATTTGGAAGACTTATCCGGACATCTCTTGATCAGGGAATCTTCATAGTTTTAGATAATCGAATTGTTACAAAAAGGTATGGTCAGCATTTTCAAGATGCTATCCCAGTAGAGATGCAAATGTTTTCTACTTTAGATAGTCTTATATTGTAAAATTGAATATTTTGTAATAAATAGAATGTAAATTTTTGGTATTATTCCTTATTGTAGCGTTTGGTTTTCATAAAACCATAGCAGTAAGTTTATCGGCTTAATATTACTTATTTTTTATCGTCACTTTTACCAACAGTACCAATATGGATTTATTAAATAAACTAAATATTGAAAAAACTAATTACGGCGCATGCATTGGTGGTGCAGAATGGTTAAATACCGAAGGAGGTATTAAGAATGCTTCATGTAATCCTGCCACAGAGGTAAATATTGCTGAGGTTCTTGAATGTGACGAAACACATTATGAGACAGTTGTCAAGGCAGCTTACAGTTCTTCTTTATCATGGCGAACAGTTCCCGCTCCTGTCAGAGGTCAATTGGTAAGAGAAATGGGAAATGCTTTAAGAGATAAAAAAGATTTATTAGGGAGTCTTGTTTCTCTTGAAATGGGAAAGATAAAACAAGAAGGAGATGGTGAAGTTCAGGAAATGATTGATATCGCAGATTTTGCTGTTGGACAAGCAAGAATGTTATATGGAAAAACCATGCACTCTGAGAGAGAAGATCATAGGATGTATGAACAATGGCAGCCATTAGGTCCGATAGGTGTTATTTCAGCATTTAATTTCCCTGTTGCTGTATGGGCATGGAATGCATTTATTGCGGCTATTTGTGGTGACACTATCATTTGGAAACCCTCAAGCAACACTCCTCTCACTGCAATTGCTTTACAAAACATATGTAATACTGTACTTAAACGAAATGGATATACTGGTATTTTTAATTTGGTGATTGGTAAAGGTTCATCTATCGGTGAACGCATTCTAAAGGATCATCGGTTACCATTAATTTCTTTTACAGGCTCAACATCAATGGGACAACATGTCGCTCAAGTTGTTTCCAAACGTTTTGGTAAGACAATTCTTGAATTAGGCGGAAATAACGCTATAATCGTTGATGAAACTGCTGACCTTGATTTAGCTATACCTGCAATACTTTTCGGTGCTGTAGGAACAGCGGGGCAGCGTTGTACATCTACCAGAAGAGTAATTGTTCAATCAAATATCTCCGGTAAATTAATTGAGCATCTAATTAACGCTTATAAACAGGTAAATATTGGAGACCCTTTAATTAATGAAACCCTAATGGGACCTTTGGTAAACAATAGCGCTGTGGACTCATATCTTACTGCAATTGATCAAATAAAGGATTATGGTGGTGAAATACTCTATGGAGGAAATCCAATAACAGGTGATGGTTTTTTTGTTGAACCAACTATCGCCCGTGTACAAAATGATTGGAATATCGTACAAAATGAAACTTTTGCACCAATCTTATATATCATTGAATATGATGATATAAACGATGCTATTAAACTTCATAATTCGGTACCTCAAGGACTCTCATCATCTATATTTACCACGAATTTGCAGGTTGCAGAACTGTTTTTATCATCGAGAGGTAGTGATTGTGGAATAGCTAACGTAAATATTGGGACATCTGGCGCAGAAATTGGAGGAGCTTTCGGTGGTGAAAAAGAAACCGGCGGTGGTCGTGAATCAGGCTCTGATTCATGGAAACAATATATGCGGCGGCAGACAAATACAATTAATTGGAGTAAAGAATTACCTCTTGCTCAAGGAATAAAATTTGATTATTAATACTAACATTTATGGAATTAAATACAATGATTAATCCCCATAACGTTCGTTCTTCTATTGATAAGTATATGCTTGCTGATGGTATGGATCCAATTATAGATCTAGAAAAAAGTCACGGTTCCTGGCTTGTTGATGCTCGAGATGGCAAAGAATATTTAGATCTATTTTCTATGTTTGCTTCTATGCCTGTTGGATACAATCATTCTTATATTTTGGAACACTCTGAAATATTAACCAAGGCAGCATGGAATAAACCTACAAATTCGGATATATATTCTACACAGATGGCTCATTTTGTAGATACGATGGGCAGAATAGCACAACCTAAATATCTACCACATTCTTTTTATATTGAAGGTGGCGGTTTGGCGATTGAAAATGCTTTAAAAACAGCTTTCGATTGGAAAGTTCGAAAAAATATGGAAAAGGGCAACGGCATTCTTGGTAGTAAAATAATTCACTTTAAGGATTGTTTTCATGGAAGAACTGGATATACATTATCTCTTACTGATTCTCCTGATCCCAGAAAAACTTTATATTTTCCACGTTTTGATTGGCCTAGAATTACTAATCCAAAAATTACTTTTCCTATTTCAGATCATCTTGATGATATCATTGATTCTGAGCATACAGCAATTTCTGAGATAAAAGATGCTTTTCAACAAAATAAGAATGATATAGCCGGTATTATTATAGAACCCATTCAAGGGGAGGGAGGTGATAATCATTTTAGGCACGAGTTTTTCAAACAATTAAAAACGCTATCACTTGAAAATGAAGCTCTTCTTATTTATGATGAAGTTCAGACTGGAATTGGTATAACTGGAAAAATGTGGGCTCACCAACATCTATGTGAACCACAGTGTCATGCCTGCGATAATCATTGTAAAGATATGGAACCGGACATTATAGGTTTCGGTAAAAAGACTCAGGTATGCGGTATTTTTGTTGGAAAACGAATTGAAGAGGTGGAAAATAACGTATTTATAGAATCCAGTCGGCTAAATTCAACCTGGGGGGGAAATATCGTGGATATGGTACGGATATCTCTATACTTAGATATTATTGAAAATGAAAATTTGGTAAATCATGCTCGCACCGCAGGAAATTATCTTAAATCCAAAATAAATGATATCCAAAACGAGTTTCCTTATCTTGTATCTAACACTCGTGGACAAGGATTGTTCTCAGCCTTTGATTTACCTGACAGTGATTCACGTGATCAATTAGCTAATTTAATATTGGATGAAGGCGCAATTGTACTTGGCTCAGGAAAACAATCCATAAGATTTAGACCTCATTTGAATATAACGAAAGATGAGATAGATCATGGAATCGAAATAATAAAACGCTCTTTACACAGAATGTGACCCACAATTCGGGAATTTTATACATTGTTGCTACACCTATCGGTAATCTTCAAGATATTACCTATCGAGCGATTGAGATTCTAAAAAATACTTCCTTCATTGCAGCTGAGGATACGCGAAAATCAAAAATATTGTTATCCCATTTTAATATAAATAAACCTCTTATCAGTTATTTTGAGCATAATGAGTTAAAACGAATCCCCCAAATCCTAAAAAGAATTATTTTGGGGGAAAATTGTGCACTCATCACAGATGCAGGTACTCCCGCTATTAGTGATCCTGCCTATAAACTTATACGAAATGCTATTGATCAAGATATCATAATTGAGTCAGTTCCAGGTCCCAGTTCTGTATTAACAGCTCTTACTGCTTCAGGATTACCAACTGATCGATTTATTTTCGAAGGATTTTTACCCCCCCGAAAAAATCGAAAGTCAAAGTTAGAACGATTGAAAGATGAAGTAGCTACACTTATTTTCTTTGAAAATCCTAAACGTCTCCATCGAACTTTAAACGATATACACACGTATATAGGTGACCGTCCTGCAGTGATTGCACGAGAAATGACAAAAATTCATGAGGAATATTTACGAGGAACTGTTTCACAACTAATTTTGTACACAGAGGAAAATAAAATGAAGGGAGAATGTGTTATTTTAATTGGTAAGGATAAAAGAAGTGTCTATTTCAATTAAACCTCGTTTCATTACTTTTGAAGGGATTGACGGTTGTGGTAAGTCAACTCAGGCAGAGCTCTTGAATAATTATTTGTTAAACAATAATATTCAGTCAACTATAGTAAGAGAACCAGGAGGAACATCTATTTCTGAAAAAATACGCGATATCTTGTTATCCAATATGAATAAATCCATGTCATCAAGAACAGAAGCATTATTGATGACAGCATCTAGAGCTCAATTAACAAAAGAAAGAATCATTCCACAATTAAAGTCAGGGTCTTGGATAGTTTCTGACCGTTATTCAGATTCCACATTAGCTTATCAGGGTGGAGGTAGGGATATGAATATTAATTGGCTAAAAAAATTAAATTTGTTTGCAACATTTGAAACAATCCCTGATCTAACTTTTTATCTTGACATCCCCGTTGATATTATCCCACAAAGACAGACAGGAAATTTAGACAGATTTGAAGAGGAAGGATTGACTTTTCTGAACAAGGTTAGGAACGCCTACATAGCATTAGCAGATATAGATAAAAATCGTATTATATCAATTGATGGAAAAAAAAATATTGACCAGATTCACAAATTCATAATAGAAATTATTGAAGAAAAAGGATTTTTTACAACATGATCAGAAATATAAAATCATTTGTCCTTATCTTGGGGACATTCATATTGTTAGCCGCAGCATCTACATCCAAATCAGATTACTATAATGAAGTAGCTAAATCTCAAAAATTAATTATGGATGTATACAAATACACAGTAAATAACTATGCAGATAAAATCAATTTAGATGAATTTACCCGATCTTCAATTATAAATATGGTAGAAAGTTTGGACCCCTATACAGTCTATATGGAAGAAGATGAAAAACAGAGCATTGATATGCTCACAAAAGGGAAATATGGTGGCGTTGGTATGGAAATATCTAAACGCCAAGGTGAGCTAACAGTTATCGCTCCGATTGATGATAGTCCTGCTCAACGTGCTGGAATTCAAAGTGGTGATATTATTTCAAAGATTGATACAGTCATTACAAAAGATTTATCATCAACTGATGCAGCAAAACTTATTCGAGGTAAAAAAGGAACTACTGTCATTCTACATATAAAACGTATTGATTTTGATGAGTTATTGGTTTTTCCTCTAGTTCGTGACGATATTAAAGTGAAAGACGTACGTTGGTTTGGTATGATAAATGACGATATTGGATTCATTCGTTTAGGACGTTTTTCAAAAAATTCTGTTGAGGAAACAAAACAGGCCCTTATTTCTTTGATGGGAAATAATCCTAATGGAATTATCCTTGATTTGAGGGATAATCCTGGTGGACTTCTACAATCATCCATTGAAATTTTAGATATGTTGGTTCCTAAAGGTGAATTACTTTTATCAACAAAAGGAAGGATAAAAAAATCCAATCGAGAATTTTATTCAAAAAAAGATCCTATAGTGCCAGAAAATATTAAATTAGCCATATTGATAAATAATGGTAGCGCATCTGCAAGTGAAATAGTTTCTGGTACTATTCAAGATTTAGACCGAGGTATTATTATTGGAAGAAAGTCCTTTGGAAAAGGCTTGGTTCAAAGTGTCTATCCATTGGATCAAAAACGATCATTAAAACTAACAACAGCAAAATATTTTATTCCAAGCGGACGATTAATTCAAAAAGAAGGATACCTAGATGATGATATTGTTACTGATGCAAATACAGTTGATTCTATATTTTCTACAACTAAAGGACGTATTGTAAAGGGGGGTGGAGGAATTACACCAGATTTGATTGTAAAAGTACCAGAATATGGTTCCTTAACCACAGCCTGTTGGAGAAAAGGTCTATTTTTCTCATTTGTTCAACAGGAGAAGAATAATTATCAAAGTTCAAATCATGTAAAGGAAAATACATTTTTGTTGGATGACTTCTCTCAATTTCTTGAAAAAAAAGAAATTGATGTTATACTTTCCGGTGAAAAACTTTATAATGATACAAAGGAAAAGCTATTAGCTATGGACAGTACTGATGTCGATCTACTTTTAGCATTCAAAAAAATAGATCAATTTTTTAAGAAAAAAGAAGGTGGTTTATTTTCAGTTGAATCACAGGACATTTATCATAGAATATTACTGGAATTTGCTAATCATTTTGATGGAGTGCATGGTAGATTTATAGAATCTTTTAACCGCGATATAGATGTAAAGAAAGCCTTGAATTATTTGTCTGATAAACAGGCCTATAATGATGTTTTTACAGTAGAAGGTCTTTCTGATTGAGGTTACATTTAATATTTTTTCATGTATAAGCTATAGTTAGATTTGCCAACCCAATTTAGTCACAAATGGGGCGATTAGCTCAGTTGGTTAGAGCGCTACGTTGACATCGTAGAGGTCGGCAGTTCAACTCTGTCATCGCCCACTAAATAATTAATTATTGAATGGATAATATTTTTACTATATTTTTATTGTTTGATTGAGCAACTCAATTGCTCCATCTAATATTTTTACCTCATATCAATTTCTATATATAACGCTATATTTTTTTAACTCATGAGTTCAGTAACTATAACATTACCTGATAAGTCTACCAAAGAGTTTTCCTCAGGTGTTTCTTCATATGAAATAGCTACCCAAATTGGTGCTCGATTAGCTCAGGACTCCATTGCTGTAAAAGTTAATTGTGAATTATATGATATAAATTATAATATTACTGAAGATTCAGAAATAGAATTTGTGACCATAAATTCAGAAGAAGGTCATGATATATTGTTACATAGCACCGCTCATCTTATGGCGCAGGCAGTTAAAATCTTGTTTCCAAAAGCAAAAATCACAATTGGACCCACCATTGAAAATAGATTTTATTATGATTTTGATGTTGAAGTTCCTTTCACAGAAAAAGACTTAGAGAATATTGAAAATAAAATGCGAGAACTGGCTTCACAGAAACAGGAAATAACTCATTTTGAAATGTCAAGAGATGAAGCAATTGATTTATTTAACAAAAAGGATGAATCTTACAAAGTTGAGATTATTAGCGACATTGATCCAAAGGAAAAGATCACTGTCTATAGTCAGAATTCATTTATCGATTTATGTAGGGGGCCTCATCTACCAAATACAGAAATGATAAGACATTTTAAATTACTAGATTCGTCTAGTGCCTACTGGAGGGGCAATGAAAATAATAAAGTTTTACAACGAATTTATGGTACTGCCTTTTCTTCAAAAAAAGAATTAAAATCTTATTTAATTCTGATAGAAGAAGCAAAAAAAAGGGATCATAGAAAATTAGGGAAAGAATTAAATTTATTTTCATTTGATGATGAGGTAGGGCCAGGTCTACCATTGTGGTTACCAAATGGAACAATTCTTGTTGAAGAATTAGAAAATTTAGCAAAAGATACTGAACGAAAAGCGGGCTATCAACGTGTCAGATCACCTCATTTAACTAAAGGAATACTTTACGAAAGATCTGGCCATCTAGAACATTATAAGGATTCCATGTTTCCAGCCATGGAGATTGATGGCACAGAATATTATGTAAAACCGATGAATTGTCCCCACCATCATAAAATATATTCTTCGTCTCCAAAAAGTTACAGAGATCTTCCTATCAGAATGGCTGAATATGGTACATGCTACCGATATGAAAAGTCTGGTCAATTATTTGGATTAATGCGTGTTCGCAGTATGCAAATGAATGATGCTCATATTTATTGTACTGAGGAACAATTTCATGATGAATTTTTAGCGGTATGTAATCTTTACCTTGCCTACTTTGATATCTTTGGAATTGAAAAATATCAAATGCGCCTCAGTGTACATGATATTGACGGTTTGGGAAAAAAATATGTCAACGAACCAAAATTATGGGTTAAGACTGAAGATGCCGTTCGCAACGCTTTACAAAGTGGCAATATCGATTTTGTTGAAATAAAGGGAGAAGCGGCATTTTATGGTCCAAAAGTAGATGTTCAAGTATGGAGCGCAATAGGAAAAGAATTTACCTTAGCAACAAATCAGGTAGATTTTGCTATTCCAAAACGTTTTGACTTAACTTATACATCTCCTTCTGGTGAGGAAATAACACCCATTTGTATTCATCGAGCTCCACTCAGTACCCATGAAAGATTCATTGGTTTTTTAATAGAACATTTCGGAGGTAATTTCCCATTGTGGCTTGCTCCAATACAGGTCATTGTTCTGCCTATATCAGAAAAAACACAAAAATATGCAACACAAATTTATAAAAAATTATTAGAACTAGGAATTAGAGCAGAATTAAATAATAAATCAGATAAAATTGGTGCTAAAATTCGTGAATCAGAACTATTAAAAATTAATATAATGTTAATTATCGGCCCTAAAGAAAATGAGAATAAGACAGTAACTGTTAGAAAAAGATTTATGAAAGAACAACAAGAAATGACATTAACTGAACTTAGTGAAGTACTGACGCTTGAAATAAACCAGAGGAGAACTAACTTATCGCAGACTTAAATGATATTAAAATAAATGAATTTATTAATGCGGAAGAAGTCCGTCTTATTGATAATGAAGGTCAACAATTGGGTATTGTCTCTATTGATGAAGCCATAATAATTTCTGAAAATGTAGGAATGGATTTAGTTGAAGTTGCTCCAAATTCAAAACCACCTGTTTGTAGAATCCTTGATTATGGTAAAATGAAATATGAAGCAAAAAAGAAAGAGCATCAAAGTAAAAAGAAACAACATGTCGTTAAAATTAAAGAAATCAGGATCAGGCCTAGAATTGATAAACATGATCTTGATAATAAATTAAATATGGGTAAAAAATTTCTAAAGGAAGGTTTTAAATTAAAGGTCACTATGATGTTTCGGGGACGTGAAATGTCCAGAATTGATTTGGGGGAAGATGTTTTGAATAAAATAGTTGCAATTCTTAATGAAGTTGCAGTTTTAGAAAAACAAAGTCCACTCGAAGGAAGACGAATAGTGATGATGTTTACGGGAAAGTAGGAGAAAAAATATGCCAAAAATGAAAACCCGCCGCGGTGCCTCAAAACGGTTCAAAGTAACTGGATCAGGTAAACTGAGACGGAATAAAGCAAACCATAGACATATGCTTATCAGACGGAGTAAGAGTGTAAAAAGGAAAATGCGTCAACCAAGTATTATTTCATCGCAGGACTCTAAAAAGGTTCGTCGAATGATCTGTGAATAAAGGAGTATAAGTATGCCAAGAGCAAATAGTTCTGTGCCTAGACACAGACGACATCGAAAGGTAGTAAAGCAGGCAAAAGGCTACTATGGTGCCAGGAGTCGCAATTTCAAATCTGCAAAGGAAGCTGTATCCAAAGCTGGGTTATATGCATACAGAGACAGGCGTCAAAAAAAACGTATGTTCCGTAGGTTATGGATTACTCGTATAAACGCGGCTACAAGGCTTCATAATATGTCTTATTCAACATTTATCGCTAATCTCAAAGCTAAAGGAATTGAACTAAACAGAAAAGTCATTGCAGATATGGCTATGAACGATCCAGATGCATTTTCAAGGCTCATAGAAAACCTCAAATAAACATGTCATTTGAATCGGATTTGAAGACAATTAAATCTGCCTTCAAATCCGCTTTTACATCTCCCGGAATTACATCAGATAAGCTAGAATTACTTCGTATTCAATATCTGGGAAGGAAAGGTGAAATCACTTCACTTTTCAATAAGATAGGCCAAATTTCTGATGCAGAAAAACCTTTATTGGGAAAACGTATAAATGAACTTAAATATGAGTGCCAATCTCTTTATGATAATGTAAAAAAATCAATTTCTGCTGATATATGTTATGAAGAGAACAAACATGTAGATTATACGCTCCCTGGAATTCCATATAATATCGGTACATCTCATCCATTGGAAACAATAATGGACGAAATCAAGTCCATTTTTACCTCCATCGGATTTTCGATAGCATACGGTCCAGAGATTGATGATGAGTATCATAACTTTGATGCCTTAAATATTCCCAGGCATCATCCGGCACGTGATATGCAAGATACCTTTTTTATTGATAAAAGCACCGTATTGCGTACTCATACATCTAATGTCCAAATTCATCTTATGGAAAATATGGAGCCTCCTTTAAAATACATTGTACCAGGAAGAGTATATCGCAATGAAGCAATCAGCTATAAAAGCTATTGTCTTTTTCATCAGATTGAGGGCTTATATATTAACAAGAATGTTACCTTTTCAGAGTTAAAAGGAACATTGGAATATTTCATCCATTCCCTTTTTGGACGTGATACAAAAATCCGATTCAGACCCAGTTTCTTTCCATTTACTGAACCCAGTGCTGAAGTTGATCTATGGGATGATGAGCGTAACCAATGGATGGAAATATTAGGATGCGGAATGGTAGATCCACAGGTACTAAATAATGTTGGGTATGATTCGGAGCAATGGGATGGTTACGCCTTTGGATTGGGTATAGAACGTATGGCAATGTTAAAATACAAAATAAATGATATTCGTCTCTTTTATAAGAATGACCTAAGGTTTTTGGAACAATTCTGATGAAATTTAGCGTTCACTGGATTAGAAAATTTGTAGATATTCCTGAATCAACCGCGGAGTTAGCAGACCTTCTAACTATGCTTGGTTTCGAAACAGAAATTTCAGAATCAATTTGGAAAAATAAAAATATCGTTACAGCCAAAATTACACACTGTATTCCCCATCCAAATGCAAATAAACTCAAGCTATGTCATGTTCACGATGGAACTGAAGAAAAACAAGTTGTCTGTGGTGCACCAAATGTAAGTGCTGGACTAACTGTTGCCTTTGCACAAGTAGGAACAGAGTTTCCAAATGGAATTAAGATAAAGAAAGTGAAAATTCGAGGAAGTGAAAGCGAAGGAATGATCTGTTCTGAAAAAGAACTTGGTATTTCTGATGAACATGAAGGAATTATGACGTTGGATTCAAATATTGATCCCGGACTTCCACTCTCTAAATGTATTTCTCCTTTTCTGGAGACACTTGAAGTAGACATAACTCCAAATAGGCCTGATGCCATGTCCCATTTTGGAATTGCACGAGAAATAGCTACAAAATGTAATAGAACTTTAAAAAATATATCCTTCAACATAACACAAGCAAAATCCGATTTTACTATCGATATCAAATTGAAGAATAAAAATTGCTGCCCCAGATATATTACTGGTATAATGAATAATATTAAAATGAGACCATCACCATCCTGGATCGCAGATTCATTAAATTCAGCTGGAATGCGCCCCATTAATATTTTGGTTGATATTTCCAATTATGTTCTGCTTGAAATGGGACATCCTTCACATATTTTTGATTTAAAATATTTTCCTAATAATAGTATAATAGTACGAAAAGCAATTTCCGGTGAAAAAATTACTACACTTGATGGTCAGATATGTGAACTTACAAAAGATCATTTACTCATTACCAATGGAAAAGATCCAGTAGCTCTTGCAGGAATTATGGGAGGAGAAAAATCTGCAGTTTCTGACCAAACTCAATCCGTCCTCATTGAATCAGCATATTTTGATCCTATAACCATCCGAAAAGGAGCGAAATATCTTGATATGACTACGGAATCATCAAAACGTTTTGAACGTGGTGCCGATCCGAATGGATGTGTAACCGCTTTCTGGATAATTGTTGATCTAGTGAAGGACCTTTGCGGAGGCGAATTGGTGTCCAATATGACAGACACCTATCCTAAAAAGATATCTCAACCACAGGTACAATTAAGTTTACAACGTGTTAACCAACTATCCGGAATACAAATTCCCAATAAATTCATTCAAAACACCTTAGATAAGTTGGGTATTGAAATTATATCTAGGGGAAGGGAGATATGGGAATGTATCCCACCCTCATTTCGTCCTGATCTTATACGAGAGATAGATCTCATTGAGGAAATAATTCGTATGTACGGTTATGATAACATACCCAGCGGTACTACATTCTCCGGTCTATTAAATGTCAATATACAAGACCCTCAATATGAAACAAAATTTATTCAGAATATTTTTAAAGGGTTAGGATATAATCAGTGTTATTCAAATTCATTGCAATCTGAAACTATTTCTCAAACCAACGGAAAATCTGTAATTATCATGAATCCACAAAGTGATAAAATGACTCATTTAAGAACTACCCTCATTCCTGGATTAATCGACACCTTGAATTACAATATTAACAATGATAGAAAAAACATTCAGTTGTTTGAAATGGGAAATGTTCATATTATAGAGGGAAAAGCTAGGGAAGAATATATGATGATAAGCGGAATTCTTTATGGTTTGGCCTCCCCTAAAACCATTCATAAACAGAAAAATACAAATATTCATTCAATATTCACTTTAAAAGGTCATATAGAAGCCTTAATGTGGAAGATAACTCATCGTAATATAAAAATATTATCAGAAAATGACTGCTTATTTACACCTGGATTTTCCATTAACCTTAAAAAAACAAAAATTGGAAAATTTGGGAAAATATCAAATAGTTTTATAAAAAATAAAATGAATAGTAATCTCCAAGATGTGTATGGTTTTGAATTGATGACAAATCACCTCCTGAAATATATGAAAGTTGTCACACCTTATATCCCTATTTCAAAATATCCAAAAATTGAAAGAGAAATAAATCTTATACTATCCAATAGCATTGATTCCGGTGAAATTGTAACTTATATAAAAAACTCAGGTAAAGGCTTGTTAAAATGGATAAATCCCGTAAATTTATACAGACATGATTCACTTGGAAATGATAAAAAGAGCATCGTTTTCAAAATGATTTTTCAAAGTAAAACAAAAACACTCGAAGATAAAGAGATTAATTCAATCATTGATGAGATTATTACAAACGTGACATCGAAATTTAAAGCAGAATTAAGAGTATGAGTGGAACAGAAAATTTCGAAATCCTTGAAGATAAAGTGAAACAACTTGTATCTGAACTAAAGAATATTCGGGAGATATCCCAATCAACTGAGGTAGGAACCCTCAATCTAACCAATAAATTGGCAAAAATTGAATTGAAAGTAAAAAATCTTCTTGCTATTCTGGAAGAAGAATAGGATAATGGAAGACGAACAAAAATCCCTTGTACGTGTCAGTATTTTTGGACATGAATATACAGTTAAGGCACCAGCTGATCCTGAATATATAAAGGAAGTTGCTGAATATGTTAGCAAAAGGATGAAAGAAGTGAAGAAAGGATTAGCTTCTGATCAATCCACATCACGGATCGCAATTTTAACTGCTATGAATATCGCTGATGAATTGTTTTCTAAGAAAACCTCATCAACTGTTGACACTGAGGATATCGATGATCGAATTCAATCTCTTGTTGAATATATAGATGAATCCCTAGTTTAGTTACTTGGGTCATTGTCTATGGTAAACATACTTTCCGGTAAAGACGTAAGTCGGAAAGTTTATTCAGATTTAAACCCCCGAATCAATTCCTTAAAGGAAAAAGGTATCACTCCGTGCCTTGCAGTTATTCTAGTTGGAGATGATTCTGCCTCTAAAATTTACGTTAATTCAAAAACAAAGAAATTTAAATCGCTAGGCTTGCATTCCAAAACATTTCACTTTGAAAACTCCATTGATGAAACAACATTAATCAGGAATATTCAGGCCTTGAACAACGCAAAAAATATTCATGGTATCTTATTACAACTTCCGCTTCCAAAACACATTAATGATTTAAATATTCTGCATCTGATTTCCCCCAATAAGGATGTAGATGGATTTCATCCCGAAAATGTTGGACTATTATCAATTGGTCATCCACGATTTATCTCATGCACTCCAAAGGGTATTATGAGAATTTTTGAGCATTATAATATTAATCTTAACGGAAAACATGTAGTAATTTTAGGAAGAAGTAATATTGTAGGAAGACCTATGTCTCTCCTAACAAGTCTAAAGAAAATAGGTGCAAACGCTACCACAACCGTATGCCATTCTGGAACAACAAATATCCAAGGCTATACTTCTTCTGCAGATGTAGTCATATCTGCAATTGGAATTCCCGAATTTCTAAAAGGAAAGATGCTTAAAAAAGGGGCGGTTGTTATTGATGTGGGAATTAATAGGCTGAAAGCTGATAATGAAAGAGGCTATATTTTAGTAGGTGATGCAGATTGGCATTCTATACAAGAAAATATTTCGGCTGCGACACCAGTCCCTGGAGGTGTGGGTCCCATGACTATTGCCATGCTGGTTGAAAATACAGTGGAAGCTGCTGAACGAATTATGAATGTTCCTTAACTAATAGAATTAAATTTATCATATTATTGCGCCCGTAGTTCAATGGATAGAATAAAGGATTCCGGTTCCTTAGATAGGGGTTCAACTCCCTTCGGGCGTACAATCATTCTTAAAACTGCTGATTTTCAGTGAATAAAAAACAATTATGTATCTTCATGAATTATGCCTTTTCCGAAGCAAAAAAAGCTTATGAACTCGATGAAGTTCCAATTGGTGCAATCGTAGTTCTAAATAACCAGATCATTGGCAAAGGACATAATCAATGTGAAACACTTTCAGATTCAACTGCTCATGCTGAAATGATTGCAATTACCGCAGCATCAAATACACTTGGAGACTGGAGATTGGAAGAAGGAATTTTATTTGTAACAAAAGAACCCTGTGCTATGTGTGCAGGAGCCATACTGAACAGCAGACTTAAAATGATTGTGTTTGGTTGCTATGATAACGATGCAGGATGCTGTGGTTCGATTTACAACTTGTGTGGAGATCCTATTCTTAACAATACTGTCATCGTAAAAGGAGGTATCCTTGAGGAAACATGCAGGGATATTTTAAGTGCGTATTTTTTAGAAAAACGTAATTAACTAAAAATAATTATCTTCCAGATATTTTGTATTGTATAATTTTATTTATTCACCGGAATCATCTATGTCAATATCAACGGCATGTGATTTTTTTGATAATTGATCAATAATTATCTGTGACCGTTGATTGATATATCTCATAAACTCGTTCACGCTCACTTTCCAGTAATTATCATCTGATTTTTCAGTAAAACCTTCTTCAGATTTTAGGTGCAGGGATTTTGCTTTTTTCTGAATCACATTTAATTCAGTTTCCACTAAATGGTTTAATTTATATTCATTATCACTCATGGGAATATCCTCTTTTAGTATTGCTGGTTCATTAAGTGCAGAACGCCTTGGCTGAGGAACGCTTCTCATCTCCTCCATAGAAGGTTTTTTGGTTTTATTCTCAACCTTTTTCTCTTCTTTCTTTTTTTTCTTAAAAGGGTTCTTCATATTTTACTACAATTCCTGTTTTATAAAAAAACAATAAACTACCTTGCATATTATCGGCAATTATTCAATAATATTAAACACCTTTAATTTAAGTAAGAATTAATAAGATAGGATGTTTTAAGATTCCTATAGATGTCTGTAAATTTATAAAAGGAGAGATGGCAGAGTCTGGCTGAATGCGCCGCACTCGAAATGCGGTTTACTCTTAGAGTAACGGGGGTTCGAATCCCTCTCTCTCCGCACCATTT